>JAHCHX010000001.1:2950000-3252500 GCA_026129545.1 Saprospiraceae bacterium
ACCGTGCGGCTGCCCGTCCTTGAAGTCGCCAGTGTATTTGGCCACTCCTTCTTTGAAGATATAGGAACCTTTTCCGTTGTCACAATTGCCTTGTATGCACCCTGTTTTTCCGCTTTCGATGAGGCTGCTGCCAAAGTATTCGCCTTGCCGCCACTCACCAGTTTCCTGCTGATTGTTGACCGCGTAGGTGCGTGTGCCATGACCGTCCGGGTAGTTTTCCTTGAACTCCCCTTCGTACTTGTCTCCGTTGGCAAAATAAAACACGCCTTGCCCATGAAATTTGCCCTTCAAAAATTGCCCTTCGTATTTGCTGCCGTCGGGATAGGCGAAAATCCCTTGTCCGTTTTTGCAATCGCCGGATAGGCATCCCGACTGGATGTTGGTGCCGTCGTCCTGACGCTCATCTTTTTTCTTGGCGATATATTCTTCGAGGAGGTTGCCATTTTCGTCCACGGGCTTTCCGCGTTTCCAAAGGCCCGTGCGCACGGTGCCATCCGAATAGGTTTTGGTGCCCTTGCCTTCGGGGTAGCGATGTACCCACTCGCCTTGATACTTGCTGCCGTCGGTGTAGTAGCACACCCCGATACCATGAATTTCACCGTCCTTGAAATGGCCGGTGTATTTCGCTCCCGAAGGATAGACAAAAGTGCCTACGCCATTTTTGCAATCGCCGGAAACACATTGAGATTGGAGCGTGATGGGGAGGATGGAGAGAAGTAAAAGGGTAAATATGAATTTGGGAAAAATCAGCAAGCGCTTATTCATGGTATAGAGACGGAAAAACTTTTGACTTTTGATGCACTTTCGAGCCGCTATTGTGTTAAAATGTGTCAACTGCGCAATGAAGTACACGACGTGTTTAATTTTGGGCTTATTTAACTTTTGGAGAAAGGATTTATTGCTCGACAGTAAAAAACCCCCTGCCACTCGCCGTACTTTTGCCACTCTAAATAAACACATCATGGCTCGTTCCAAGCGTTCACAAGCCTTTTTGCAGTTTGGCCTTTTTTGTGGCATCTTGTTGTTTGCCAACATTTTGGCCAGTGCCTTTTACACGCATCTCGACCTTACGGAAGAAAAACGCTTCACACTCACCCGCCCCACACGGGAGCTGCTCAAGGGGCTGAAAGACCGCATCTATGTTCAGGTGCTGCTGGAGGGCGAATTCCCGGCGGGATTTAAGCGCCTACAAACTGCCACGCGCGATATGCTCAATGATTTTCGCGCCGTTAGCGGCTATATTGACTATCAGTTCGACGACCCCAACCAAGGGACGCTGGAAGACGTGAACGAGCGCCGCAAGGCATTGGCAGAGCAGGGCATCGTGCCAGTCAACTTGCGCGTGGCCGACCAAGGGCAACGCTCCCAACGACTTATCTACCCGGTGGCGGTGGTCCATTACGGCAATCGCCGGGTAGTGGTCAAACTGCTCGAAAACGAGTCGCCCAGCCTGAATCCAGAGGTCGTCATCAACAATTCGGTGTCACTGTTGGAGTACAAATTTGCCAACGCAATTAAGAAGATTCTGACCCCCGAACGCCTGCCCATACTTTTCACGAAGGGGCATGGGGAGCTGGACCGGTTGCAAACATCCGATTTGGAGCGTGCCCTTAATCAGTTTTACGACACAGACCGCATCACACTCGACTCTTTGGTGCAATTGCGACCGCAAGATTGCGCTTTGCTCATCGTGGCCAAGCCGCTCACGGAATTTTCGGAAAAAGACAAGTTCAAGATTGACCAATATCTCATGCAGGGTGGCCGCGTGTTGTGGCTCATTGACCGGCTTAATGCCGACCTCGACAGCATGCGTCACACGGGGCATTTTGTGCCATCGGACTACCCGCTCAACCTCGAAGACATGCTCTTCAAATACGGCGCTCGCATCCAGCCCGACCTTGTGCTCGACCTCGAATGTTCCAGAATCCCGTTGGCTACCGGGCAAATGGGCAATGCTCCTCAAATGGAACTGTTCCCATGGTACTATCATCCCGCTGTGTTGCCAACTGGCAACCACCCGATTGTGAAAAACCTTGACCGAGTGGAGCTGCGATTTTGCTCTTCCATAGATACCATTCGCACCAAAACACCCGTGAAAAAAACACGGCTGCTGACCAGTAGCCGCTACAGCAGGCTGCAATTCAGCCCGATTGATTTAAATTTTGAAATCCTGCGCTACGACCCTGACCCCGCCAAATTCGACAAAGGGATGCAAACCGTGGGTCTCTTGCTGGAAGGTATTTTCCCCTCCAACTATGAAAATCGGGTATCAGCCGAGATGCAAGCGGGCTTGCAGCAGCTAGGCCTCACGTTCAGAGCGGAAAGCGAACCGACCCGTATGCTCGTCATTAGCGACGGCGACGTGGCTGCCAATTTTGTGCGCGATGCCGCCAAGAAAGAGTGGCTCCCGCTTGGTTACAATCGTTTTGAAAATAGCACTTATGCCAATAAAGACCTCATGCTCAATGCCATCGAGTATCTGATAGACCCTACGGGTGTCATCGAGGCCCGCACGAAAGAAGTGAAATTGAGGCTGCTCGATACCGTGAAAGCTAAAAAAGAGCAGGCGTTATGGCGCGTGCTCAACATCGGCGTTCCGCTTGTTTTTCTCGGTGTGTTTGGGTGGTTTTTCAATTGGCGGCGAAAACGGCGTTACGCGCTTTGACAGGCTTTCAAGATACCTTCTTTGTTGATGATAAAAAGAATTGTGAAAATGACTTTCCGGGAGGAAGCGGTGGAAGTCTTTCTGCGGGATGTATTTGAGCACAGCAAAAACCGCATCCGTGCCTTTCCCGGCTGCCTGCACATGGAACTCTTGCGTCAGACCAATGCGCCGAATGTGCTTTTCACCCTGAGTATCTGGGAGGATGAGGCAGCATTGGAGACCTATCGGCAATCCGACCTGTTCCAAACCACTTGGGCCAAAACCAAAATTTTATTTGCCGAAAAAGCAGAGGCATGGTCGGTGGAGGTGGTGGGCGGTTGAGTAGAATGTTGCGGACTCTTCGGATATTTCAGCCATGAAAAAAACATTCGCCCCCTTTCTTTTGCTTTTTGTGCTCCTATTGGCCGCGCCCAGTTTCTCCGACTTGCCCTCCGTGGAACAACTGCGCGAACATCCCGCGCCGCTTTTACCCCTCCCCTTTATTTCTGTGCAAAATAAACTTGCCTACCAAAACCTTGTCTCCACGCAGGGGAACGACCACGCTCCCCCTTGGGGCTTTTTTGCGCATAGGCGCATCAATCGCTTGGCAGTGCTGACACTGCCCCCCGAAATGATGGTGTTTTTCAAACCCAACATTGACTGGCTCGCCGACCACGCAGTAGATGCCGATATGCGGCGCTACGCGACCAAAAACGAGGCCCCGCGCCATTACATTGACCTTGATATGTACGGTGAGCCGCCCTTTGATAATGTGCCGAGGCTGTGGGTGGATGCCATGATAAAATACACCGACCTGTGGGTGGTGACAAGCAGGGGCGATACCGTGCAACTATTTGGCGCTCAAAAACCCGTCGCGGAGGAAACAGCATCTTCGTACAAAAACTTCTTCATCCGCTGTGTGCTGCCGCGCTACTACAAAGACGACCTCAATTTGCCCTCCGATACCCTAAACACCTTTTTGGAGGAAAATGAAATACCCATGCGTGCGCAGAAAGCCTTTTACCGCGAGCACTTGTCGGAACACGGCATTGTGCCGTGGCATCTGCAAAAGATGCAGCGCGACCTCACCGAAGCCTTCCGTCAGCGCAATTCCAGACGCATACTTCGCCTTTGCGCGGACATGGGACACTATATCGGCGATGCTCATGTGCCGCTTCACACCACGAGCAATTACAACGGACAAAAAACGGGACAGCATGGTATTCATGGCTTTTGGGAAAGCCGTGTGCCAGAGCTTTTTGCCGACGAAGAGTATGATTTTTTTGTGGGCAAACCCGAGTACATCACCCATCCCGTAGATTACTTCTGGCAAGCGGTTTTTGATAGTCATAGCATGGTGGACAGTGTGCTGACGATGGAACGCAGCCTCAGCCGCAGCTTCCCTTCCGACCGACAGATGTGCCCAGATATGCGCAATGGCCTATCCATACTAGCCCCTTGTCGCGATTATGCCGCCGCCTACCAAGCCGCCCTACAAGGCATGATGGAGCGCCGAATGAGGGCGGCCATTCACGCCACCAGCAGCGCATGGTTCACCGCTTGGGTGGATGCCGGGCAACCGGACCTGACGAAAATGGATATCCCTCCGGCAACCGAAGAGGAACTCAAGGAAGAGGCCGAACTTAAAAAAATGTTTGGACAAGGGCGGATATTAGGACGGTCAGAGGAGCATTGATAAATTCTCATCGCCCTCGAAGTTTCTCCTTTAAGTCGCGGCGTAGCAGATTCCTCAACCAACCAAATATCCGCCCCGGCTTTTCTTCTTTTTCGTCTCGCTTGATCGAGTTCTGTGTTGAAGATTTCCAATGCTCGTAAAGGGAAGCCAATTTGGGATATTTTATTGTGAGCTCATCCAATACCGATAGAAACCGATGCAAGTCAATCATTGGATAGGCATTCGATACGCATAAGGCAATCTCGACTTCTCTCTCCTTTCCATTTTCCAAACTTTTCTTTCTCCATTCTTGTACTTTTTGCCCTTCATCCCGGGTGGACCAGAGCAAAATATCGAATAGGCAGCCTATTTTGTGAGCGTCTATGTTGTTTGACAGTTCTATTATTGTTTCAACATAGTCAGACTCTTCGTGTGCGCGAATAAGGTCATTCGCTAAATCAAATACAGATTCGTCGAAGTCCCGTTCAAATGGATTCTTGTCATTTATGGTTATTTTGAGGAAAATCTCATCCAGTCGTTTTTTTATGTCGTCCATATTATTCATGCTCATAGGATTTGTACTGATGCCGATTATTTATTCGGGCAGGTTATGCCGTCATCGGCTTTCCCGTTGCAGTCATTGTCCAGTTTGTCGCATATTTCTGGTGCACCGGGATAGACGGCAGGATTGGCATCGTCGCAATCCTCGTAACTGAAATACCCGTCGCGGTCGCGGTCTTGATAAAAAAAGTTTCGGGCGAGTTGGAAGGCCGCCGCGCCGGTTTTTGCGCCGATGAGACGGCCCGGTATGTCGTCGAACGGAGGGTTGGTGCCGGCCCAGATGCGCGACAGGCTTGCTTGGTCGGCGGCATCGCGGTAGGTGGCCCATTGAAGGGTGACATCCATGCTCGGGCCTTTTTCCAAGCTTAGGAAATTGCTATCTGCCCTTACGGGATATTCGCCCAACCCGCCGGGAAAATAGGCATCCCCTGTCAGCAGGAGCAATGCCTCAGCCGCAGAGTGAGAGAAGGAGGAATGTTCGGAAACGTAGCCGGGATATGGAGGCGTGATGAAAGTTTTGGGCTGAAAGGGAAACCAGTTTTCGGCCAGTATCCACCCGGCACCCGCCGTTTGGGTGGCTGGGTCCGTCACCGAAAACGGCCCTTTCCAAGCGTACAATTTGATTTTACCGACGTTTTCCTTTTGGGTGCCAGCCAGCGGGTCGTTTTTAGTTACCAATTCTATTCGTCCGGGTAGCAGCGGGATGCCTGCCGGGTTGTACGCCGGAAGTCTGGGGTCAGAGCTTTGGCCAAGGCCAGTCAAGTAGCGCAGCGCCGAAACGGGGCGTATGCCGTCGTACCGACGCTTGATGCTCCACGTTGCTATGGCCGCATCGTGCAACGCACTGCCGAGCACAAAATATGCCTTGACATCCCATTCCAAATCGCTCATGAGGCGACCTTTGCCGTTGAATTTTTTGACCAGACCAGGCTGGTCGCTGATGTAGTTCAACATGGCGAACCAGTGTCCCGCAATAGTTTCCTTGTTCGGCCCTTCATCCCAAAACCGCGCAGCCACACGAATAAAGTCGCCTCGCGGCACGATTTGGGGTTCGTAAGGCTGCCCTGTGTGAGGGTTTGTCTTGTGGCCGCCTCCCGCGTCGCGCCCGATTTCCATGTTGTAAAAATCGCGTAGTTCGCTCAGGTTTTGCGGGTAATGCTGCACGTTGCCGATGCTGCGCGGCGACACATCCCATTGCACCCCGTCGCTGGGGTCAAGGTAAGCAGACCAAGCGGCTACCAAGGCAAAGTTCCATGCATAGTCCGGCGAGGTGCCGCCGCCTTTGCTCGCATTCAACCGCGGCAGAAAATCGGTGCCGGGGTCGAGATAGACCCGATGTTGCTTTCCGTCGCGTTGGTAAACGCTCATATCCTGTCTGTGCAGGGCAAAGGGGTGCACCAGTCCCCAATCGGGGCACTGGAAAGCTTGGGTGGACGTGACCGGGCGGCCACTTGGGTCTGTGGAGCCGACGTATTCGATGAGCGGCTTGCCCCCGCATTTGCACTCCAGCATTTTGTGGCCATCCTGCTCGATGGCGATGTTCATTTTGAGGGGCTGCCAGCCGTTCGGCTCCGACAGCGCTGAGGTGCCGGGAGCCGTGATGTCCAAAGGTGGGTTCACGGCCTGATAAGATTGGCTCCTGTAGTTGCCTTGCTCGTTTATCTCGTCCTGCTGACCCATTTGAAGAATGCAATGTGCCAAATAGGAGCCTAAAGCAGCGGGCGAACCTGACTCGTAATTGGAAGAGTAGTCCCGAAAATTGTATCCGTGTTTTTTCATGAGGTCCTGAAATCTGCTCAATGCCCCGCCGCTACTCGGCGAAAGCGTGTAGCGAGCCATGAGCAGTCTGTACGCGGCAAAACTCATCGCTTCTTTACGGGCGGCTTCAATGTCTTTTGGTACGGGTATTTCCTTGCATGGGCAGGTGAAGCCTCCAACCGTTTTGCCAAGCAGGTAGGTCTCGGCTTCGGTGTCGTAGGCTGCCCAGCTGTCGTAAAGAGCGATGGAAAAATGAAAGAGATTGCGGGCCTGCACTGCTGGCCGGGCGAGGTCTTCCCTGATGGTTTGAAGCAGAGTCTCATTCCATTCGCGTGCTATGGAATGTTGAGCAGCGAGTATTTTTGGAAAAATCAGGAAACAAACGAACACGAGCAGTCGTGCAAATGGCAGTTGGTGCAAATTGAACAGCATGGGTATCCGGCAGGGTGAGTTTGTGGCTGAAAACTTTGGGCTGGCAGAAAAACCAGTCGGCTGGGGAACGTGTGCCTTGTTCTTTCGATGGGTGAAGGTAGAAAGCGACGGCATTTTTCTTGCCAATGAAAATCATACAAATCAATCAAGGGCATCCCTGCCTTGCCAGCGGGCAGGTTCAAATCCTCTTTAATCTGGGTATATCAACCATGCTCAAAACTCGGCGACGCGGAGACTAATGCCTATGTTTCGGGTGGCTACAGCTCCCCTCCCGTCGTCCAACACTTGACGGTCAATGGCTGCTGCTGAGCGTTCCGGTAATTTTGCAACAAACCTTTGAGAGAATCGGGAGACGATAAGAGACGGCGAACGAACACGCTTGCCGTTTCCGCCGGGGCGATGCGCCCGTGCAGTGTAATCACGCCAGTACCCGATATGGTGAAGTAACTGTAAAAACCCGGCGCGAGGTCGTTTTCAGCGGTAAGTGTTTTCAGGTCTGTGAGAAAATTGTCGGCTATCGGCATCGAAGGCTCATCGGGCGTGGCCGCGTAACCCCAAATGATGCCGTCTGGCAAGTGTTCCAGTACATAGTTTTGGACTTCAACGCCCTGCGCATTGGGTAGGGATAACACATGGCGCCCATTCTCGATTCGAAGTGTCCCATTGTTCACGATTACATCGCGCAAGGAGAGGCTAAACGGGTAGGTGCCATCGTCCAGATGACCGAGCGGGATGAATTGTTTGGCGGTGGCAGAGTCGCCCACACATGGGGAAGGTCGCTGCACGCCCAAAATCGTCACCTCGATGCGCCCGCCCAACAAGGCCACGCTGGCATCAATGCCAAAGTCGGGACACTCGAATTTAGCCATGCTCTCCACCCAAAGGCCAAAAGTTGGGGTGCCGTCGGTGGGGGCGCGGTCTTGAAAAACATCTACCCTGTATTCAGGCGGGATAGTCACCACCACGTCTTTGTCATCCTCGATTCGGCAGGCCGCTATCAACGACGCCAAAATGCCGAGCAACAACGGCAAACGTAGGCAATGTAAATTTTTCATTGAAAATGGTTTTGGAAAAAGCCGATTAAATAACGCGGCAAACCCGTAAGTGCTGCCCGCGCATGAATTTTTTTGTCGAAGTTACTGCCAAAAGCTGCAACCCGTACCTTTGCACTTCTTTTTTGTGCAAATGCTATTTCAAGACATACCATGATGCGCGTTTTAAAATTGACCACCCTCTCGATATTGAGCGTAATAGCCCTGATTTCTTGCAAAAACGATTCAAAACCAACTCGTGAGCCCGTTGCCACCCCCGTATCGAAATCCGACACCATACGCCTGTCTTCCATACCCGCTGAAGGAGCCGCCACTTACGCCATCACCGATGGGGTGGTAAGTTGGCTAGGTAAACGAACCATCGGCAATCGGCACACAGGGACTTTGAACGTGTCAAGCGGAGAATTGAAGGTGAATCAGGGACATTTGTTGAGTGGTAAAATAACCCTCGACATGACCTCTATCAATGTCAACAATATAAAAGACCCGGGCGCCAAGGCCGACCTTGAGTCGCACTTGAAAGACTCCGATTTTTTTGAAGTAAAAAAATACCCAGTAGGCGAATTTGTGTTCGACGAAGTATTGCCCAGCAACTTGCCTGATTTCAACTGGGTGGTCAGTGGTCAGCTCACGCTGAAAGACACAACCCACCCTGTGAACATTCCACTCAAACTGACCATCAACAACGATGAATTGAAAGCGCAGTCGGCCAATTTCGCCATCAACCGAACCAAGTGGGGGGTCAATTTCCAATCAGGCTTGCTTGGCACGGCCAAGGACAAAATCATAGAGGACATCGTGCCGCTCTCATTCACGGTCACGGCAAAAAGAATAAAAATCGAACCACATCACTGACGAAAAAACATGGCAAAAGAAATAACGCCCCGCTCGGAAAACTACTCGAAGTGGTATCTGGACATTGTGCACAAGGCCAAGCTGGCCGAAAACGCGGAAGAAGTGTATGGCTGCATGGTCATCAGACCCAATGGCTACGGAATATGGGAAAGAATGCGCGACGCGCTGGATGCCATGTTCAAGGACACAGGCCATGTGAATGCCTATTTCCCGCTGTTCATCCCCAAGCGTTTTTTGAGCAAAGAGGCAGCGCACGTCGAAGGCTTTGCAAAGGAATGTGCCGTCGTGACGCATTACCGCCTGAAAAACGACCCCGATGGCAATGGGGTTATCGTTGACCCAGAGGCTAAATTGGCGGAGGAGCTCATCGTGCGCCCCACCTCCGAAACCATCATCTGGAATGCTTATCGCAATTGGATACAAAGCTACCGCGACCTGCCCATCCTTATCAACCAATGGGCCAACGTGGTGCGTTGGGAAATGCGCACACGCCCGTTTTTGCGCACGGCGGAGTTTCTCTGGCAAGAAGGCCACACCGCTCATGCCTCAGCCGAAGAAGCGATGAGCGAAACGCGGCTGATTCTCGACATCTACGCCCGCTTTGCGGAAGAGTGGATGGCCATGCCCGTCATAAAAGGAGTCAAGACACCGAACGAACGATTTGCCGGCGCCGACGAGACGTTTTGCATAGAGGCGCTCATGCAGGATGGAAAAGCTTTGCAAGCAGGCACCTCCCACTTTTTGGGGCAAAATTTTGCCAAAGCCTTTGATGTCTATTTCCTCAACAAAGACAACCAACAAGAACACGTTTGGGCCACTTCGTGGGGAGTGAGCACACGGCTCATTGGCGGTCTTATCATGACCCACTCTGACGACGACGGGCTGGTGCTGCCGCCCAAACTCGCGCCCACACAGGTCGTCATCGTGCCAATTCCGAAGCCCTCCCCAGAACTTACGGAAGCCGCCGACCGCATCGCCACCCAACTTCGCGCCAAAGGAATCCGGGTTTCCATTGACAACGACGACCAGAATCGCCCCGGCTTCAAATTCGCTGAATACGAAATGGTCGGCATTCCCGTGCGTCTTGGGCTTGGGCAGCGCGACTTGGCTGCCGGGCAAATAGAGGTGGCCCGCCGCGACACCAAGGAAAAATCCAGCGTTCCGCTCGATGGCATAGGAGACCACATCGCTCGACTGCTCGACGAGATTCAGCAGAATCTCTTCGACCGCGCCAAGACCTATCGCGATGCGCATATCACGAAAGCAGACTCTTTGGCTGAAATGGAAGATATTTTGGAAAACAAAGGCGGCTTTGTCCATGCGCATTGGGATGGCACCACCGAGACTGAATTGCAGATAAAAGAGCGTACGAAGGCGACCATTCGGTGCATCCCGTTGGATTGGCCTGATGAGGCAGGCCAATGCGTCCTGACGGGCAAGCCCAGCGAGCGACGGGTACTGTTTGCAAGAGCCTATTGAGCATTCGTAGGCGCTGCCCGGGCCATGATTTCAAATTATTGCTTGAATAATGGCTTGGCTATCAACCGCTAGAAAGCCTCAACTCTCAATTCATGTAAACAACCATCCATGACCGCCACTGTCCAATATCTCGGCGACCTCCGCACCGAATGCCTCCACCTTCGGTCAGACCAATCCTTTGTCACCGATGCCCCACCCGACAACCAGGGCAAGGGCGAGGCATTTTCGCCCACCGACCTTTGTGCCACTTCATTGGCCACTTGCATTCTGACAACGATGGCTATTCGTGCCCGCGACCTCGATATCACAGGCGCGAACGCCGAAGTCAACAAAATCATGTCTGCCGACCCACGCCGGATTAGCCGCATTGAGGTGAAAATCAAGATGCCGAAAAACAATTTTTCGGACAAAGACAAAAAGGTATTGGAAGCCATCGCCCGCACCTGCCCCGTGGCGCTTAGCCTTTCAGAAAAAATCGAGCAAGCAATTGCTATCGAATGGTGAGCATGCACATTGGCGTTGGGGGCCGGTCCGCTCGACGCTCCAAAACAAATTCACAATTCAAGTGAACTAGGGGGGGACTGCTGAAAACGTGCGCTAATTCTGGCGGTGACTCGAAATAACCGCCTGCTTAAATGCTTGAGGAACAACCGCCAAGGAAGCTCAACATCTACTTGAACAGTCCACACTTTTCTCGTTTGGGGCTGTCACTTGGCGAGTTTAAGCAGGCTCAACAGATACTCTCCATAACCGCTTTTCAGATATTTCTGCCCCATACGTTCGAGGCCACCGTCGTCAATGAAGCCCATCTCCCAAGCAATTTCCTCTATGCAGCCGATTTTTAATCCCTGACGCGCTTCGATGGCTTGCACAAATTGACTGGCCTGCATGAGTGATTCGTGAGTGCCCGTGTCGAGCCAAGCATAGCCGCGACCCATCACGCGTACTTCGAGATTGTTCCGCTCCAAATAATGCCTGTTGACATCTGTGATTTCGTACTCCCCACGAGGGCTTGGTTTCAAGTTTTTTGCCACTTCCACCACGCTGTTATCATAGAAATAAAGCCCCGGCACGGCATAGTGGCTCTTTGGCTGTTTGGGTTTTTCCTCAATGCTGATGGCTTTGAATTGTTTGTCGAACTCTACCACGCCATACCGTTCGGGGTCGGCCACCTGATAAGCGAAGATGATGCCGCCGTCAGGATTGGCGCAAGAACGCACCATTTCGCCCAAGCCCGCCCCATAAAAGATGTTGTCGCCCAATATCAGCGAAGCGGAATCTTTGCCGATGAATTGTTCGCCGAGTACAAAGGCTTGCGCCAGACCGTTAGGGATGTGTTGCTCGACGTAAGAGAAGCTCATGCCCAATGCGCTGCCATCACCAAATAGCTGTTGGAATTTTGGCAGGTCATAAGGGGTAGAGATAATCAACACATCGCGGATGCCCGCCAGCATAAGCGTGCTGAGGGGATAATAAATCATCGGTTTGTCGTAAACGGGCATGAGCTGTTTGCTCACGGCGAGCGTCAACGGGTAGAGCCGGGTGCCGAGTCCGCCGGCGAGGATAATACCTTTCATGCGTGGTGTTTTTTACGAGACTTGTTGCGGTGGAGGCCTTTGGCGAAGGGGAAGCCCTTTTTCCGACTGGCTTCGTTAAGTTTTTCGCCGAATATGCCCGATTTCGACTGCAAAATTTGCCTTGCCAGTCGAAAAAATGGCAATCCCCTTCACTCAAAGCCCTCCACCGCAACAAGTCATTTGACCGTAGGTGGTTTTTGGGCAAAAAAAACGCCTTCGTCGTTAGCGAAGGCGTTTATGATATGAGCGTTTTTTTAGCGTAGTTACAGCGTCGCCTTCACTTCGTTCACTATGTATGACTCGACCACATCTCCTGCCTTGATGTCATTGAAGTTTTTGATGGTCAAGCCACATTCGAGGCCAGCCTTGACTTCTTTAGCATCCTCCTTAAATCGTTTGAGCGAGGCGAGCTCCGCGTTTTGGCCCGGGTTGACTGGATAAACCACAATGCCATCGCGGATGATGCGGACATAGTGGTTGCGGCTGATTTTGCCTTCCAACACATAGCAGCCCGCCACTGTGCCAACCTTGGAAATTTTATAGACTTCGCGTATTTCGGTTTGGCCCATGATTTCCTCTTCTTTGGTCGGCTCCAACATTCCTTCCATGGCCGATTTGATTTCATCTATTGCCTCGTAGATGACGGAATAGAGTTTTATCTCGACCCCTTCTTTCTCGGCTAGCTTGCGTGCCGTGATGGATGGGCGCACTTGGAAACCAACGATGATGGCATCCGAAGCAGAAGCAAGCATCACGTCGCTGTCCACAATCTGACCAACGGCCTTGTGGATGACGTTGACCTGAATTTTTTCCATGGACAACTTGATGAGTGAGTCGCTCAGTGCCTCGATGGAGCCATCCACGTCGCCTTTGACGATGAGGTTGAGTTCTTTGAAGTTGCCCAACGCAAGGCGACGGCCAATTTCCTCAAGGCTGATGCGCTTGGAGGCGCGGGTGGCTTGCTCACGGATGATTTGCGAACGCCGTGCCGCTATTTCCTTTGCTTCCGCATCGGTAGCGGTTTCCTTCAGTTTTTCGCCCGCTTGGGGTGCGCCTGGTAGGCCGAGTACCATGACGGGCTGGGCTGGGCCAGCTTTTTTCACCTTTTTGCCGCGCTCGTTGAACAACGCTTTGACACGACCGGCATACTCTCCGGCGATAATCGGGTCGCCGATGTCGAGTGTGCCATTTTCAATAAGCACTTTTGACACATAGCCTAGGCCTTTTTCCAAAGAGGCTTCTAATACTGTACCCGTGGCGCGGCGCTTGGGATTTGCGTGTAGCTCGAGCAATTCGGCTTCCAGCAATACTTTTTCGAGGAGCTTGTCCACGTTGGTACCGCTTTTAGCCGAGATGTCTTGGCTTTGATATTTGCCGCCCCACTCCTCGACAAGTAGGTTCATCTGGGCTAGCTCATTTTTGATGCGCTCTGGGTCGGCGCCCGGCTTGTCTATTTTGTTGATAGCAAAAACGAGCGGTACGCCAGCTGCTTGTGCGTGGCTTATAGCCTCGCGGGTTTGAGGCATGATGCTATCGTCGGCAGCGATGACGATGATGGCGATATCGGTCACCTTTGCACCGCGAGCACGCATGGCGGTGAATGCCTCGTGACCGGGTGTGTCAAGGAAGGTGATTTTGCGGCCATCTTCGGTCGTGACTTCATAGGCACCAATATGCTGGGTAATACCTCCAGCTTCACCTTCGGCGACCTTCGCTGACCGGATGTAGTCGAGCAGAGAGGTTTTGCCGTGGTCCACGTGACCCATCACGGTGACGATAGGCTGCCGGGCGACCAAGTCGTTGGGGTCGTCCACCTCTTCCTCTTCCACTTCTACCTGCTCTTCTGCGGATATGAATTGCACCTCGTAATTGAACTCGCTTGCCACCACCTCGATGAGCTCGGCATCAAGTCGCTGATTGATGGAGACAAAAATGCCCAGCCCCATGCAGGTTTTGATGACATCGGAAGGCTTCACGTTCATGAGGGAAGCCAAATCAGAGACGGAGATGAACTCCGTTACCTGCAAGGTTTTGCTGTCCTCGGTGCGTGCCATTTCCTCCATTTCGGCTCGTTCGCGGCGCACGTCGCGCTTGTCGCGGCGAATTTTTTGACGCTTTCGGCTCGCTCCTGCGCCAATACGGGCCATTGTTTGGCGGATTTGGTCTTCAATCTGTTTTTGTGATACCTCTTTGGGTTCGTCACGTCGCCCGCGACCCTTGTTGTCGCCCTGATTGCTCGTCAATGTTGCTTGCAATGAAGCAGCATTGATGGGCTGTTGTACTTTTTTGCGTTTGCGCTTGTGGCGATTGGGGTCGCTGCCACCGCCACTGGGCTGCTGTTGGCCTCCTGCCTGCCCGCCGGGCGAAGAGGGGCGATTTTGTTGCTGCCCACCGCTCGACGAGCGGTTTTGTTGGCCTTGTTGGTTTCGATTGCCACCTTGACCTCCGCGATTATCATCGCGCCTTCCACCGCGTTGTCCATCGCGCCGACCGCCGCGTTGCTGGTTGCTTTCGTTGGTTTGCTCCGGCTTTGGTTTGTCCAAGCTAATGCGCCCAAGTATTTTAAGACCGCGTAGCGTGGGGGAATCGGCGCGATAAAAATCGTCCTCTGTGCCACCGCTGGATTCGCCTGTGGATGATGGTGTTGGTTCGGCTTCGGTAGAAGGGGGGGGCGGCGGAGCCTTTTCTGGCTCGGTTGGTTGTGGTGGTTTGGGTTTTTCCTCATGCTTGGCGGCGGGCTTGGATTCCTCTACTGGTGGAGGGGGGGGGGCGGGAGGAGGAGTTTCCTCCACCACTGGCGCTTTTTTTGGCGCATCAAGGTCTATTTTGCCGAGAATGCGCAAAGCAGGGCGTTCGCGTGTGACGACCTCAGGCTCTTCTTTTTTGGGCTGCTCTATTTTGGGTTTGGCAGTCTCTTCTCGAGGCGGCAAAAGGGATGGCCGGTGAGAGGGAGGGGGCGAGGGAGGCGCAATGGTAGATGTATTGCCACCGACGGCAACGGATTCTTTTTTGAGCACGGGGCGGGCAAGCTTGTCCGCCTCTTGTTTGATAGCAAGGTCTTTTTGAAATTCTTGACGCAACACCGCGAGCATTTCGTCGCTGATGTCGGCCATCGGTTTCTCTTCCACATCAGCAAATCCTCTGCTGTGCAGTGTTTCCACGATGGTGTGGAGTCCGACGTTGAATTCTTTTGCTACCTTAATTAATTTTTGAGCCATGCAGTGGTTTTACCTGTCTTTTCTGTAGAAAAAACAGTCGCTAATCCAAAGTAAAAAGTTGATTCTGTTTGCGTTAGCGGGGGAACGCAAGTGTCGCCGCTATGAGTTGCCGTTTTAGAAGACGATGAAAATTTAGTGAAAAAAAATGTTTTTGGGTTTAAAGCGGTGCAAAGGTACAATAAAAAACGGTGGGGAAAACCATACGATTTGCCCCACCGCGTGTGAATGTTATGCGAATCGTTATTTTTCTTCCTCGAATTCTTCTGCCAAAATACGCAACACCTCGCGCACGGTCTCCTCTTCGAGGTCGGTGCGGCGCACGAGCTCTTCGGCACTGAGTTCGAGTACTTGTCGGGCTGTATCGCAGCCGACGTTCTTGAGCGCCTCTATCACCCACGGTTCGATGGCATCGCCGAATTCTTCCAAGTCCACGTCGTCAATTTCGTATTCTGCTTGGTTGCGATACACGTCTATTTCGTAACCGGTGAGTTTGGTGGCTAATTTGATGTTGCTCCCTGCTTTGCCGATGGCCAGACTTACTTGGTCTTGGTCAAGGAAGACGGAGGCTCGTTTGCGCTCGTGGTCGAGTTCGATGTTGCTGATTTTGGCTGGGGTCAGGCTGCGCTGAATGAAAAGTGAGACGTTGTTGGTGTAATTGATGATGTCAATGTTTTCATTGCGCAGCTCGCGCACGATGCCGTGTATGCGACTGCCTTTCATCCCCACGCAGGCACCTACGGGGTCTATGCGCTCATCATGACTTTCCACAGCGACTTTGGCGCGCTCGCCGGGTAGGCGCACGATGTTTTTGATTTCGATTACTCCGTCCTCGATTTCGGGCACTTCGCCTTCCAGCAACTTGGCCAAGAAAGCCGGGTCTGTGCGGCTGAGCATGATATATGGCGCATTGTTGACCATTTCCACTTTTTTGATGATGCCTTTTACCACATCGCCCTTGCGGTAGTAGTCGCCTTTTATCATTTCTGTTCGTGGGAGCACGATTTCGTTGCTCGTTGCATCATCAAGCACTAGGATTTCCTTTTTCATGATTTGGCTCACCTCTCCAATGACTATCGTGCCGACCATCTCGGAGTATTTGCGATAAATCTCGTCTTTCTCCAATTCCATGATGCGGGAGACGAGTGTCTGGCGGGCTGCCATGATGGCCCGACGACCAAAATCGTCAATGGAGAGTTTTTCATAGCATTCATCCCCCACATCCACGCCCTCGTCAATGGTGTGGGCTTCTGTGACGCTGACTTGCGCCAGTTCGTTGGTGACTTCGCCATCCGGCACTACCTCGCGGACGCGCCAGATTTCAAGGTCGCCCGTGTTGGTGTTGACGATGACATCGAAGTTTTCATCAGTACCATATTTTTTCTTGATGAGGGTGCGGAACACGTCTTCCAGCACGCGCACCATTGTGGGGCGGTCTATATTTTTCCCGGTCTTAAAGTCGGAAAAGACATCTACTAAATTGACCATGGTTGAAATAGTGATTGATTGTTCGTTATTTTATAGAGCTTGCTGAGTTGTCAGAAAGCGATTTTTACGATGGCTGTTTCAATTTGGTCAAAGGGGATGCTCGTTGGTTTTTCTACTTCCTTCTTTTTGTTGCCTTCGCGCTCCACTGCTTTTTGAAGCAAGGTGATTTGGGCTTCGCTGACTTCTGACAAAAGTCCCGTTTGATGGGTTTTGTCTTTCATCGTTACCTCTACGGTGCGCCCGATATTGTTCTTGTATTGACGTAGAAACTTGAATGGTCTTCCAATGCCGGGGCTGCTGACTTCAAGCACATATTTGTCGCCAAGCCAGCCATTGGTATCCAGATGGCTTTCTAAGAAACGACTCAATTTTTGACACTTTTCGAAGGTCATGCCAGAGTCGCTATCTGCAAAGACGTAGAGCTTTGCGTTTGGCTTCAATTCGATGTCCACAGTGAAGCAATCGGCGAAAGATTCGTCGGTTGCGTATTTTTCCTCAAGGAGTTGGGCAATGCGTTCGGTTAGTTCCATGCCTTAAATGTGCGTTGGGTCAAGCCTCTTTTGGGGCAGAAAAATGGGGGTTATACAAACACGAGGGGGAACCTGTGTGGTCCCCCCTCGCGCGGTGAATGGCCGGAATGATGGCACAAAGTTAAGGCAAGTTTTTCATTTGGCAAAGTACGGGATAAAAAAAGCCGAGCTGGTCTTTACCGGCTCGGCATGATACTAAATTACTAAACACGGGTATTCTTTAAAGGCTCTTCAAAAAGTCGAGCAATTGTAGTTCGCTAAGTTGCTCTGGCGCAACGCTCACGGTGGCATCTGTCCCGATTTCCGTATCCTTGTTGCCTAACCAAAACCGACCATCCGGGGTCTGGCTTACCGTAACGATTTTCACAGAATAGCCAATAGGGGCGCTGTAGTAACAGAAGGATCTTTCGGAAGTGTTGTATTCTAAGAAGACAACTGAACGGGTGTTTTTCACAACCAAATAGACGGTGGTGTTTTCGGGATTGAAGCTGTCTGGAAGTGCAACACAGAATGTGGTGGATGGTTCATTTAGTACCATGCCAGCATTCACCCAAGCCAACAAAGGCGTTAGGATTTCGTAACCTTGCACGAGGTCCATGTTGTCCGACAGCCACTCCGCTTGATAGACAGGTTGTCCTGTGTTCTCCCAGCCGATAAAATTATCGTTTGTGACGAGTCCGTTGAACACTTTCATTTTGTCAACCGGATTGTCGGCGGGGATTTGAATTTTAAGTTTTCGATTGGAAAGTAATTGAAGGGGTTTGCCGTCGCAGGATACTACGATGTGCACGATGCCACCGCTCTCTATCAATTCTCCCGAAGTGGAAATGGTCGGGGTGCCGAGCGCGATGATGTCGCCTTTGTCTAAGGCTTCGTTCACCTCCAATTTAAGATTTTGGCAGGTGCTGCAAGGAACCGGGGTGCCGTTGGCATCAGCGAACAAGTTGTCGGTATCGGTTAAGAAAATCCGCACACCGTTTTGTGTGACAAGCACCTTATCTTCCTTGACAAAACTCAAGGAGAATGTCGTTTTTGAAGACGGGTCTGGCACCTGCTGTAGTACTTGTCGGATGGCTTCCAACGTCGGCGAGTAGCGCCGAAACGTCTCAACGTCTTTCCGGCACCCCCCCACACCTGCCAGGGTAACGGTGCTTAGTAACGTGTATATGAAAATATGTCCGGGTCGAGTGAACATGATTGCGTCTAAGTAGTCGGCTATGTGGTTATTGCTTGTTGGTGGTCTTTGTGCTTCTCGGGAGGTTTTTTGGGCAGATGCGCCGTGACGGGGGAATCGCTGCTTTGAAATGCGAAATTTTAACAGTTTTCAATCAAAAATTTTTGTCACGCCAATTTTCACCCCCCAATTGCTGCGCCGTTGTTGCACTGACTGGTTTTCCAAAGTGAGCGGATGGAGGATTTTCCGGAAATACGGCTCGGCAAAAACGCGCAGCCGAGGCCGCAGATGGAAGAATGTCTGGGCGCTCGCGCCTGCGCTCAAGCCTACTCTGGGGCGATATATCTCTTGGGCGCCCTTCGCGCCCGGTGTGAATGGGGTGGGCTGTTCGTTGGCAGAAAGAAATGTGCCGCGTTTCCAAAAGAACACGTTGAGGGAGGCCCCAGCTTGGAGGCTTAAGCCGAATCGTCCGCTGCGAATCTCGCCGCCTATTTCAAATGGAATATCCAGCAAGCCATAGCGGTTGTAGGTTTTGACATAGCTTTCTCCGTACTGTATGTCTATGGTGTCGGCAATGATGACGGGTTTGTTATCAACGATTACTTGTGTTATCTCCACAATATATTTCACATAGTTCGGGTCGAAGTGTTCGAACACGTCTGTCATTTGCTCGTAATGAACCCCGGAACGCAACAGGAAATGACGCCCGAGCAACAGTGAGCCTCGAAGGCCCGCATGGAAGGCCCAGTCACGTTGTTCCGTGGCTTCGCGCCGTTGTCGGTATGGTTCGGACGACGAGTCGTTGGTTTCGGATGTCAAAGAGCTGAACGATGGCCCCATGTAGGCATCCAACATCCAAACGTTTGGGTTTTTCGCAAAGTCATAACAGTGTTTTGGGGTTTGTTTTTTGCGAACGGGGCGTGTTTTGATGTGGGGAAAATCATTTTTTCTCATGAAAGCAAGCGGCTCCAACGTGTGCTCGCCCAATAGTGACAAAGTTGCCACGTCGTGTGCTGCTCCGACTATGGGAGCAATGGCCGATAAGGCTTCTGTGGTCTCGAAAGTGGCTATTGGAGCGATGTTGTCTTGTTTTCCCGACACAGCTTGCGCACGCGCATTGCGTGTTTCAGAGGTAGCCCTTTTTGTGTGGGTGGCGGATTCGATTTGCTGATTTGTGTTGCTTTCGAGAAAAACGCTTTTTTCACGCGCTGCTTCTTGGTCGTCCGTTTCGGAATCGGCGGGTTTAGGCAACGGCGGGGCGACTGTCTCCACCTTGTCTTCGAGCAGCACTTGCTCTGCTGGGTTGGCAACATGGGCGGCACTGCGCCGGGAGAGGATATTCCATGCCCCTATCCCTAACAACATCAGGGCAAATAGCCACATAAAGAAGCGCTTCCGCTTTTGCCGTTTCAGCTCGCGTTCCACATTGGGCCAAACAAATGGCGGCGGCTCGACCTCCACATCGTGGAGTCGCTGGCGGAAAATTTCATCTGTATGGTTCGGTTCGATTTTCATTTTGATTCCAAATTTGTGCAGTCAACAATCTTGTGCATGACTTCCACCTGTTCGCACAACCAACGCCGTGCTTTGGTGAGTTGCGAGCGGGAGGTGCTTTCTTGAATGCCCAATATCTCTGCCACTTCTGCGTGAGCGTATCCCTCAATGGCGACAAGATTGAACACTATCCGGTACCCCTCGGGCAAATGGGCAATCAGGTCCAACAATTCTGCTTCCGAGAGCGCCGCAATGGCATCCGCATCCACTGGTGCTTCGGGCAAGCGCTCGTGACCAAATGTCTCTTGGTCGAATCGCTGTTTCTGATAAGTCCGCAAGGCCGTATTGACCATGATGCGGCGTATCCACCCTTCAAACGAACCTTGAAATTGGAATTGGCCCAATTTTGAAAAGACCTTCAAAAAACCTTCCTGAAGAATATCGGCAGCGTCGGTCTGAGTGCGGGCATAACGTAGGCACACCGCATACATCTTGCCGGCAAATCGCTCGTACAAGGCGCGCTGACACTGCGCTGAACCGCGCAGACAACCCTGAATTATTTCCGTTTCGCTCAACAAGGAGGGATTATGATTGCTGGGTGAAGGGTTGGCTTTTGCGGATTCCCCCGAAGGTACGCGCTTGCGTAGATTCATCGAGGGAAATTTTTGCTGCTTGTGGTCAAAAATTTATGTTCTTTGCCGCAAATCTATTGTTGAACCGATGATTTCGATATTGAACAAATATGCCCAACTGCTCGTCCACTATTGCCTGCAAGTAAAACCCGGCGACAAAGTTTTCATCTCCACCACCTTATTGGCCGAGCCGCTCGTGCGTGAAGTGTTTCGGGTGGCCTACGCAGCGGGTGCCGCGCTGGTCGAATACGACCTTGCCTTCCGCGAGCGCGAGCGCATTTACATGGAAAATGCCAGCGAGGCGGCGCTCCGTGTGCCACCAGTGCTCACGCGGTTGGCTATGGAATCTTTTGATTGTTATCTGAATATCCGGGCACCTTTCAACTTGCGCGAGACTTCTGGCGCCACGCCCGAACAGGCACAAATACGCACCGAGGCCCTCGCACCTATCAACAAGGCATATTTTGAGCGCACCGCCGACCGCCGGCTGAAGCGCAACTTGTGCCAGTTCCCAACCGATGCGGCCGCTCAGGAGGCGGGCATGGGGCTGGGTGAGTACGAGCAGTTCGTGTTTGGCGCGTGCAAGCTTTTCGCCGACGACCCTGCCGCCGCGTGGATGCAGGTGCGGGCGCAACAACAACGGATTGTTGACCATCTGAACCGATGCTCCATCGTTCGTTATCTCAACGAGGACACGGACATTACGTTCTCTACAAAGGGCCGCATCTGGATGAACTCGGATGGGCAAACCAATATGCCTTCAGGGGAGGTTTATACCAGCCCTGTGGAGAACGCGGTGAACGGGACGGTGCGTTTTTCATATCCCTGCATTCATCAAGGCAATGAAGTGGAAGGGGTGACACTTTGGGTCAAGGATGGCCTTATTGAAAAATGGGAAGCGCGACGCGGTAAGGAGTACCTCGACTATGTCTTTTCACTACCCGGCGCCCGGTGCTTTGGCGAGGCGGCCATCGGTACTAATTATGATATTCAGCGAATGACCAAAAATATCTTGTTCGACGAGAAGATTGGCGGCACCGTCCATTTGGCGATTGGCCAAAGTTATTTGCAAACGGGGGGTAAAAACGAATCGCCCGTGCATTGGGACATGATTACCGACATGACCCAGCACGGGGAAATTTGGGCAGATGGAGAGAAAATCTATGAGCGCGGCAAGTTTTTGATTTGAAGACCGTACCGATTCGCCCTAGTGCCGCTCTTCGGCCAGCTCCAAGCCTTGCAAAATGCCTTTTTCGATGGGCGGCACTCCTCTTTGCATCCAGCGTGGTAGCGGTGCCCCTAGCAGGTAGTGGTCGAAAAACTGCGCCATGCGAACTTGAAAATCAATGCGATTTTGCAATTTCACGGGCCAATGCGGCTCATCGTTGTAGTTGAGCAGCCAAGCCGGTTTTCCAAGTCGGCGCAGGGCGGTGAACAATTCAATGCCCTGATACCATGGCACCGCGCCGTCTTTGTCGTTGTGCAAAATCAACAAGGGTGTCTGCACTTTATCGAGCGAGAAGAGGGGAGAGTTTTCCAAATAGCGCATGGGGTATTCCCACAACGTGCCCCCGATGCGGCTCTGTTGGCGCTCATATTGGAAGGCGCGACTTAGGCCCGACTCCCACCGAATGCCGCCATACGCCGAGGTCATGTTGGCGACCGGGGCACCCGCTTCCGCACAGGCGAAAAGGTTGGTGCGCGTCACGATGTATGCAGCCTGATAGCCGCCCCATGAATGCCCCTGCAAGGCGACCCGTTTGGGAGCAACGAACCCTTTTTCGATGAGCGCCGCCACGCCGCTCATGATGGCGTTGAAGGCACTTTCGCCGGGAAAGCCTGTTTGGTAATGTATGTCGGGAGCAAATATCAAATAGCCGCGGCTGGCATAGTAGGTATAGTTGATTTGCGAGCGATGGAAATCGGGCGAGCGATGTTGGTGCAGCCCATCGGACACTTTTTCATAAAAATTGACAATCATGGGGTATTGATTTGTCGGGTCAAAGTCTTCGGGTTTGACCAGCAAGCCAGTGTGTTTTTCACCTGAGAACGAGGTCCAATAAACGAGTTCGATACGCCCCCATTTATATTCCGATTGTTGCGGGTTCGCGTTCGAGATGGCTTGCGGAGGGGCGGTTGGGGCGGTGCGTAAATTGGCTTGCTTGGCGGTGGGTATTTCGGTTGTGTGGAGGTCGGGGAAAGCCTGAAAATTTCCCTTCGTAAAAAGGAGGGTGTTGGCGTTTTTCGCTTTTAGGGGTTGTCTTGAAAATGAAAAATCGCCATTGAGCCATTGTGACATTTTATTTCCATTCAAATCCAGCCAAGCATAGCCCTCTGCCTTTGTCGAATGGTTGAATTGATGCAACAACAGCACCCCATTTGTGGGGATGCTTTTTTCCTCCGGGTCAAGTTTTAAGTAGCGGTAGGTCGTTTCCGTCTCGCGGCCTTGCGTCAGGCGCTGGGGTTTCTTCTTGCCTTCGGGGTCAATTTGCCAAATATCGTATTTGTCATAGACCAGCATGGCCGCATCGCCTTCAAGCCACCCCGCCAATCCGTGTTCGGCGGGATAATCCGGCACATCGGTGTCTTCTCTGAAAAAAAGGACGGCATGGTTGTCGGTAAGCCGGGTATTGATAGCCGTGCGGGGGTTCCATGCAAACCACGCAGAGTCGGGGGCGCTCCACCAAGCAATATGCCGAGCTTGGGGCGAGAGTCGCGGATTGCAACGCAAGTCCCTGACGAGCTGCTTTTTTTGCCCCGTTCTCAAATCAACGGCAAACAAATCTTTGTGCGCGGTTCCTTCCGAGCTGAGGTAATGCGCATAAGGTTCTTCCGTAAAGCCCAGCGCCAGCTCGGCATCTCGCTCTTCCTGCAAACGCAATTCAGGCATATCCGGCCCCCCGAGTGGCACAAAGCGTTTTTCGCTAACGCGCCACACCACAGGGTACCCCCTTTTTTTCTCATTCTCCAGCATCACTTTCTTTTGCGTGTAGAGGCGTTCGTCGGTCCACGACCACACTTCCACATTCACGATTTCCTCGGGAAGCAAAGTGGTGTCGTTCAGAACGGGCGGTGGTGCCACATTGAAGAAAAGCTTGGAACCATTGTCGGAGAAAATGGGCTGCGCGTGTTCGCTGATGCCCCATTTTGCGCCTTGCCTTGTGGCATCATCGGCCATTGTGGAGGGAAATTGGCTCAGAAAGTTGCTGTTTGGGTCGGCGATGACACGGGCTGAATCCTGCAAAAAATCCCAGTAACACAACTGATAAGGCCGAATGCGGGCCTTACCCGTATCCGTATCGGCTATGAAAGCGGCTTGGTCCCCCGGTTTGTCCAATGCGATGTGCGGAAATTTGCCTTTTGCTCTGAACAGTGGGCGGAGGTGCCAGTTTTCCAAGTTGATGAAATAAACGCCCGAAGTCGCGGTGTTGGGGTTGGCCCCAAAAATCAGGGTGTCGCCGATGCCTGTTGTGTGGAGCAGAAAACGCTTGTTTTTTTCGGCCAACACAAACTGGGTGACATAGCCGAAGGTGTCTTGATGTCCACTGCTGGTGTTGCGCACGATGAGGCGATAGCCATTTTCCTTGTCCTCTGATTTGGCTTTCTTGCCATCTCCTTTGGCGACGGTTTTGGGGGTGGTTTGGGCGCTATCGGGCGCACTGACGGTGCTGTCTTTTGGCATGGGTTGGGCTTTTTCTCCTTCTATTTGGAAAAAAAGCCAGCCCGACCATTTTTCGGGGAGCGCGAAATTTTTCACCCGCGCGATTTTCTCAAAAGTTCCATCGGCAAGCGAAACGATGCCGAGCGTGTCTTTGGGTAAATCTTCTTCTTTCACCTTGCGTCGGCGCTGGGCTTTGATGGTGTCGAGGGCGGGTTTTATTCTGAAAACCAACAATTCGCCGTCTTCTGAAAAACGCGCGTCGGTGGCTCGATGAAACACCTGCGTCTGCGCGGTGCTTGCGTTCCAAAGGTGCAGCGCGGGGTCGCCCTCCGTCACGGAGACTTGCACCCAAGCTACCCATTGTCCATTGTTGGAGATGCGCGGTTGTTCGATTTTTTGCCACCGATGCACGTCGGCATGGTCAAGTATTTTTTTGTTTTGAGAAAAAAGGAGCAGCGGCGCAAAAAAGAGCGAGAGTGTAAGTGAGTGTTTCATGCGTGGGAAGTTTGGGGCGAAAATATACCATGATTCTTCAAGGTTCGTCGGATGTCAGCTTGTTTCAAGCGCGGCATGCCCCCCGGCAGAAAAGTTTTTTTTGAATAAATCTTTTCTGCCGAGGCCGCGCCACATCTAATGAAGCCATAATCAATCTTTTTCCTCCTCCGTCTCACCATAGCCCGTCGAGGGTGGCACAAACGTGTCGAGCCATGTGGCAAGTAGGGCGCGTTGTTCGTCGCTCAGTCGTGCCTCCGGGTGCATCAGCGTATAGCTTTTCAATGGCATCTCCTTCTCGCGGATTTCTTCGGCGGCGGAGCCGAGTGCCCATTTCAAATCTTCTGGCTTCAAGATGCCCAAGGTAGAAAAGTTGAAGTGTTCGAGCGCCTCGTTGACGTGATGTTTAAGCCACCAAGAGACCGGGGCGACGTTGCTGTACCACGGGTATTTCACCTCGTGGGAATGACAGTCGTAGCAAGCGTCCTTTATCACTGCCAATACTTCGGCAGGGGGGCGCACGGCGGTGGCGAAGTCAATTTTGGGGTCCACGGGAGGGTTGGTCTTGTCAATGCGGATGAGTTGGATGAGCACGAGCAACGCGGCCAACCCAATTAAAATACGTTTGCGATTCATGAAAATAAGGTTGAGTAAGACATGACGAGAACAGGGCGCTGAGGCTGTAAAAGATAAAGCCGTTTCAACCTCTTATTTTTGCCCCTCAAAATTATGACTAAAAAACATACAGTAGTCCAAAACATCGCTATTCACGGCATAGCGGACAGGGGCAAAGGCGTGGGCCGCACGGTGGATGGGTTGGCCGTGTTTGTGGAGGGTGCAGTGCCCGGCGATGTGGTGGATGTGTTCATCCAAAAGAAAAAAGGCGGTTTTGCGGAGGGCAAGGTCGAGCGCATCGTGAAGCCGTCGCCCGACCGGGCGGAACCATTCTGCGAGCACTTCTCCGTCTGTGGGGGATGCAAATGGCAAAATCTTGACTATCAGGCACAGTTGCGCCACAAGCAGCAGGTGGTGGAGGATGCCTTGCTCCGCATCGGCAAAATACAGCTCGGCGAGATGCTGCCCATTTTGGGCGCGCCGGAAACGGTTTTTTACCGCAATAAACTGGAGTTTGGGTTTTCAAACAAAAGGTGGCTGTTGCCGGGCGAGATGGATGCCGCGTCGTCCGCCGAAACTTCGCCCGCGAATTTGAACGCACTCGGCTTTCACAAGGCTGGTTTTTTCGATAAAATCATTGACATCGAGCATTGTTGGCTACAAGCCGAGCCTTCCAACGCGCTGCGCAACACTTGCCGCCAAATTGCTTTTGAGCAAAATTTGGCGTTTTACGATTTGCGCACGCACAAGGGTTTTTTGCGCAACCTGATGGTGCGGCTTACCACGACTGGCGAAACAATGTTGCTGGTCAGTTTTGCTCGAAACGACGCTGCGGCGATTCGCCAGTATCTGGATGCCATTTTGGAAAAATTTCCAGGTTTGACCACGCTGGTTTATACGGTGAACACGAAGCTGAATGACTCCATGTTCGACCTTGAGATGGTTCCTTATTTTGGGAAAGGCTATGTCGTGGAGCAGTTGGGTGGTTTGAAATTCAAAATTGGCCCCAAATCTTTTTTCCAAACCAACTCTTTGCAAGGCAAACGGTTGTACGACGTGGCAGCCGATTTCGCTGGCCTGACCGGCAAGGAAAATGTGTATGACCTTTACACTGGCACGGGGAGCATCGCGCTTTACTTGGCTCGCCAATGCCGACAGGTGGTGGGCATAGAGGAGGTGCCGGAGGCCATTGCCGACGCGGAGGAAAATATGCGGCTCAATGGCATCACCAACGCCGTTTTCTATGCGGGCGATGTGAAACAGGTGCTGACCGCTGAGTTTGCCGAACGGCATGGACGGCCCGATGTGGTCGTCACTGACCCACCTCGCGCGGGAATGCACGAAAAGGCTGTGCGGTTTTTGTTGGAGCTGGCCGCTCCGCGCATCGTTTACGTCAGTTGCAACCCTGCTACGCAAGCGCGTGATTTGCAGTGGCTTTCCGAAAAGTACGCTACGCTGAAAGCACAACCAGTAGATATGTTTCCTCACACGCACCACATAGAGAACGTGGCCTTGTTAGAACTGAAATAGACATCATGTTGCCAACCCTTCCATACATTTTGCTCGCAGCGGGCATACTTATTATTGTCAATTTAGTGGCCGGGCGGTTCGCCACTCGATTCGGAGCGCCCACCCTTTTGGCCACGCTGGCTATCGGCGTGATTTTCGGCAATGGCGGGCCTTATGATTTTGACTACAACTTCCCGGTGGTGACGCTTCGCTTCAGCGAAATAGCCTTGTGTGTCATCATCTTTGCGGGTGGTTTCGAGTCCAATTGGAAGCGTTTTCGCCCTATCTTCTGGCAGGGTGTTTCTTTGGCGACGTTGGGCGTATTGTTGACGGTGGTGGCTACCGCCGTGTTCGCTTATGGTTTGTTGGGGTGGTCGTGGACGCATAGTTTATTGTTGGGGGCAGTGGTGTCTGCGACGGATGCGGCGGCTGTTTTTTCCATTCTGGAAAATAACAACCTGAGCTTGAAACCGGGTGTGCGCGAGGTGCTTGAATTGGAATCGGGGGCCAACGACCCAATGGCTTTTTTCCTGACCCTAAGTGTGTCGGCCATGCTCATATCGCAGCCATCCGACGCGGGTTTGCTTGCCTTGTCGGGCAATTTTTTGTGGACGATGTTTGTGGGTGCTGCAACAGGGCTATTGGCCGGTAAATTCATTCATTTGTTGGCACGGCACGTTCCGCTCAAAAGAGGCCAGTTCCCAATAGTGTTGTTAGCGTGGATATTGATTTTGTATGCGGTAAATTCCTTGTTGGGAGGCAGCGCGTTTTTGTCGGTATATCTGGCGGGAATGATTTTGGGCAACTCTCCGTGGGTGCAACGGGATTTCAACATCCATTTTTTTGAAAGTTTTTCTTGGCTGATGGAGACGGCTCTTTTCTTGGTATTGGGGCTTCAAGTGTATTTGTTCGAGTTGCAAGACGTACTTTGGGAAGGACTCATTTTGTCCGCCGTTTTGATTTTCGTATCGCGTCCTTTTGGGGTGTTGGGGTCTTTGGTTTTTTTCAAAAAAATTGGCTGGCGGTTCAAAGTCTTTTATTCTTGGGTGGGTCTTCGCGGTGCCACGCCTATTGTGTTTGCCTTGATTCCAATAGTGAGCCAAGTGCCAGAGGCTCACAAAATTTTCAACATTGCTTTTATCGTGGTAGTGGTTTCTATGCTGGTGCAGGGCACCACTGTGTCTGGAATGGCAAAGGTGGCGGGTGTGGAGCAGACATGAGAGGGCGCGCCTTCTAATGCACCAAAGCGTACTGCAACACAAAGACTAAGGCACCTGCCAAATAGCCGATTACTGCCCAGAAAGTAATGCGCCGCACATACCAAAAGAAATTGATGTGCTCCATACCCATGGCCGCTACACCCGCAGCCGAGCCAATGATGAGCGCGCTGCCTCCCGTGCCTGCGCAGTAGGCGAGAAACTCCCAGAAATAGTGGTCGGTGGGGAACTGTTCCAATGTGTACATTCCTTGTGCGGCTGCCACGAGCGGCACGTTGTCCACGATGGCCGACAAGAAGCCAATGAGGATGACGACGATGGTGATGTTGCCAATCGTGCGGTCGAGCCAAGCGGCCAGATTGCCAAGCAGCCCTAGACTTTGAAGAGCGGCTACGGCGACCAGAATGCCGAGGAAGAACAGGATACTGGGGGAGTCAATTTTCCGCAGCGCATGTATCACGGAGCGCGTGCCCTTTTCCACCTCGTCTTTGCCATTGTGGATGAGCTCGGTGACAATCCACATGACGCCCAAGCCGAGCAACATTCCCATGAATGGGGGCAGGTGCGTCACGGTCTTGAACACGGGCACGAACAACAAGGCGCCCAGCCCGATGGCAAACACCGAATTGCGCTCCCGCGCTGTGGTGGTGAGGCCATGCGTCACCACGTCGGCAGGCGGCTTCACCTTGCCTTTGGCCCCGCGCGAGATGATGAGCAAGGGCACAATCATGCAAGCCAAACTCGGTATGATGAGCATTTTCACGATGCTGAGCGCCGTCACTTGGCCGCCTATCCAGAGCATGGTGGTGGTCACGTCGCCCATAGGCGACCAAGCCCCACCCGCATTAGCCGCCACTACCACCAGCCCAATAAACAATAGGCGCTCTTCCCGGTCGGCTATGATTTTGCGCAGCAGACTGACCATCACAATGGTCGTGGTTAGGTTATCGAGCAGCGCCGACATAAAAAAAGCAATCGTGCAAATCAGCCAAAGCAATCGGCGCTTGTCGGTGGTCTGAATGCGCTCTGTCACTATCTCAAACCCGTCGTGCGCATCTATCAACTCCACGATGACCATGGCTCCGAGCAAAAAGAAAAGGATTTCGGAGATTTCTCCCATGTGCTCCGTCAAGTGGTGCGACACGATTTCTTTATTTGGTTCGCCTAAAATATAAAGCGTCCAGCACAGCACGCCCGTCACCAAGGCGAAGGCGGCTTTGTTGATTTTGAGAGAGTGTTCTAAGGTAATGGCTGCGTAACCGAGAACAAAAACGATAACAATCAGTAGGCTCATAAATCACGAGTGTAAACGGGGTTTGGAAAACGGGGGCGAAAAAACGGAGAAAATCCGAGAACGCCACCCAAGCAGGTTGGAAGAGTATGTACCCGATGCGCCGTTTGAACAACCTTTTGGGATGGCGGTTGCATGGTTTTGAGGTTTTTTCAAAAGAAAGCGCCACCCGCCTGTTTGCCCAGCATGGCAAACGGCATCACAAACCTCCGGCCATCGAATACACCTGTTACCTTTGCCGACGACGTTTGGCTGCTGTTGACACAATACCGATACTTTATGCACTTAGACTTGACCTTGCCCCTTGCGAACCCCGTGTTGATATTTGCGTTGGTGCTTTTCATCATTCTGTTTGCGCCGTTGGTGCTGAACCGGCTGAAGATTCCGCACATCATTGGGTTGATAATCGCGGGAGTGTTGATCGGGCCGTATGGGTTCAATATCATGGTGAGAGACAGTAGCATCGTGCTGTTTGGCACAGTGGGCTTGCTGTACATCATGTTTTTGGCAGGCTTGGAAATAGACCTCAACGAGTTCAAGCGCAATACGTTGAAGAGCTTGCTCTTTGGTCTTTATACCTTCTTGGTACCGATGACGCTTGGCGTGAGCGTTTCTTACTATTTTTTGGGTTTTAGCCTTCCCACCGCCATTTTATTGGCAAGTATGTTCGCCTCGCACACGTTGGTAACCTATCCCATATTGTCGCGCTATGGCATCATCAAAAACAGGGCGGTCAACATCACCATCGGTGGCACGATGATTACGGACACTTTGGCGCTGTTGGTTTTGGCCGTCATCATTGGCACCTCCAAAGGTGAAATCGGGCCTGATTTCTGGTTGCAGCTCAGCATGTCGGTGTTGGCGTTCATTGCGCTTGTGCTATTTGGGTTTCCTATCATCGTGCGGTGGTTTTTTAGTCGCAACGAAGACCCTGTGATGCAGTATATTTTTGTGTTGGGGCTTGTGTTTTTGGCCGCTTTCTTATCGCAAGTCGCTGGCGTGGAGCCTATCATAGGTGCGTTTTTGGCGGGTTTGGCGCTCAATCAGTACATTCCGCACACCTCCGCCTTGATGAACCGAATCGAGTTTGTGGGCAATGCGTTGTTCATTCCTTTTTTCTTGATAGGGGTTGGGATGTTGGTGGACGTGTCAATCATATTTCGGGATACGGAGACCATCAAAATCGCGGTCACCATGTCGGTGGTAGCCACTTTCGCAAAATATGTCGCTGCTTTTTTGACCCAAAAAAGTCTGGGGCTTAGCAAGGATGAGCGCAATCTGATATTTGGGCTAAGCAATGCGCAAGCGGCAGCTACCTTGGCGGCGGTGCTGGTGGGCTTCAACACCATCATCGGCACGGGCGCTGATGGCGAACCCATCAGGCTGCTCAATGAAAATGTGCTCAATGGCACCATTTTGATGATTTTGGTCACATGCACTATTGCATCGTTTGCCACAGAGCAAAGCGCTCGCAAGCTGGCGTTGCTTGAGGTAGAATCGGAAGACACAGACCATGCACACAGCAAATCGCGTCGGTTGTTGATTCCTGTTTCCAATGCAAAGGTGATTGACACGTTGGTGGGGCTTGCTGTGTTGTCGAAAGAAAAAGAGGATAAGTTGTTTGCGGCACATATAGTACGCGATGCACACGATAGGAAGGAGCTTGCGGAAGCAGAAAAATTGATAGAAAAAACTCAAAAAGTAGCATCGGAAACCGACAATCGTTTGGAGACGCTCATCGCCGCAGACACGAACGTGGGCGCGGGATTGTCGCAAATTGTCAAAGAAGAGCGAATCACCGATGTTTTCTTAGGCTCCCACGTTCGCAAAGACCCTACTGACAATTTCTACGGCAACATTATCCGCACCATTCTCAACAGCACCTCAGCCAATATATTTATCTCGCGCATACTGCAACCGCCCGGCCTGACGAAAAAAGTAGTGTTTGTCATCCCCGAAAATGCGGAGTACGAAATCGGGTTCCCGCATTGGTTCCCGATGATGAAGCACCTATGCCAAGAGATAGGCGCAAAAGCAAAAGTGTTTGCGGGAGAGGCCACGTTGAGATACCTTGGCAATCTCAACGCTGGCTCGAAAACGCCGTTGTCCTTTGAGGCTGAGCGATTTACCGATTGGGAGGATTTTCTGATTCTTGCACGGGACGTGACCAAAGCAGACCTTTTTGTGGTGGTGCAAGCGCGGAAGTCGTATATCTCCTACAATCCTCATTTTGAAAAAGTCCCCATTTTCCTCACCAAGTATTTTCAAGACATCAATTACCTGTTGGTCTATCCGGGAGACGGGCGCGACATTGGCCCTGCGCTCGACTACCGCAACCCCTCCCTTTCGGAGCCTATCAAAGAAAATTTTGAAATGCTGAAAAACATTGGGAGCAAAATTTTGAAGACCAAGTGAGAAGCGGAGTCACTTGTGCGCCGCTCGCATCTGCAAGCTGAGGCGCACATCCGTCTCGGTTTGTGTGGTGTTGCGCAGCCACAGCACCAAATCGAGGCTTATGTGAGATTTCTCGAAAAAACGCTTGGAGTCGGCCAACGACGGGATGAGCGGCAGGTTGTTGCCGGGGTTGAGCGGCATGGGGTAGCGGTAGGCTATTTCCACAAAATCAGTCGGGTCGCTGGCATCGAACACCCGAAGCGAAACTTGGTCAATGAAAGCAAAATCCGCATCGCCAAACACCCCCGCCATCGTGGATTGGAGGGTCAGTACCCTAGAAATATCCTCGCTCTTTTTGCCGTTCAGCTCGAGCGCTTGGTCGTAGCGCGTAGGGATGTTTTTTATTTGAAAATGATGCACGTCAAAAGCACCAATACCTGCTGGTATGAAAATATCCTGCTGGAAAAGCAGGTCGTGGCCCGCTGGCACATCTTCGTTCTTGTCGCACGAAAGGCCCAGCAACAAGCAACCCAGGAGCATGATGAAAATCTTGTTTCGCATATTTCGACAAGATGAAAAACAGGGAGAAAAGGTTGCCTCCGTCAGCTTTCGTTGAGCATGTTCCAAAGCAGGTCTTTCAGTCGCTGCAAGTTTTTGTTGGTCATGGAAGAGATAAAAATGGCGGGTATGCCTGTCGGCAATGTCGGGCGCAGCATTTTTTCCAGGTCGTCGTCAATCAAGTCGCATTTGGTGATGGCAAGCAGGCGAGGTTTGTCCAGAAGTTCGGGGTTGTACTGTTCCAGCTCATGGAGCAGAATGGCGTATTCGTCGCGGATGTTGCGGTCGGTGTCTGCTGGGACCATGAAGAGCAGGATGCTATTGCGTTCGATGTGTCGCAAGAAGCGATGCCCAAGCCCCCTTCCTTCGTGAGCGCCTTCTATGATGCCGGGGATATCGGCCATGATAAAGGTCTGTCCCTCGCGCACTTTCACGATGCCGAGATTGGGCACGAGCGTGGTGAAGGGGTAATCGCCGATTTTGGGTTTGGCTGCCGTGACGGCGCTCAGCAGGGTGCTTTTCCCGGCGTTTGGGAAGCCCACCAAGCCGACATCGGCCAGAATTTTAAGCTCCAGTATAATCCATTTTTCGATGGCAGGTTCGCCGGGCTGCGCATAACGCGGCGTTTGGTGGGTGGCGGATTTGAAAAAATTGTTGCCCTTGCCGCCTCGGCCTCCGGGGAGCAGGATTTTCTCGTCGTCTTTTTCGGTGATTTCCATCAGGAATTCGCCCGTCTCCGCATCGCGGGCCACTGTGCCCAATGGCACTTTCACAATAATGTCTTCGCCATCCTTCCCTGTTTTCAAGCCGCCGCGCCCGCCGTCGCCATCTTTGGCAAAGATATGCTTGGTGAATTTCAACGAAAGCAACGTCCATTCCTGAGGGTCGGCTTTCAGGATAATATGGCCGCCGCGCCCGCCGTCGCCTCCGTCGGGGCCGCCTTTGGGCGTGGCGGGGCCTCGATAGAAGTGCACGCTTCCTCCGCCGCCTTTGCCGGAGCGGAAGAGAATTTTTACATAATCTACAAAATTTTCCATGATACAGTGGGCGAAGGTACGGCGCGATGTGGTATTTGACCTTATTCAGAGAAAGGTCGTAGTTTGGCCGCAAAAAACAAATCAACGCAAATGGCAGAAAAAAAACGCCTCATTGACCCCAACGAACCACAGTTCTTCGAAGGCCCGAAGAGTCGCAGATTCGAGTTAGGGTTCGCGTTCAAAGTGTTCAAGGAGTTTTTGCAGGGGTTTCGCGGGTTGCATTTCATCGGCCCATGCGTCACGGTGTTTGGCTCCGCCCGTTTCAAGGAAGGTCACCCTTACTATGAGGCGGCAAAAAAATTCAGTGGCCGAATTGCCGATGAGCTGGGGCTGACCATTATGACGGGTGGTGGCCCCGGCATCATGGAAGCGGCCAATCGCGGCGCACGGGAGGTGGGTGGCAAATCGGTGGGGTGCAACATCGTGTTGCCACATGAGCAAAAGGAAAATCCTTATCTGGATAAGTACGTCACCTTTCGCTACTTTTTCGTGCGCAAAGTGCTGTTGCTCAAGTACTCTTATGCCTTTGTCATTTTTCCCGGAGGCTTCGGCACCATGGACGAGCTCTTCGAGACCTTGACTTTGGTGCAGACCGGAAAAATTGACAATTTTCCCATCGTGGTGATGGGGATGGATTTTTTCCGCCCGCTTCAAGAATATCTCAAGTTCATGGTGGAGCAGGGCACCATTTCGCCAGAAGACATGGACCTTATCATTTTCACCGACGACATGGATGAGGCCATCAGCCACATCCGCAAGTATCTTTCGGCCAACTATCGAGTGGTCAAGCGCGACCGCCCTGTGTGGTGGTTGTTTGAGAAGTCATAAACGAAATTTGTTCCTCCCATGAAAGAGCAAATCCAACAACTTGCCCGCCAATACCACGCCGACACGGTGGCTTGTCGCCGGCATCTGCACGCCCACCCAGAGCTTTCGTTTCAAGAAGTGCAAACCGGGAAATTCGTGGCTGCTCAACTGGCCGCGCTCGGCATCGAACACCGACACGGCATGGCTGGCAACGGCGTGGTCGCCCTGATAAAGGGCAAAAATCCCCGCAAACGGGTGGTGGCCTTGCGCGGCGACATGGACGCTTTGCCTATCCGCGAGGCCAACAACGTGCCTTACAAATCCCAAAACGATGGGGTCATGCACGCTTGCGGCCACGATGTGCATACCTCCTCCTTGCTCGGCACGGCGAGGGTTTTGCATGAGCTGCGCCACCAGTTTGAAGGCATGGTGAAGTGCATTTTTCAGCCGGGAGAGGAAAAATTGCCGGGCGGGGCTAGTATCATGATTCGGGAAGGAGTGCTCGAAAACCCTCGCCCCACAAGTATTTTTGGTCAACATGTGCATCCCCCTTTGCGGGCGGGCATGATAGGTCTCAAGCCGGGTATCTATATGGCTTCTGCCGACGAAATATATGTCACCGTGAAGGGGCGCGGCGGGCATGGCGCCATGCCGCACGATTGTGTTGACCCCGTGACCATTGCGGCTCAACTCATCGTGTCGCTTCAGCAAATCGTCAGTCGCTATGCCGACCCCACTATTCCGTCCGTGCTGACGTTCGGAAAAGTAAACACCGTGGGCGGTGCGACGAATGTGATTCCAAATGAAATAAAACTCGAAGGGACTTTTCGCACCATGCATGAAAAATGGCGCTCCGAAGCGCATAAGCGCATGAAGAAAATAGCTGAAAGCGTGGCCAAAAGCATGGGGGCTGCGTGTGAGTTCAATATCGTGAAAGGCTATCCGGTATTGTACAACCACGAGGCGCTGACGGCACGCACGAAAGCGCGAGCGAGCGAGTTTTTGGGCAAAGACAATGTCGTGGATTTGCCTGCTCGCATGACCGCCGAGGATTTCGCCTATTTTTCACAAGCCATGCCAGCCTGCTTCTATCGTCTTGGCACGGGTAACCCCGAACGGGGCATCACTTCTCCCATCCACACCGACACATTTGATATTGACGAGGCTGCTTTGGAAACCGGCGTGGGCTTGATGGCTTGGTTGGCCATCAAGGAACTGGAAGGCAAATGAGGGAACCACCGTAATGTAGGTTTGCTACAAAGGCGCGAAGAGATTGAAATCAATTTTTTGTGGCTGCTTGGACTTTTCGGAGACCTCAAAAAATGGCGATATTCAGCGCAAGTTTTTTTGAACGAAACCGCTTGACAAAGGGCTGGCTCTCCATCGAATCCATCGGCAAAATCGATCAAATGCCCTTCCGCTTGAACACTTTTGCCAAGCCGTGTTCGGAGATAAAAATCAAGTCGTAGCCTTGCTCCAGCTGCTGATTGATTTCTTGCGTGTATGGATGGTCTTGGAATCGCTGGTCTTTGCACCAAGTGACGACGTAGTCCACATGAGCGCCTCCCGTTTTGTCCGGCAAGCCGAGTATATCGGCACGGGGCGGTTGCTCTTCAAAATAATCCCCATCTTTTGACAACAACACGAACGGATTGCGCCCTTCGCGCCAGACGAGCGGGAAGTTGCGGGTATGTGCTTCGTAATTGCCCAACAACACGATATGTTTGTCCACACCCACATAGTCGCCCGCATGGACAAATAGCCATATCGCTTCGGCCACATATCTGCCGCTCCCGATTTGGCCATGATGGTTGAAGCTAATCGGCAGCACGGTCGCATAATTGGGTATGACCGCTGCGCAGCTCGCATACTCTTGCACCGCTTCGTTTGCCATTTTGTAGTGCGGAAAACGAAGTGTGAGAAAAGCCGCCGACACCACGACCGAGAACACCAACACGGCCCGCTTCAGTTTTATCGAAAAATAGGTGGAGGCTAGCCACAAAATCAGTGTCAAGTAAGGAAGCAACACGAGCCGTAGGGGGGTGATACCGCCCCCTGCCACACTGCCCGGCTGATTGAAATAGAGCCAGACCGTAAAAAGAAACACGCCCAGTAGTGCATCCGTCCAGCGCCGGTCCTTGTTTTTCAATTTGTTGTAGGCAGCATGTAAGGCCATCAAGGCACACGCCACCGCCACCGCTACGGCCCACCACCGTTCCGATATGTCCATGATGAGCAATCCGCGATTTTCGCGCAACAAATGCCATAGTGCCGAAGTTGGTTCGCCGCGTGGTGTCGCGTTGATTCCTTTAAAGAACAAGTATTCCGCAAACAACACCACAACTGGCAGCGTCGCCACCGCTATGGCTGCCATCGCTTGCCCGAACTTTTGCCAATTGATTTTATCGCGCTTGTGCGCCCTTGTGTCGTTCCAAAAATCGCCCACCAACAGACTTCCGATGAGCAGCAGCGTGAACAGCAAACCCACCGGGTGGCAGAAATAAAGCACCAGTAAACCGATTGCCAACACCAACAGCTGGCCCGGCGCATATCCCCGACGGATATGCAGCCAATAGCCCGTCGCCCAAAACATGGCGGCCAAGCTGCAAGAGTAGTTGTAGAAGCCCATCTGAAAAACATAGTGATGGGCAAAGAGCAGCCCGAAAGAGCTCAGAAAAAGGTTGCTGGGGTTGATTTGCTGAATGAGATAGCGCAGGCCAAGCCCAAACGCCAACACATAGACCGTCTGCAAGAGCTTCTCAGCAAGGAAGGCGGGGATTTGAAGCCCCATGAGCAAAGTCATGAACGCATGGCCAAACCAGTTTGGCTCAAAGCGCGTGTTCAGATAAAGCCAAGTCTCGTAGAATGCCTTGGGTTCGCCGCCTTGCCAAAAGTCGAGCAAAACTTTGGCGTTGTACAGATGGCAAGGTCCGTCGCAGGTGAGAAAGTATTGAAAAGCCCACAACGGCACAAGATTGGCCGCCAGCAGCAGGTGAAAGACGAATCGTTCGGCAGTCGGAAAGGCAACGGCGGATTTCATGGCGACATGATTCAGGGGGGCAAAGGAAAGCCGAAATTCGGACCCTTTGTCACATTATTTCAGCGCGGCCTTGCGCAGGCGCTGCAAGAAAGGGGAGGCGAAAATGAAGGACTGCAAATTTTCATTGTCGCTGCCGAGCACCTCGTTTTTGTTGCCCGCCCATTCCAGTTGGCCCTCGTGAAGGAAACAGATGTTGTCGCCTATCTCCATCACCGAGTTCATGTCGTGCGTGTTGATGATGGTTGTGATGTTGTTTTCTTGCGTGATGCTGCTGATGAGCTCGTCAATGAGGATGGCTGTTTTGGGGTCAAGGCCGGAGTTGGGTTCATCGCAAAAAAGATATTGCGGCTCCAAGACGATGGCGCGGGCGATGCCGACCCTTTTTTGCATACCGCCAGAGAGCTCGGAAGGGTATTTTTTGTTGTTGCCGGCGAGGTTGACCCGTTCGAGGCAGTAGTTCACGCGCTCCAATTTTTGCTGCGGCGTTTTGTGGGTAAACATATCCATAGGGAAGCGGATGTTTTCTTCCACCGTCAGAGAGTCAAATAGTGCCGAGCCTTGAAACAGCATCCCAATTTTCATGCGGATGGCTCTCATGCCCTCTTTATCCAAAGCCGTGAAATTTTCATCGTCGTACCACACGGTGCCGCTCGTGGGGTTGAGCAGGCCCACCAAAATTTTGAGCAACACCGTTTTGCCAGCGCCGGAGCGGCCTATGATTAGGTTGTTCTTGCCTGCTTCAAAGGTGAAGTCAATGCCTTTCAGTACTTGTTGCTCGCCGAAGGTTTTGATAATGTTTTCTGCTCGAATCATGAAGAGGGCTTGCAATGAATTTATACCTCGCGCTGCCAAGTTTTGGGCATGGCTAAAAGCGCGATATGTTCAAAATCATGGAGAACAATCAGGGTGAACTGACAAATCCTATCGAGTTAAGGTATAGGTCAATCACCATTTTTCTAAACGAATAGCAATGCGGTTTTCACCCGATTTTATTTCAAACTTTGCTTCCTCCCACTTGGGGGCGCGAAATTTTGGCCGTGCATTATTGGAAAAGCCGTAAGGCTCGCTAGGGATGCCCACGAGGTTTTTGTCCAATTTTCCGTTGTCGTTCAAATCGTGGAAGCAGCTCACCGCGTAGAAACCCGGAGCAAGGTCTGGTATTTTGAGCTCTATGGAACCTTTTTTCCGCACAGGAAGCACTTTTTTAAAAACAACTTTTTTTTCCTGCAAGAAAGAGGACTCACTGTCATAAACACCTATGTAAAGACTGCCTTTTGCCTCGCTGATGTTGGTGAACGATATGCTAAGCACAGGATGAAGAAAATGATGCAAAAACAAAACGAACGATAGCACAATTCGATTTTTGGTAAAAAGTTGCGTGATTACAAAGGCAGCGCGGAATACCGCTCGATGAATGCCTTTAGTTCGTCCACCATGGCGGGCGAGCCGATAGCGACGGTGCTGCGCTGGTGAAGTTCGGAGGGCGTCACTTCCAGCACCCGCTTCAGTTGGGTGTTCATGGCTTTGCCTCCGGCCTGCTCCACGATGAAAGACAGTGGGTTGCACTCGTAAAGCAAACGGAGCTTGCCTTTTGGATATTTCCGAGTGCTGGGATAGAGGAATATGCCGCCTTGGATGAGGATGCGGTGGATGTCGCTCACCATGCTGCCGATATAGCGGAGGCCGTAGTTTTGGTCGGAGCAGTTGTCAATGTAACGGCGCATCTCAAGGTCAAACTTGGAGTAGTAGCCTTGATTGACGGAGTAGGTAGAGCCGTTTTCGGGAATGCGCATATTCCGATGGCTGAGGCAAAACTCGCCAATGGAGGGGTCGAGCGTGAAGCCGTTCACGCCGCGGCCAGTGGTGTAAACGAGCAAGGTGGAAGTGCCGTACAGGACATACCCTGCGGCTACTTGTTTGGTGCCTGCTTGCAAAAAATCTTCTTTGGTGGCTGGGCCAGAAGGGTCGCTTTTGCGGCGATAAATGGCGAAAATAGTGCCCACCGACACGTTCACGTCTATATTGGAAGAGCCATCCAAAGGGTCGAACATAACCACATAGTTGCTGGCCTTGGAGCCAATGGGTGGCACTTGGATGATGTCTTCATTTTCCTCTGAAGCGATGGCGCAACATTCGCCAGAGTTTTTGAGGCACTCGATGAGCTTTTCGTTGGCATACACATCGAGTTTTTGCTGCATCTCGCCGCTTTGGTTTTCTCCGCTATTGGCTACCCCGATGATGTTGACAAGTCCCGCCTTGTTCACCTCTCTGTTGATGATTTTGGCAGCCACCCCGATGTCGCGCAGTAGCCCGGTCAGTTCGCCAGTGGCATAGTCAAAATCTTTTTCCGCGCGAATGATAAACTCGTCGAGCGTGACGATTCGGTTGCCCGATACGGGAGAGGCAGGCACGGAAGCGGCGGACGGTTGGCCGTTTTCGGGAGATTTTTTTGTAGAAGTTGCCATAGTGTGGTGGTGGATTTTGATGTTTGGTTACGGTTGCGCAATACGGTTGAATTCTGGGTGAAAGCCATTTGGCGGCACAAAAGTAAAAAATCCGATGTTTTGTCCAGTCTTGACAACTCGCTTGCCAACATCCGCACTATTTTTGGGTTCAAGTCTCCAAACTTTCCCAATCCCCCAAATCAACACATCGTTTATGCGCCCAATACTGATACTCACCCTGCTCGTTCTTTTCGCCTGCCGCTCGGAAGGGCCTGATACTATCCCTTTGCCAACCAAAATTTGCATCAAAACCACCCACCACGACTACCCGCTCACTGGCTCGTTCGTCTATCTCAAATATTTCACCGACACATTTCCCGGCTACGACAAAAAGCCGAGCTACTTCGATGCTTTCTTCGTCACGGGCGCGGATGCGCGAGGCTGCATCGAGTCGGTGCCGGAGGGACGACATTGGCTCGTGGCTTTCGGCTACGACAGCTTGCACTATCCTCACGAGGCATTCGGCAGTTTGCCAGTGGAGATTTCTTTGGACCACAGACCCGTCATTGACACGATGCTTTATCTAGGGCATTAATTTTTATCGCAGCAATTTCCCTATTTCTCGCCATGTAATCAACTGGATATTTTGCTCTTTGAGCAAATTCCGACAGGCATCGCTCGTGAAAAAATCGTAGTCTGCTTGCCGCCACGCCGCGCCCCAGTCGGGATGGTCAATGCTCACGCCCTTCATCTCGGCATCGTCGTAGGCAGTGTGGATAAGGATGATGCTAACTCCGGGTTGGAGGTTTTGGAGCACGGATGTGTAGTAATTGGCCATGCCTTTTTGGTAATCATCAGGGCTGGCGGACAAGATGCGGTCGAGCACGATGTCCTTCTCCGTCATGGCTTGTTTGAAGGGGTCAGGCAGCATGCTCAAAAGGTCGCGCCCAACCATCGTCGGGATGCCATATTCGCGTCCGATTTTCAGATAAATGCCGAACAGCGTCGGGTTTTGGAAAAACAAACAACCCATGTGCGAATCCAGATGGGTCGGTTCTATGCCCATCGCCTTTGCTTTTTCGATTTGGGCGCGGAGCTCGGCCTCCACCGCTTCCGGTTTCGCTTGGCTGGCAAAAGAGGTGCAATTGTCGAAGAAATACCCGTTGGAATCCACCAGCCCACCCAGTTCGCCACAGTCCGAGACTGGGCCCCATTTAAAGTGTTTCCACTCGCTTGTCAACGTCAAGTGCAAACCCAAATCATGGTTGGGATTCGCCTTCGCGTAAGCAGCGACTTCTGGCAGCCAAGGGCACGGCACCATGACGCTCGCCGAATTGACCGAGCCTTCTTTCATCGCTTTGAAACTGGCCTGATTTTCCGAGTGCGCCACCGCCAAATCGTCGGCGTGAATGATGAGCAACTTGGCATCTTTCGAGTAGCCGAGGCGTTCGGGGAGTGTGGGCTGGGCTTGCGCATATAAGCCTGACAGGCAACAGATGCAAAGAGCGATACTCGTGAGATGGTTGATTTTCATTGACTTGTGATTTTTTCAATTATGACGACCTTCGTTGCTACCGATTTGGAAATTTTCAAAAACTCCGCTCATGGCTTTTCTCTTTTGGCTTTTTTGGATTGCAGACCTGTTGATTTGCCTGTTGGCCCTCGTCGGAAAAGGATTTCGCGATAGTTTTTCGGCATCCAGCATCAACACATGGTATTCCGTCTTGCTGTTCGGCTGCACCATTGGCGGGTTGCTGCTTCGTTTTGCTTTCAAAAAAGCGTTGTTGTCACTTCTTGTAGTTGCTCTCCCGCTGCTCATTTTGCTGGTTTGGTATTTGCTCGATTCGAAGCTGTCTGCCTAAGGCTATTCTTATGCCTTTTACTACCGTCATTTTCAAAAATGCGAATAGAGGGGTTTGCCTTATTTAGTGTCTGATGTTCAGGCATTGATTCAGACGGCGACTCGAAATCGCCGCCTGAATGGCACACGCTTTCAGCAGTTTGCCCCAACCCCTGATTCGAGTTAATCTTGATTCCTCACCGTCAAATCAACCCCCGCATAAAAACCCAAATCTTTGTTTTTCAAAAGTTTGGTCCAAAAAGCGATTTGCCCCGTGTGGTACGAGTAATGCTCGCACACATGGACCATGATGCCGATACCGCTCATTTGAAAACCCTGCACCGTGCGCTCGCGCAACAATTCCTCCCGACTTGCCCGGCGAATCGTTTCGACCGCTCGCGCCACTGTCGAAGCCAGCTTGTCCAACAACTCCAATTTTGAGAAACCTCCCTCGGCGGCGAACTCGGCATCGCGGTCGCGTGCGTCGGGTTCGTTGCCAAGCGAGGCAATCGCATATTGCGTGATGTTGCCACAGAGGTGCAAAATCAAGTTGCCGACACTGTTGGAGACCGGGTTCGGGCGTTGCCACACTTCGGCTTCCGTCAAAGTCGCCACACACATCTCAATGCGCGGTGTGTTCTCCTCCAGCCGAAGAATAATCTGTTTTTTGATTTCGATAATTTCAAGTGAGTTCACTTCCATCGCTGCAATTTTGGAATACAACGGGTGAAAATCCCGGCAATAAACCCCGGAAACCCAAAGGACTGAAGCCGTTGTTTCACCCACGCTTTCATTTCCTCCATCGTCATGTGCGGATGGGTGAAGCGCCCGTCTTGGTAACAAAGGGAGCAGTATTGGAGACTTGTGGTGCCATCAGCGTTGGTGCCACCATTCAATTCGTCGCGGCGCATTGGCAAGCCGCAACTCTGACAGTTTTTGTAGGCTTTTTCCATTTTCAAAATAGTTTTGGAGCTTCAAATCTATGTAGAAATTGGAAATTAGCCCTTGATTCGTCAGGATTTATCTGATGACCATGATTCATACCCCCCCATTTTGAGTGAATCAGGACTTCACCTATGCTGAAAACTTGACGGCGCGAAGTATAAAAAGTAGGCAGGGCGCTGCTCCGTCTAAGTGGTTACAAAAGTAGAGATTGTTTCGCTCTCAAAAACCCAGATAAGCTGGGGAAACTCTCGCCGTGTTTCTCGACCTTCGCCCAAAACAACCCTTTCCGTGCAACCTCCGAGCGAACAACAAACAAAGACTGCCAAACAGCGCCTTCCAATCGAGGTCATTTCCGCAGGCGCCGGCTCCGGCAAAACCTACACGCTCACCGGGCGCATGGTCGAGCTGTTGAAAAACGGCCTTCGGCCAGCGGGCATCATGGCGACCACCTTCACCAAAAAGGCGGCTGCCGAGTTGCAGGAACGAGTGCGTGTTCGACTGCTCGAATCTGGCATGGTCGAGGCCGCCAACGAACTCGGCGAGGCGCTCATCGGCACCGTGCACAGCATTGGCACACGCTTGTTGCAACGATTCGCCTTCGAAGCGGGCGTGTCGCCGCTCGTGGAAATCATCGCCGATGGCGACGAGCAGCGCCTTTTCAACGAATCGCTCTCTCAGGTCCTCACCGAGCAGCGCATCGAGCGAATGAACCAATTGGCCGACCGCTTGGGACTGACCAAAAAAACCGTCGGCGAAGCCTACGATTGGCGGCGCGATATTCGCCAGCTGACCGATGTGGCGAGAGCCAATAATTTTTCAAAAGAAATTTTAAAAACCAGTAAAAACCGCTCTTGGGAAACATTCGAACGCTTGCTTCCACCTGCTCAAACAACCGATGCCACCACTTGGCACAATCGTTTGCTATCGGCCATTGACCAAACCGTCGCCGCCCTCGACGCAAACGAAGCCGACGGCACCAAAACCACCCGCGAAGCCGCCGAGGTGCTGCGCAATTTTCAAAATCAACTCAAATATCGAGGCGAGCTCTATTGGCACGAATGGGTCAAAATCGGAAAAACCAACCCAGGTGCCAAGAGCCGCGACCTCATGGAGGACTTGCAAAACCTCGCCCGCAGCCACGAGGAACATCGGCAGTTTCACGACGATGTAAAGGGCTACATTGACCTCGTGTTCGACATTGCCACCGATGCGCTCGACGAGTACGAGCTGTACAAAAAGAAGCGCGGACTGATTGACTACACCGATATGGAAACCTATGTCAGTCGTCTGTTGCGAGTGCCCACTGTTCAAGACACCCTAAGTCGAGAACTCGACCTCTTGCTCGTCGATGAGTTCCAAGACACATCCCCCATTCAACTCGATATTTTCCTGCAAATCAGCCGATTGGCGCGACATTCCATCTGGGTCGGCGACCCCAAGCAGAGTATCTACGGCTTTCGGGGCGCAGAACCTGCCCTCATGCAGGCCATCATCCGCGCCACGGGTGGCGTGAGGGACGAAAACATTTTGAAAAAATCGTGGCGCAGCCGACCCGACATCGTGTTTGCCACCAACGCGATTTTCACCAGAGCCTTTAAGGAAATGCCCGTGGAGCAGGTGGTGTTGGAGCCAGCGTCCTATCCCGCCCCCCTTGCGCCGTCTGGCGGCGAGGAACCGGGGCTAAGCCTCGTCCACTGGCATTTCCGCTCCGAGTTGGACGAGCGAAGGGTGCCCGGCTCTCCTTGGATGGACCATTGCATCGCCGAGGAAATCCAAAAACTGCTCGAACGCAAAACGCTGATTTACAACAAAAAAAGAAATGAAACGCGGCCTGCGCGACCGGGCGATATTGCGGTGTTGTGCCGCAACAACGACGGCTGCGCCAAAATGGCCGAAGCATTGCACCAAGCAGGGTTGAAAGCGGCGATTAGCCGCGCCGGACTGCTCGAGACACCGGAGGCAAAACTCGCGATAGCCTGCCTGAAATACCTGCTCATCCCTTCCGATTCGCTCAGCGCCGCCGAAATCATCCTCCTGACCCACGAAATGAACCTCGAGCAACTCGTCGGCGACCGCCTTGAATGGCTGGCGTTCAAGGCAGGCAACGCACCGCCGCCTGCGCGGGGGTCGTGGAGCGATTTGCCGTACCTGCGCGAACTCAACGCCATCCGCCCACGCACGGCTGACCTCTCGGCTTCCGAGATATTGAACCTCGTGCTGGATGAACTCGACCTGCGCCGCGTGGCCGTCCGACTCGGCCATCCGAACCAACGCCTCGACAACCTCGACCGCCTGCGAGGCTATGCCTTGGACTACGAGTCGGCTTGCCAACGACTTCATTCTGCTGCGTCGCTGAGCGGCTTCCTACTGTGGCTCACCGACTTGGCAAAATCCGAACTGGACTATCAGGGTTCTGGCGAGGGCGACGACGCGGTGAAAGTATTGACCTACCACCGCAGCAAAGGGTTGGAATACCCCGTGACGATTTGCCACAACCTGAACCAGTCTTTGAAAGAACAAATCTGGGGCATCAACCTGGTCTCGGAAGTAGAAGAGCCGGATTTGGACGACATTCTGGGCAACCGCTGGCTTCGTTTTTGGGTGAACCCCTACGGCGACCAGTTCCGAAACACGCGGCTGGAAGAAACATTGCTAAACACACCCGAATGGGCGGCTGCGAGGCAAACGGCGCTGGAAGAAGAAGCACGCCTATTGTACGTCGGACTGACGAGGGCACGCGACTACCTTGTTTTCCCTACCAACGCAAAAGGCACCGGGTGGCTCAATCGTGTGTTCAACCACGGCGACGAGACCATCCCCACGCTCGACCCACACTCGGACGAAACACCTTTTTACCACAATGGGCAACCCATTTTGTGCCAGACAGAGATATGCTACAAACCACGAGATTTTGCCGAAAGCCCTCCCGATGAGACACCCATTACTTTCCACGCCGCCCGCGCTGGGAAACACCCCGTGCCACGCCAGTCGCTCCACATTGACCCAGCGCAGGAAATGCCTCCGGGCTTCGACCCACAGTTTGGCGAACCGATGGCGTGGGCGTCATGGCTCGAGTTCAAGAGCGAGTACGAGCCTGCCTTCGGGAAGGCCGTACAGGCTTTTCTAATCGCTGACCACCCCGGACTTCCCTCGGAAGAACGGCTGTCCGCCGCCAAAAAACAATTAGAAATCAGGGGAATGACAGAAATGACCTCGCCGGAGCGTCTGGTGCGGCACTCCGATGTGTTTCGAGATTTTTTGGAAAAACAATTTAAGCCAAAACAAGTGCTATGCAAGTTCCTGCTCGAAGGATACCCCTCCCAGCCCCCACATTCGGAAGGGCGAACGCGCCTTTTGAAATTGGAAACCGATTTCTTTCTTGAAAATGAAGAGACCGTCGCGGTTGTGCTCTTTGCCAATTTTGCCGAGGGAATGAAAAAATGGCGGCAACAAGCACAGCCGCTCGCGCAGTTGTTGGGTTGGTGGCGAGCGATGTTGAAGCAGCAGGAGCCGAAGCACGCTCGGTTTTGGATTGTTTTCCCAATAGAAGGGCAGGCGGTGGAGCTGCGGTTTTGAAATTTTACAGAAGCGGTATCATGATGAGTGCGGGTGACAGGAGCCGCCAATTTTCTGGGACAAGATGAACAACGCTGTTTGGCCATCAAAGAGCCTGTTCGTCATGTAAATCCTGTCCCAGAAAATCGTCTCTTGTGCACTCAACGTACCCCAAGCACTTGCTTTAGCGCCGCTAAGCTGGCCTGATTTTCAGGTGCATGGAAAGCCCGCAACAAATCGCGTTTCTCTCGCTCGCTGAGATGCAGGCTCATGGAAGCTTCATCTTCCTTGCGCACGGGCCGATAGAGGAAGCGAATCACCTCCAATTTGTTTTTCCCGAGCAAGTCATCGAGCAACGCCAAGGTGTTGTCCTGTTCGTAGTCTTGCACGGACGTGATTTTGGCGGCGGCGCTTACTGGGTTGAGCAAATTGTGCAAAACCCCCTTCGAGTCACTCTTGGCGATAGGGTCAATTTTTTGCCAACATCTAATTTGCACAATCACCACCCCACCCGTGTGTTCCACTATCCAATCGCGGAAAGTATGCACGAATCGCGTCGCCAAGGCAATGCCGTAGTTGTCCCTAAAACCTGCGTCCATCGCTTCGGTGGAGGGCTGGGTCGGTAGCCACACATTGGGCAGGATGAGCGGGTAGGTACAGTTCATGCGCAAGGCGCTGGAAAATGCGAGGCTATCCGCTTGTTGCTGCGCGAACAACTTGCCGAAATCCACCCCGTCCACTTCGACTTGGGCCGCCAACCGACCCAAGTCGTGTGGCTTCATCAGATACGACACCCCCTGAGGGCTAATGAGCAGCCGCCGTGCGTCGTTGAGGATGTAGGGCGACACCACCATCATCGGAATCGCCGCATCGCGCTCCGGGCGGCGGTAATCGGCAAGCCGCTTGGAAAAATATCCTCGGCAATTTTCATTCAATTGGTTTTCAAATAAATATCCCCGGTCTTTTCGATAAGTGAAATCTCCCGACTGAAAAGTGGAGATGGGGTAGAACAGGTCGTTGGCGACAATGGCAAATGTGACCGGGTTGAGCAGGTCCTTCCCAACGTCGTGCACAAACGTCGTGTCATGCACAGATACATCCGCTCCTTCCTGCTGCTGCAAATAAATTTCGCGCAAATAGGCAGCGCCCAACATTCCCCCGGAAGCGCCCGTGATGAGTGCCGTCTGGCGCAGCAACTTTCCCCCGGTGGCACGGTCGGCCTGTTGCAGGGTCTGCATCGTCCAAAGCGAGGAGCGCATGCCACCGCCGCTGACGCACAGAAAAACCATCTTGGGCTTGGGGTTGGCGGGCGTGCGGTTTTTTGCCAACCATTTGCTCAGAATCCGCTCCGTGGAAGCCTTGTCGCGGCGAATGTGTTCCTGCGAACACAATTCCTCCAGCGCGGAATAGGAGTATTCCGCGCGGTTTTTTTCGCCATAATCAAGCCCGTAGGCCCGGTTGCGGTAATTGAAAAGACCGAAACTCGTGATGTAGTTGACCGCCAACAAAAGACCGATGAATACCAAAGTGCCCCATTGCCGAAACCAAAAAGTGATGGCGCCAAACATGGACATGACCATGCTCGACAGAATAAACACCGTGGCGCCAGTCGGTATCCGCACCCACTCGCTGTCCATGAAAGCCCCTTGAGCCATCAGCATCAGCAACATGACCACTTGCACCACGACCGCGTTGGAGTGATTCTGGCGAAACACCTGCGTGAGCATCCGCGGGTTGTAGTGCGCCACACTTCTCACCCTTCGAGCACGCAGCCGCTCCGTGATGTAAGTGTCCACACGCCAGCGGGTAGCCCCCTCCCTGATTTCCCAGATGGTGGGCAATCGCTGGCCGGGTGCCAGCAACTTGCTCCCCGGTCGTGGCACGAATTCGCCGGGGCGAAGAAATGCGCCAATGTCTTTGTTCGTGAAATAGAGGTAAAGGGCCAGCACACTCACCAAGGCAAATGCCCCAGCCAAAAAACCAGCTATGTTCCAAGCAATTTCGTGCGTCTGCGTCAGTTCGTCGTACCATTGGAATCGGGTGGAGGCCACCAAGTAAGTGGCAAAAAAGGCGAGCGGGATGAGGCTGTTGTTCAGCGAAAACTTGGTGAACGGGGCGCTCAGCGTCGCCAAAAAAGGAAACCGATTGGCGCTCAACAGATAAGTCGTCAGATTCCAAATCATCACGAAAGCGCCAAAGGCCGCGCCCGTGATAAAGAAACTCCAAAAATTGACCTGACCCCGATATTCCGGCGTGAGCATCAAATAGTGCATCCCGAAAAAACGCCCGATGTGGCCCGTCATCAACAACGCCAACACCACCCACAAAACAATGAGCAACAAGTGGTTGCGGAAATGAAGGGCCAGCAGGCGCATGGGGAAAGAATAGTACAGCAGGCGCATTGTGGTCATAACGAACCGGGTTCAGACCGCTAACTAACGCAACCAAGACAAAAACTTCGCACGAAATCGGTGGGTTTTTTGAAAAAAATTTGCGCCTTTGGCGAACGCTACAAATACACGGACCTGAAAAACATCATAGCAATTTCGGGGTTGGCGCTGTTTTGATGCTGCTTTTTTGCGGTCAAGCGATGTTGCGAAGGATTGATTGCGCACCCCGCCCCCGAAGCTTCCGGGTTGTTGGCGAGGGATGCCAACAACGGCAAAAAACAACTCCCCCCCGTCGTGCTTTGACAAACGGAGGGAAGCCATTGATTTCTTTCTACTTATGACCGCCCAAACGTCAATTCTTTTTCTTGTAAAAAAGATAGGTCGTCGTGTAGGGCACATGCTCCACCTGACCAAGGTTGGATTCGTTGGGAATAATTGCCGGCGCCAATCCTCCGACGGTGCATACCCGCTGAATATAGGTCACTTTGTTACCGGGAGAGCTGAGGCTTTCAACGGCTTTCAGCAATAGCCAAGGAATCGCTGTCGCATCCACAGTGACGCCCTGCAATCTTGTGGCCACGACCTTTTCATCCTTAAAAGGGCCTTGTATGAACTCCCAAGTCGGCCCGCCGTAATGCGTGCCCACAAGGTTATTGAAGTTGGGCTGGATGTACAGGTCGGCAGAAGGCGCGGTGTTCACCCACACAAATACATCGGGATTGGTGGCGCTGCGCCGCACTTCGTAAATCTGAACGCCGGTGGCATAAGTGCGGTACGCCAGTTTGTGTCCTTCCGGCACCGCGAGGATGGGCGGGATAGCGGCTTCGCAGCCGATAGGCTGGGCGCGGTCTTCAGATTGGAGTTCGCCGAGGTTGATTTCGGAAACGGTGCTTTGGTCTTTCTGGCAGTTGGTGAACGCAAAAGCCAAACTGGCTGCGAACACGACGCCGCCGATGATTTTACTGAAAATCATTTTCATGTGATGGTTTAATTTTTTTGCCTACTCTGGGACAGGATTTTCGGCTTCCTCCTTTCTCATCACGAGGCGGCAAAAGTCAAGGCTGCCCGCACAGAACAATCGGGCATTTGAGCAGGCAATGGTTCTTTTTGATTGAGAGAGAGGATTTGTTGAGCGGGAAGGGAAAAAAGGTTCGTTCGCAGGATTTACGGGCGAAAAGGCTGCTGGCAGCGCATTGGAGCAAGTTCGCGCTGGCTACTCACGATTGGGACGCTCCCATCATCCGAGTGGCGGCGGAAAGCGCACGCAAGGGAATGCCTTTGCTGCATCCGCTGATTGGGGAGAAAGTCAATTTGAATGAAACGGAGATGTTTGAGAGATGGTGGGAGAGGAATGATTGAGATTGGGTGGAGGAGAAAAAGAAAGCGTCGCGGTTTTGTTGAAAGTCCAACAGATAATTTGCGGGGGTGGATGTTCGACTTACTTTTGCAGCAGGTTCTGTAAAAAATATGATTATACCTCGTGCCGCCAAGTTTTCAGCATGGTTGGAAGGATGAGATCACGTTTACTAAACTTCAAAAGTTTAGTAAACGTTACCCTAGACGATGCTGAAAACTTGGCGGCGCGAGGTATAGATTGAACAAACTTTACCTTGTTGGAATTATTCTTTTGCTTACTTCTTGTGCGACTTCAATGACACCAATTGAAGTAAGCAACACATTGCCGGCTTTGACAAAATCAAAATATATTACACAAGCACAGGCAGACGAAAATGTAAAAAATTCCAGTTGCAAGTATTTAGTAAAAAATAGGACTTATGCTGCACCTATGGGACTTTCGACAAAAGGAGACCTGAAGTATGCTGCCAAAGGAATTGATGAATGGGTAAAACTGGATGGAGGAAATGCTTACGTACTGAAAAATTATAAGTGGGTTACAGTAGACCATAATGGAAGTACTCAACTTACTATTGAGTTTGACACAATGCTATGTGAATAAGAACACCTCGCTCGCGCGAAGCCATGCCTCGTGCGAAACTATCCATGAGGTCTCCCTCTCAAACCCTCACCGTCCCCCGACTAAACTTGCTCCGATACGCCATCGGCGACAGCCCCGTCACTTTTTTGAACACCGAGCGGAAGGCTTTGGCATCGGAGTAGCCCACGTCGTACATCACCTCGTTCACGTTTTTGCGGCCGGTTTCGAGCCACTTTTTGGCTGCTTCCATTTTCACTCGCTGGATGTACTCGACGGGCGTGTTGTTCGTCGCCTTTTTGAAGCGCCGCTCGAAGTTGCGCCGCCCGATGGCGAACTTGGAAGCGAGGTCTTCTATCGAGATTTTGGCCGTCACGTTCTCCTCGATGAAAGTCTGCGCCTGCCGAATCGGCTCATCCTCATGGCCTTTTTGGCCGTTGAACATCATAAATGCCGACTGGCTCTCGCGGTCGAGCTCGACGGCGAAAAACTTGGCGGCGAGAATCGCCATCGAGCGGTCGGTGTATTTTTCCACCAGATAGAGCAGCAGATTCCAGTACGAATTGGCGCCGCCGCTCGTGTAGATGCGCTGCTCTTCGGTCACGACTTTATCGGCCACGAGCGTCACGTTGGGGAACATCCGCCGGAAATCGTGGGCGAACAGCCAATGCGTCGAGCATTTTTTCCCTTCCAGCAAACCAGTCGAAGCCAATAAAAACGCCCCGATGCACAGGCTGGCGACTTCCGCGCCGTTTTGATGTTGCGCCTTTATCCAGGGGAGAAAATCCTTGTTCAGAGCGAGCGCGTTGTTCAGGTCGCCGAAGAGGGCGGGGACGAGAATCAGGTCGGTTTTTTTTACCTCCTGAATCACCGAATCGGCGTGGACGGAAAAGAGACCATCGTGCAGGCGAACTTCTTTTTGCAAGCCGACAAGATGCACGTCGAACAAGGGCGGCTGGCCGGCTTGAGCGAGAAAATTATTGACCGCCGTGAACAGGTAGCGTGGCGCGGTGATGCTGTCGAGCACCGACGATTCGGGGACGAGGATGGAGATGTGTTTCACGAGCGAGAGGCGCGAGAGAGTGAGAAGATAACTTGGGCGTGCAAAAGTAAAAATTGTTTTTTAAAACAAAAAATGTCGCAATCGGCCTTTTTATCTGTCGCTTTTGCCCCTGCCCGATTCTTTTGGGTGCTATTACCTTTGTGCCAGCAACTTTTTAAAACAATTTCATTTCAAAATTCACACGACCATGCCATTTCTCAATTCGTACCTCAACTTCAACGGCAACTGCGAACAAGCCTTCAATTTTTACAAATCCGTGTTCGGCGGCGAGTTTGCCGACCTCTCGCGCTTCGGCGACGTGCCGCCCGGAATGCCTAACATGGAAGGCGCAGACCCCAATGGTATCTTGCACGTCGCGCTGCCAGTCGGAGAGCATTGTATGCTGATGGGCAGCGACTGCCCGCCCGCCTTTGGTACTGGCACGCAGGGCGACCTTTTCAACATCTCCATCACAGCCGACAGCAAAGAGGAAGCCGACCGTTTGTTCAACGGCCTGTCGGCGGGCGGTTCAGTTTTTGTGCCGATGGCGGATTCTTTCTGGGGTTCGTACTTCGGGATGCTGACCGACCCGTTCGGCGTGCAATGGATGGTGAGTTACGCGTATCCGAAATCTTAAGTTGATGAAGGTTGATAAGGGTTGATGAAGGTTGATAAGGGTTGATGAAGGTTGATAAGGGTTGATGAAGGTTGGTAAATGTTGATTATCAACCTTCATCAACCCCTTCACAACCTTTTTTTCAAACAAAAAACATCTGCCATGGCGACGGCAAAACCCTCCAACATGGACGAGTATATCGCTGGTTTTCCGAAAGAAGTGCAGCCGATTTTGGAACAGGTGCGGGCGACGATTCGGAAAGTCGCGCCGGATGCCGACGAGGCCATCAGTTACGGGATTCCGACATTCAGGTTCCGCAAAACTATTTTGGTTCACTTCGCCGCCTTCAAAAATCACATCGGGTTTTACCCGACGCCGACAGCCGGCGAAGCCTTCAAGGAAGAACTTTCGGGCTACAAAACGGGCAAAGGTTCTGTTCAATTTCCGCTCGACAAACCGATGCCGTTGGACTTGATTACTCGAATCACACAATCCCGAATCGGGCAGATTTTGGAAAAAACGCCGAAGAGGAAATGATTTTTAAAACACAGAGACACGGAGGCACAGAGATTTTTTGTCATACGCCTTTCGCGCCGAAGAGGAAATGATTTTTAAAACACAGAGACACGGAGGCACAGAGATTTTTTATCATACGCCCTTTCGCGCCGAAGTGGAAATGATTTTAAAAACACAGAGACACGGAGAGGGCAAACGCTTGATTTTCACTATACTTCGCGCCGTTAGGTTTTGGGCATGGCTGCAATCTCAATCTGCTAAAAATCAAGAACATCAATCATGTTCATCTAACAAATCCTAGCAAATCAAGGTATAAAAAACTCTGTGTCTCCGTGCCTCTGTGTTTGATTCTAAACAAACAAAAACATAAAAAAAGCGATGGCAACAACTAAAAAAATCACGCCCTTTCTCTGGTTCGACGGCCAAGCCGAAGAAGCCGCCAAGTTTTACACTTCTATTTTCCCAAACTCGAAAATCGAGAAAATCGTCCGCAGCGGCGACACGGTCATGGTCGTGGATTTTTCGCTCGACGGGCAAAAATTCAATGCCCTGAACGGCGGCCCACAGTTCAAATTCAACGAGGCCATTTCATTCGTGGTCAACTGCGACACACAGGACGAAGTGGATTATTTCTGGGAAAAACTGACTGCCGACGGCGGCGAGGAAAGTATGTGTGCGTGGCTCAAAGACAAATTCGGCGTGTCGTGGCAAATCGTCCCCGAAGCCCTGCCGCGCCTGCTCGCCGACCCTGACCCTGCGGTGGCACAAACCGCGATGGCGGCCATGCTGAAAATGCGGAAAATCGTCATTGCGGATTTGACAAAAGCGTAGGGCGGAAAGCGAACTTGAAAATTTATTCACACAACGACACAGCGACACAAAGTATTGATTTCCAGAAAATAAAAATGCCGCGTCGCTTTGCAGTTGTGTAAAACAAATCTTTTTCAAAATGAAAAATAGAGAACACATCATCGGCCGTTATGTGGCGGCTTACAATGATTTTGACATTGACAAAATGGTGGCAGACCTTGATGCGTCCGTCAAGTTTGAGAACATCTCAAATGGCGTGTCGAACATGACACTCATAGGCTTGGAGGCATTCAGGGCGCAGGCGGAGCAAGCCAAAAACCTGTTTTCAGAAAGGCGACAAACCATCATGGCCTTTTATCATCAGCAAGACCAAACCGAAATAGAGATTGACTACTTCGCCGTGCTGGACACCGACCTTCCAAACGGTCTTAAAAAAGGCGACAAACTCCAATTGAGCGGAAAATCAGTTTTCAAATTTTCGGGCGACAAAATCATCGGACTCACCGACATCAGTTGAGTCGTTTTTACAGCCAAATTTTTTTCAACAATTAAAAAATCAAGCAACAATGACTGCAACAAACAAAACCACCATCACAGTAGAAGCCCTCGTCAACGCGCCCATCGAAAAAGTGTGGGAGTGCTGGACCGAGCCTGAACATATCACCCAATGGAACCAAGCCTCCGACGACTGGTATTGCCCCAAAGGCGTGAACGACCTGCGACCGGGCGGCAAATTCTCCTTCACCATGGCAGCCCGCGACGGCAGCATGGAGTTCGATTTCGCGGGCGTGTACGACGAAGTGAAAACCCATGAAAAAATCGCCTACACCCTCGGCGACGAGCGGAAAGTGGAAGTGATTTTTTCCAAGGAGGGGGCATCCACCAAAATCGTCGAGAACTTCGAGGCTGAGAACATTCACTCGCACGAAATGCAGCGCGCTGGTTGGCAGGCGATTTTGGATAATTTTAAAAAACACGCGGAGCAATTTGATTGATTCGATTATGCCGATTGAGGTCAATCGAACCAATCGGGTCAATCTTAAAATCTTCTCACCAATGATACAACTCAATTTTTCCATTCAAATAAATGCCCCGAAAGAAAAAGTCTGGAGCACCTTGCTCGACGACAAAACCTACCGCCAATGGACGAGTGTTTTCCACGAAGGCTCTTATGCCGTCGGCGACTGGAGCGAAGGGAGCAAAATACTGTTTTTGGGGCCCGAAGGTTCGGGCATGACCAGCCGGATATTCAGGCACGTTCCGAATGAGTTTCTCTCGATTCAGCATTTGGGAACCGTCAACAACGGCGTGGAAGATTTTGACAGTGAGGAGACCAAAAAATGGTCGGGTGCTTTGGAGAACTACGCCGTGCGAGAAAAGAACGGCGTGACTACGCTCTATATCGAGACTGACACGGCCGAAGATTTCGAGGCATATATGCGAGAAACGTGGCCCATGGCACTGGCGAAATTGAAAGAATTGACGGAGGCGGCCTGACTGCATGAGGGAGCGATTTGTACTTTTGCAGAAACAAGTCGCCCGTCCCGTGAAAAGAAATGGTATTGACCCACTTTGGCTGTTTGTAAGCCTGTACCTCGCAGCCATGTTCCTGCCACGATTGGTGCCGATGGGCATGTTTGGCGACGGGTTGCTTTATGCTTCCATGGCTCGCAATCTAGCCGAAGGTCGGGGCAGTATGTGGGCACCTTTTTTCTCGTCAGGTTATTTTGTCGAATTTGCCAGCGGGAACCCGTATTTTGAAAACCCGCCACTCATGCTTTGGCTGCAAGCAGGCTTTTTCCGTTTGTTGGGCGACCCGTGGTGGGTGGAGAAGCTGTACGCGCTCCTATTGTTTGTCCTCAATGCGTGGCTCATCGTGCGGGTATGGGACACGCCCTTGCGCGGCACACTTTTCCACGGGCGTTTTGGATGGTTGCCGCTGTTTTTTTGGTATCTGATTCCGGTTGTTATCTGGGGCAACCCCAACAACCTCATGGACAACAACCTGTTGACTTTTTGCTTGCTGTCGTTGTGGTGTGTGTTGCAGGGCTTGTCTGCCGATGAGCGATGGTGGCCGCGACTGACGCTTGCCGGGCTGTGTGTTTATTTGGGGTTTATGACCAAAGGGCCTGTGGCGCTGTATCCGATAGCAGCGCCTTTTTTGTTGGCGGCTGTCACGGCGGCCCCCTCCTTTCACAAGCGCAAGATATTCGAGGGGCTTGCACAGTCTGCTTGGGTGGCAGTCGTGGCGGCCGGCGCGTTTGTGCTCATGCTTGCTTTGGTGCCTGAATCAAAGTTTTATTTTGAAAATTACTGGGAAAGACGTCTCGGCGCGGTCATCGCGGGGGAGCGGGCGGATGCGTTGCTGACTGGCTGGGCGCGGCTCAAGATATTTGCAATTTTGGCCACAGAGCTATCCGTCGTGGTCGTTGTGACGCTCCTCGTGGCGGTTGTTTTCAATAAAAAAAGGCATGAGCGAGCAAGCGACGAGGCGCATCGAAAAGTTCGGAGGACTGGACTGTTGTTTCTGTTGCTCGGCCTCGCGGCCACCCTGCCACTTATTGCCAGTGCTCGGCAAAGCGGCATGTACGTCATACCCAGCCTTCCGATGTTCGCTTTGGCGGCGGGCTACGTTTGCCTCCCGGCGGTGGGGCGCTGGCTGGAAAAACCAAGCGCGGCCAACACTCGTTTTTTGGGAGTGATTCGAGTGATATCGTGGGTTGGTTTTGTGGCGCTATCGGTACATCTTGCATGGATATTTGGGAAACCCGCAAGAGAGCGGGCGCTCTTGCAGGACCTGCCGAGCATACAACGGCTCATTCCAGAAGGAGAGAAAGTAGCCGTTTGTACCTCATTGATGAATAATTTGCACACGCATACCTATTTGCAACGCTTTCACCATTTGGAGTTGTCGCGGGACTTTTCCACTTGCAGATTTGCGTTGACAGAGCCTCGTTGCGATGCCGAAATGCGGGAGACATTGCGGCAAAATGGTTTTGTGAGCGCCGACACAAGCACAGCGCCGACACAAGTGCATTTTATTTACCTGAAAAAATATACTTCGCGCCGTTAGGTTTTGGGCATGGCTGCAATCTCAATCTGCTAAAAATCAAGAACATCAATCATGTTCATCTAACAAATCCTAGCGAATCAAGGTATAAAAGCAGGGATTCCCGAAAAAAATTGGGCGTTGCTACCCCAAATCGCCACTCCCTGCGTTCCTTAGTGCATCCACAGTGTATCGACTAACCTTTTTTCCATGCATCAAAACAGGGAGACAGAAGCATCAGGCAGAAATGTGCAGGCCGAAGGTGCTTTCATCGAATCGCTCATAGCCGCCACCTCCAAAGTGATTGTGGGGCAAGAGGGCATGATAGAGCGGCTGCTTGTCGGCCTGCTCACCAAGGGACACATTCTGCTCGAAGGGCTACCCGGATTGGCGAAGACATTGGCCATCAAAACATTGGCTCAAGCGGTGGATGCCTCTTTCAGGCGCATCCAATTCACGCCCGACCTGCTGCCCGCCGACGTGATTGGCACCCAAATTTACAACCCCTCGAAGGGCGAGTTCGCAGTGCGCAAGGGGCCGATTTTTGCCAACTTTGTATTGGCCGACGAAATCAACCGCGCCCCTGCCAAGGTGCAAAGCGCACTGCTCGAAGCCATGCAAGAGCGTCAAGTCACCATTGGCAGCGAGACATTTAGGCTCGACGAGCCGTTCCTCGTGTTGGCCACCCAAAACCCCATCGAGCAAGAAGGCACTTATCCATTGCCAGAGGCACAAGTGGACCGTTTTTTATTAAAGGTAAAAATCGGGTACCCGAGTCAGGAGGAAGAGCGCGGCATCATTCGTCGTTTTCTAAATGAAGAGGAAACCCCAGTGAAAAAGGTGGTGTCTATTCAAACCTTGCTTCATGCACGCGAAGCAGTCAAGCAGGTGTATCTGAGCGAAAAAATAGAACAGTATATTCTCGACATCGTATTTGCCACTCGCACCCCCGCGCAATTTGGCCTGCCAGCGTTGGCGCCTCTCATCACTTATGGCGCTTCGCCGCGTGCCAGTCTTTCCCTTGCAAGGGCGGCTCGAGCGATGGCTTTTCTCGACCACCGCAACTACGTCGCGCCTGACGACGTGCGCGCCATTTGTCCCGACGTGTTGCGTCACCGCATTGGACTTACATACGAGGCACAGGCGGAAAACATTACACAAGAGGACATTATTGGAAAAATTCTGGGAACCGTGGTAATACCTTGATGATGGATACTTCCGAACTGCTCAAAAAAGTGCGCAAAATCGAAATCAAGGCCAGAGGGCTTAGCAGTCACCTGTTCACGGGCGGCTATCACAGCGCTTTCAAAGGGCGTGGAATGTCGTTCAGTGAGGTGAGAGCCTATCAACCCGGCGACGACGTGCGGGCGATTGACTGGAATGTGACGGCGCGGACGGGGGAGGCATTTGTCAAGGTGTTTGAAGAGGAGCGCGAGAATGTGGTCATGTTGCTCGTGGACATCAGTGGTTCGGCGGTGTTTGGCAGTCACACCCAGTTCAAGGAAGAATATCTGACCGAGTTGTGTGCGGTTTTGGCTTTTTCCGCCATTGCCAACAACGACAAGGTAGGCGTGATGCTTTTTTCCGACCATATCGAGCTGTTCATCCCGCCGCACAAAGGCAAGCAACACATCCTGCGCATCATCCGCGAAATACTCAGCGCCCGCCCCACAGGGCGCGGCACGAACATAGCGGCGGCTTTGCAATTCATCCACAATGCGCTCCAAAAACGCAGCGTGTGCTTTATTCTTTCCGACTTTTTGGATGAACAGTACGAAAAAGCACTTCGAGTTTTGGCTCGCCAGCACGATTGCATAGGCATCCATGTGTGGGATGCGTTGGAGCGCAATCTGCCCGATGTGGGCGTGTTGCGAGTGGCGGATGCCGAAACGGGCGAGCAAACTTGGGTGGACACCACCAGCTATCGCCTTCGTCGCCAATACGCGCAGTCTTTCGATGCGCATCTGGCAGCCACGCAAGTTTGCTTCAGGCAAGCCGGGGCCGATTTCCTAAGTCTCAGCACCAACCAACCTTACACACAGGCCTTGTTGCAGTTTTTTTCCCGACGCTCGAGGGTGGTGGCGCATGGGTGAGCACCAGTGCCATGCCCGGTCAATCTGGCTCAAAGCCAAGCACGATGTTGAAGCGGGCGAAATCCGACAGCTTGCGGCTCCCGGCGTTGATAGGGTTGGGCTTGTCAAAGCCGATACCATAGTCGAAGCCGAGTGTGCCAAACATGGGCAGGAACACGCGAAGGCCCATGCCCACCGAGCGCCGCACATCAAAAGGATTGTAGTCGCTCACCCGTGCCCATGCGTTGCCACCTTGAGCAAATGTGGTGACGAAAATCGTACTGGATGGGTTGAGCGATATCGGGTAGCGCAGTTCCACGGTGTATTTGCTGAACACTCCCGCGCCACCCGGGAAAGGCGGCATGATATCTTCGGTGCCGTAGCCGCGCAAGCTGATGATGTCTCGGCCATTGAGGCCGAAGTTCTGGTTGCTAAGGCCGTCGCCCCCTAGCTCGAATCGTTCGAAGGGGCTGAGCAGGGTCTTATTCGACCAGCGGCCCAGAATGCCTATCTTGGCAGATGTCCGCAGCACCAATTTACCGACTATTGTTGTGTACCAATCCGCGTCCACGCGCCATTTGAGATATTCTATGTAGCGGTAGAGTTCTTGAAGGTTATCGGTTTCGTAGAAAGATTTGCTCTTGAACAGGGAGTAGGGCGGGGTCATTTGCATTTTTAGCGAAATCAACGAACCGTTGCGCGGGAAAATCGGGTCGTTCACGCTGTTGCGTGCGATCGTGACGTTGGCGCTGAAGTTGTTGTAAATGCCAAGCGAGATTTGGCGTCCCAGTTCGTCCACAAATCCCCCGAAGCGGTTGATGTTGAGTCGCTGGAGCTCGAGGTCAGTGCGGAAGATGAAGTTGTCATCCGGCCATTTGAGGCGTGTGCCGAAGCCGACGGTCAGCTGGCTGATTTTTAGCTCGGAGTAATTGTCGGTGCCAGCGAAACCGCTTGTGAAACGGTTGTAGAAGCCCGCCACGGTGAGCGAGTTGGGTTTTTTGCCGCCGAGCCAGGGCTCTGTGAAAGAGATATTGTAGGACTGATAGCGGTCGCCAGCGGTCTGGCCGCGCAAGCTGAGACGCTGGCCGTCGCCTTGTGGTAGTGGGTTCCACGCGGATTTGTTGCGCAAGTTGCGCAGGGAGAAGTTGTTGAAAGTGACGCCGAGCGTTCCGATGACCCCTCCCCTGCTAAACTGTGTGGAGGGTTGATAGCCGGCGGATAGTTCAAGCTGGTCGGAAGGCTTTTCTTCTACGGTGTATTCGATATCCACTGTGCCGCGCTCGGGGTTAACGGGGGTGTTGATGCCGAGCGATTCGGGGTTGAAGTAACCGAGGTTGACGATTTCGCGTTGTGAGCGGATGATGTCGGCGCGGCTAAATTTGTCGCCCGGTCGGGTGTAAAGTTCGCGGCGAATCACATGCTCGTGCGTGCGGTCGTTGCCTTTTATGACCACGCGGTCGATGGTGGCTTGCGGGCCTTCGAAGATGCGGAGCTCAAGGTCAATGGAGTCGTTTTCGATGGCCGTTTCCACGGGGTCAACGCGGAAAAACAGATATCCATTGTCGAGATAGAGGGAGGAGATATCGCGTCCGTCTTGGCTGAATGAGAGGCGGGTTTCGAGCAGTTCCTGATTATAGACATCGCCTTTTTCGATGCCAAGCACCTGAGCGAGGTATTTGGAGTCGTAAATCGTATTGCCTTTCCACACGATGTTGCGGAAGAAATATCGCCGCCCTTCCTCGATTTGGATGTGAATCATGAGCTCGCCTTTGCGGTTGCGCCAGAGGCTGTCGTCCACGATGCGGGCATCGCGGAATCCCAGCGTGTTGTAGTATTCCTCGATTTTGTGCTTGTCCTCTTCGTAGAGTTCCCTGACGTGTTTCGATTTTTTGAAAATGCGGCGCTTTTCCGCCGTCTCCTTCATTTTTTTGCGCAGGGTCTTTGACTTCACGTTTTCATTGCCAGCAAAACGAATTTCTTTGATTTTGAGCCTTTTGCCCCGGTCTATCACAAACTCGAGGCGCGTGGAGTTCACCGTCCTTTCGTCGGGATATTGATTGATGGTCACTTTGGTGTCCATGTATCCTTTGTCCACAAAATGCTGTTTAAGGGCATTGATGAGCGAGGCTTTCACGTTGTCGGTGAGAATGGCGCCCTTTTGCAAATACTTGTTGATGATGCCGTTCAGGTCGTCGTGCTTGTTTTTTTTCACCCCCACAAATGAGTGCCGGGTATAACGCGGCAGTTCTTTCACGGCGATTTCAAGAAAAATCTTGTCGCCGACGGTGCGCTCCTGAAAAATCTGCACATCCGTGAACAGCTTTAAGTTCCAGAGGGATTGCACCGCTTTGGCAAATGGCGCGCCGGGCACGCGGAGCTTGTCGCCTACCCTGAACCCCGAAATGGCAATGATGGCGCCCGCATCTGCGAATTGAGCACCCGTGACGCGAATGCCCCCGATTTCATATTCGACGGGTTTCTCGTAGGAAACGATGGGTGGGAGGGTGTCGGTGGTTTGGGCCTTGATAGCCATTGGGGCAAAGAACAACAGCCAAAAGCCGATTGTATGTAATTTCATTGTGTGTTGTCAATTAAAAAAAGGTTCCAGCGGCTTGCGGCCTGTAGCTGGCGGGAGGGTGAGGGTTTAGGGTCTTTGTTGTGCCAACATTTCCTGCAAGTTGGAGCAGTCTTGGAAGAGCGGGTTCAAGGCGAGGTAGGTGCGGCGCAATTGTTCCAGCACCCATTTTTCAGTGAATTCCGCTTTGCGCTGCTCCAATGCAGCTTGTTGAATTTTGCCATAGTCAAGTTTAAGGTCCGCTTTGTGAGGCTTTGAACGGCTCTCCAGCAGGACGAGGCGATAGTAGCGGGTGCCATCCATGGCGCGGAAAGGAAAGGGCTCGGAGATATCGCCCACAGCCAATCCGTCTATGGCAAAAAAGACATCCGTCTCCAAGTCGGCGACTTCAAAGAAGGTGTTGCCGGAGCGGGGGTTGGCCACGCGACCGTCGTTGTTGAAGCTTGCTTGATTTTTGTCGCCAAACCGCTTCACGGCTTCGCTAAAAGTCATTTCACCATTTTTGATGGACCGTTGCACCGAGTCGAGTTTGGCACGAGCGGCTTCCATGTCGTCGTCGGTGATTTCGGGTCTTATCAAAATGTGGCGGCAGTGGATGAGGTTGCCTCGGCGTTCGAGCAGCTGGATGATGTGAAAGCCGAACTCGGTTTCCACGATGGGGCTTATTTGGCCGACCTCCAGCTTGTAGGCGGCCGCTTCGAATTCGGGCACGAAGGTGCCGCGTTTTTGAAAGCCGAGGTCGCCACCGTTGGCGCCGCTGCCGGGGTCGGCGCTATATTTTTTGGCGAGTTCCGGGAAGCTTTCGCCACCTTCTGTGATGCGCGTTCGGAGTTCGCCGATAAGTTTTTGGGCTTTTTCGCGTTCTGCCGCACTCACCACTGGCTTGTAAACCAACTCTCGAATTTCCACCTCCGCATTGAAATAGGGCAGCGAATCCTTGGGGATGTTGTTGAAAAAACGCTGCACCTCCGAGGGGGTGATGGTGGCCTTGCCCGTGATTTTCGACTGCATCCGCTCGGCCAGCATCTGGCTGCGCATATCGTTGCGCATCTGGTCTTTTATCTGATTCACGTTTTGCCCGTAGTATTCCTCAATGGCCTTTTCGTCTTGATTGAAATAGACCAGCAGGCGGTCAATGCGGGCGTTGAGTTGGTTTTCCACCTCTTCGTCCTTGACGCTTATGGAGTCAATCTTGGCTTGATTGACCAACAATTTTTGAATGATGATTTGTTGCAGGGCAAGGCACTTGTACTCGTCAGGCAGGTCTTTTTCTTGTTGCTTGGCGTAGGCAACTTGCTCTTGCACATCGCTAAGCAGGATGATTTCGCCGCCCACATTGGCCACCACTTGGTCAATGACAGCCCTGTTATCTTGTGTGTGAGCCAAAATAGGCGCGAGCAGCGCGAGCATGGCAATGTTCAGATGTTGGCTTATTTTGTGGGCAAATATCTGCCTCATGTTGGATGGGCGTTCAAGGTTTTGCCAGATTTTCATGGTCAAGCGTTTATCTGTTTTTGGTAAAAAAACGGTGTCTGAAAAACGGTGCGAAGATGCCTCGCTCACTGCACAATCTTTACGTTTTCTCGCCGCAGTTCCTTTTGGTAGAGGTCTTCTTTCCATTTTTCAAGGAGTTCTTGTTTGCGTTTGTGCAGGATGATTTTGGAGGCTTGTTCTCTCACATAATCGAAAGGGGCGGTGGTCTTTCCTTGCACCACTTCGAGCACACGATAATAATATCGGAAGTCGCCGTCGCTTAGTGTGCCTTCGCGGCGCGAGCCGACGTTGTCGGTGGTTAACGTTCCTTTGGGCAAAAGCGCGGCTACCTCTTCAAGTTTGTGCCATTTTTCGCGGTCGAGCATTGAGAGGGTGGCCCATTGTCTCGCAAAGCTGTTGAGGCGTATTTCGTCGGCAGGGTTGCGGCTGTACCAGAGTTTGTTGATTTCGGACTGTGGGGCCTGGGGCGGAAGTTTCAGGAGCATACATTTTAAGATGGTGCTTTCCAACTGAAACTGGTCTTTGTTGTTGTCATAAAACTCCTTCACCTCTGCTTCGGCAATGGTACTGTCAAGCTTTTCGGCGATTAGTTTTTCCTCAAAGTTGAAGCGCACCAAACTTGCGCGGTAGTTGCGTACCAACTCGTCAATGTTCAAATCTTTCGGGATATTGCGCTCGGCCTCATACATGAGCAGTTGCTCGCGTGCCCAGCGTTGGGCATAGGCACTCACCATGAGCACGCTGTCTTCCTTCGTGACACCCTCCGGCACCACCCCTTCAAGCTCGGATAGGTACAGGTGCTTGTTGTAAACCTGTGCCAACAGCACATCGTTGTCAGGCGATGTGTCGTTGCCAGCACAATGCCACAACAAGGCGCAAGAGAAGCACAACAGAAAAAACAAAATACCTTTCATGGTCGAGGAAAAGAAAACTCATTGGCCTGCCGAGGGGTCTGCCCCGAGGCAAGGCCATCAGCTATGGCAAACGGCGGGCAAAGGTAGTTGAATCAGTCAGAAATGACTGCCTAAGATGCAAAGTTGGGTGCGTGAGGTTGTATGAATGGAGCCGATAAATTTTTACTACCCGTCGGGATGCAAATGAAACGCGCTCTTTTTTATACTTTTGCACCGACATTTTGGCCACTGCAACGGCGGCGGCACATCACTAATCGGGATTTACACACATAAAAGTTAGGTTCATTAAGACAATGGAAAAGAAGCGTTTGCTCCTCATCACCCAAGAAATGGAACCCTACACGGAAGGCTCAGAAGTGTCGGCAGCGGTAGCAAGGCTGCCGAAATTTTTGCAAGACAACGGGTACGAATTGCGGATTTTGATGCCTCGCTATGGCGTAGTGAACGAACGCCGCCACCGCCTTCACGAAGTCGTCCGCCTCTCAGGAATGAACATCATTGTGGACGACGACGATTACCCACTCATCATCAAGGTAGCTTCACTCCCCAACTCGCGGCTACAGGTTTACTTTCTCGACAACGAAGATTTTTTCAAACGCAAGCATGTGTTTGAAGATGAGAACGGACACCCATTTGAAGACAACCCTGACCGAGCAGCGTTTTTTTGCAAAGGTGCCATCGAGACGGTGAAGAAATTCGGTTGGTCGCCAGACATCGTGTTGTGCGAAGGTTGGATGACGAGCCTGCTGCCGCTCTACCTGCGCACAGCTTACAAGACAGAGCCTATTTTTGCCAACTCCCACATCGTTTACGCCGCATACGACACACCGCGCGAACGCGAAGGCGGCGAGCGGTTTTTCCAAAAAGTGGCCATCAACAATATCTCGAAAAAAGACCTCATTCCATTTCAGGACGGTGACGGCCTCTCTATGCACAAAGGAGCAGCCATGTACTCAGATGCCATCATCATTGGCAGCGAAACGCTCGACACCAGCGTTGATTACCTGTCGGTCGCCCAAGACAAACCTGTGCTCAGTTGGAAAAGCGGTGAGGAAATGCCATCTGCATATCTCGAGTTTTTCAAAAGCCTGACAGAGGCCGAGGTCGCTCAATAAAAAAAATGATGGACATCGTCGCTTCCTTGATTCGACATCGAAGGGGCGATTCAAATGAAATGGCCGAAAAAAACTATAAGGCCTGATGATATCGATAGCGGGCAGCTTCATCAACTGCCCGCTATAATTTTGAAATAAACACCAACAATTTTCCTCCCTCGTCGCCCAACCCTTCGGCAGATTGCCGCGTCAATGAAAGCACTTTCCAATAAATACGCACATCACACGACATAACATCGCATGAAACAAAAATTGCCGGTCTTCACCGCGCTAACTCTGCTGGTCGCCACCATCTGGTCGGCCTGCACCAAGCCCTCTCCTTTTGGCTCCGAATTGCTTCTCGACGAACTGGCAAGCTATGAATTCACCGACACCCTGACCGTCGTTTGCAGTGTTGAGTTTGAGGAAGACAGTTTGTTGACATCCGATGCTGGCTCCACCTCTAGCGCATTTTTGTGTGGCGAACTGGACGACCCCTTTTTTGGCAAATCCCGCTCGGAGATATACACTTTGGTGCGGCCGTCGCTGCCTTATCCGAACTTTAGACCCGGCGAGCAAGAGCTCGACTCTGTGGTGCTTCACATACGCTACGCATCAGCCAACTTCTACGGTGACTCATTGCAGGCACAGACGCTCCGCGTTTTCCGGTTGGATGAAGTGCTCAACAGCACTGGCAACTACTACGCACAAAGTACCATACCTGCCACCACCGAAATTGGCCGGGTGGAAAACTTCTTTCCTCAGCCCAACACCGCTGATAGCCTGTTCGATGCCAGCACTCGGGCACCTTTTCTGCGCGTTCCGCTCAGCCTTGATTTCGGGAAAGAAATTTTCAACATGGACTCAACCACCATACAAAATGATAGCTTGTTTTATCAAGCACTTCGCGGCCTCAAAATAACAGCATCCTCCAACGCCACGCCGGGTGCCATGCTCGCATTCAACCTGAACAACATCACCTACAGTCGTCTCAGCCTCTATTATCGCAATACGGGTGATACAATCGTCCGCCGATACGACTTCTTCTTTGCTGGCACCAACAAATTCACCCACTTCGAGCACAACTACGAAGGGTCGCCCGCAGGGCAGCAAATCGGCCAAGAATCTGGCGAGCATCTCTACCTACAAGCCATGCAGGGGCTGCGCGTGAAAGTACAGTTCCCGACCATCAACCAACTCGGGAAAATCGCCGTCAATAAGGCTCAGCTGGTACTGACAAGAGCCTCGCTGCCAGATGATTTGTCCGTGCTAATGCCTGCCGAGCAACTGTTGCTCACCGAAAATCAAGGCGACACATCATTTGTGCTCATCAGCGACGTGCTGTATTCCGTTGGCCCCGCCTTCAATCTGGGTTTCGATCGTTTTGGGGGTATGCCCAAAAAAGAGAACATAAACGGCACGTTAGTTGAAAGGTATAGATTGACCCTTTCCGACAGGCTGCAAGACATGGTGAACGATGCGTCCGGCGACATCAATAAAAAAACACTGTACCTCAACATCACGCCGCAGGGGCGCGTGGCGCAGCGAGTGGTGTTGCGCGGGCCGAAGAACGCCGAATTGCCAGCCAAACTGGAACTGAAATATACGCGGGTGCAATAAGATATTGCGTTTCGTTGCGTAACTTTGAGGCTCTAAAATTTCATTTTCTCACCTCAACCACTTGATAAAATCATGTGTGGAATCGTCGCCTACATCGGTGCTCAAAAAGCCTATCCCATCGTCATCAAAGGCCTACAACGCCTTGAGTACCGTGGCTATGACAGCGCGGGCATCGCGCTGCAGAATGGCTCGCTCAATGTCTTCAAGAAAAAAGGCAAAGTGGCCGATTTGATAGAATTCACCAAAGGAAAAAATATCAATGGCAACATCGGCATGGGACACACCCGTTGGGCCACGCATGGCAAACCCGACGACATCAACGCGCACCCGCACACTAGCGGCAACGGACGGCTTGTGCTCATCCACAATGGAATCATCGAAAACTACGCGCTGCTGAAAAGCTCGCTGACCAACCTCGGCCACACATTCAAAAGCGAAACCGACACCGAAGTGCTCGTACACCTCATCGAGGAAGTACAGCAAGCCGAAGACCTGCCCCTCGAGGAAGCCGTCAGACAGGCGCTTACCCAAGTGCACGGCGCTTATGCCATCGTGGTAATGGATAGCAAAGACCCGCACAAACTGGTGGCCGCCCGAAAAAGCAGCCCGCTTGTGATTGGGGTGGGCGACAATGAATTTCTCATCGCCTCAGATGCTACCCCCATCGTGGAGCATACAAAAAACGTCGTTTATCTCAACGATGAAGAAGTTGCAACCGTCACGCTCGACGGAGAAATGCTCATAAAAACGTTGAAAAACGAAGTGACGAATCCTGCTATTCACGAAATCGAGCTTCAAATCGAACAGCTGGAAAAAGGGGGATACGACTATTTCATGCTGAAGGAAATCTTCGAACAACCCACCACCATCGCCGAATGTATGCGCGGACGCATGGATGCCGACGAAGGCTGGGTGCGCCTTGGCGGCATGGCAGAACACCTCAAGCGAATGGTGAATGCCCAACGCATGATTATCCTCGGCTGCGGCACTTCGTGGCATGCAGGCATGATTGCCGAATATCTCTTCGAAGACCTTGCGCGCCTCCCCGTAGAGGTTGAATACGCCTCCGAGTTCCGCTATCGCAACCCAGTCGTGCGCGACCAAGATGTGGTGTTGGCTATTTCTCAGTCCGGCGAAACAGCTGATACTTATGCAGCCCTTGAACTAGCCAAACAGCATGGCGCACTCACCTACGGCATTGTAAACGTAGTAGGCTCCTCCATCGCTCGCCTTACCGATTGCGGCTCATACATCCACGTTGGCCCAGAGATAGGCGTGGCATCCACCAAAGCCTTCACCGGCCAAGTGACCATGCTGACCATGATGGCGCTTATCCTGGGATACGAGCGAGGCTATTTGCCTAAATCAAAATATCAAAAATTGGTGCAGGCGCTTTCTCTCATTCCAGGCAAAGTGGATGCCCTGCTCAAAAATTGCCATCAACAAGTGCGGTACATCGCGGGGGAATTCAAGGATGCTTCCAACGCGCTTTATCTCGGGCGCGGCTACAACTTCCCGGTGGCGCTCGAAGGCGCACTCAAACTGAAAGAAATCAGCTACATCCATGCCGAAGGCTACCCAGCCGCAGAAATGAAGCATGGCCCCATCGCGCTCATTGACGAAAACATGCCCGTTTTCGTCATCGCCACCAACAAGAGCGCCTACGAAAAAATCGTTTCCAACATTCAAGAAGTAAAAGCTCGCAAGGGCGTGGTAATCGCCGTCGTGACAGAAGGCGACGAGAGCATCAAGCAACTTGCCGATTACTCTATCGAAATTCCTGAAACAGAAGAACCCTTTACACCGTTACTGTCCGTCGTGCCGTTGCAGTTGTTGGCCTACCACATAGCCGTCATGCGTGGCTGCAATGTGGACCAGCCCAGAAATCTGGCCAAATCCGTCACGGTGGAATAAAACTCGCATATCACAACTCACATGAAAGTTGACATAGAATACAATACCGAGAAACCCTCCATCTCCTATCCTGAATACGGACGTTCCATTCAGGAAATGTTGCAATACGCCAAAACCATCGAATCGCGCCCGCATCGGCAAAAGACAGTGGAAGCCATTGTCGGCCTGATGATGCAACTCGTGCCGCCCGGCAACAACCGCAACATGGACGATTACCGCGAAAAGATGTGGAACCACGCTTTTGCCATCGCCGACTATGAGCTGGACGTGAACCCGCCTTCCGGCATCACCATTCGCCGCGAAGAGGAACGCCCCAAACCCGACCCCATTGGCTACCCAGCCTCCGCCACCCGATTCCGCCACTACGGCAACAGCATTCAGGCACTCATAAAAAAAGCCATCGAAATGCCCGAAGGCCCCAAAAAAGAAGGATTTGTCGAGGTGATTGCTTCCTATATGAAACTGGCCTACAAAACGTGGAACAAAGAACACTACGTCAGTGACGACATTGTGAAAGACGACCTCGAAATTCTTTCCGATGGCCTGCTCGAACTTCACGAGGGCTACGAGTCGCTCGACAAGTTGGCCGCCGGAGCAGGAAAGCACGACAAAGACCGCCGCTTCCAATACCAACGCAACCGTGGCAAACAACAAAGCAACGGTGGGGGACGCAAGCGCAGTCGGGGCGGCAACAACTATCGCAAGCGGAAAAAATAGTCCGATACATTTTTTTTTATGAAAACAACGCTGCTCTCCATGCTTCGCCAAGCATTCGGCTTGGCGCATCTCGCTCATTTGCAGAAAGACAAATCCCTTGATGAATTATTGGCCGAACACGAAAGCCGGCGTCGTTTCCTAAAAACGGCAGGGCAGGCCGGGGTGCTCTTGGGCATTGGCGGGCCTGTCATGGCAGAGCATTTTTTGGAAAATTTAGGGAAGCCCGCCCCTAAAATTGCGATTGTCGGGGCAGGCATTGGCGGGTTGAGCGCGGGTTATTTCCTTCGCCGCAAGAGAGTGCAGGCAGTGCTCTTTGAAGGCGACAAACGCCCGGGAGGGCGCATCAAAAGTGCTCGTATCTTTGACAATGGCAACCTCAACACCGAAATCGGCGCGGAATTCATTGATTCAAATCATTCCGAAATGCTGTTTTTTGCCCGTATGCTGGGGTTGGATACCAAAATCATGGATGTCGAGCAAGACACGTTTGGCCAAAGAGACGCGCTCTTTTTTGAAAATCGGCATTGGAGCATCCGCGAAGTATTGGAAGAGTTCAAAGCCGTTTACCCCCGCATTCGCGCCGACCAAAAACGCCTCGACGGGCGTGGCGCTGCTCGTTTGGACAACATCTCGATGGGAGCATACATTGACAATTTGCCCGTCAGCAGCTGGGTCAAGAAAATGCTTCATGCCGCCTATCTGGGCGAAAATGGCTTGGAGACATCCGAGCAAAGCGCGGCAAACATGTTGGGAGTCTTCGAGATACGCGATGAAAAAATACTCCCTTACGGAATTAGCGACGAGCGATTTAAAATCATTGGAGGCAACGAGCAAATCACGCAGGGATTGGCCAAAATGCTCGAAACACAAATCCGATACGAGCACAAATTGCGCTCCATCAGGGAAAACGCCAACCGCAGCCTCACGCTCAGCTTCAGCCAGAATGGCACCACCTACGAAGAAACGTTTGATGTCGTCATAGTCACCCTGCCCTTCGCTGTCCTGCGCGATTTGGACATCAAGATGGATTTGCCGCCGCGCAAGCGCCGCGTCATCAGCGAATTAGGCTATGGCGCCAACACAAAATTCATCGTAGAGACCCAAGAGCGCACCTGGCGAAAGGCAGGTTATCGCGGATTTTTATTCAACGAGCAAGTTCCCAATGGATGGGACAGCGCCCAAATGCAGCAAGACAATCAAGGTGTCGGAGCCTTCACCTGCTTCTTTGGTGGCGACAGAGGCAAAGCAGCAGCCCGCGGTACCGAACAGGAACAACTGGCATACATACTGCCCGCGCTTGATGGCGCATTCCCGGGCACCGCTGCCAGCCTCACGGGCAAGCTCGAACTCGCCAATTGGTCGGCCAACCCCTTCGCAAAAGGTAGTTATTCGTGCTTCAAAGTAGGCCAATATACTGCCTTTGAGGGAGCGGCCTTTGAACCCGTGCGGCAACTCTACTTTGCAGGCGAACATTGCAGCACCGAAAGCTGGGGATTCATGAACGGCGCGGCGGAGACCGGCCGGAAAGCCGCCGAGAAAATTTTGAAGAAAATGGGTGTGCGTTAACTTGGCTCGTTCCTCACCGCACCATATTCAGGAATGTTCGGGTGAACCAGTTCGCATCTGCCTTCACCAAAGAGTCAAGTGTCAGGCTGGCTTTGTGCGAGAATGTGCGTATGTCGCGCACCACCGAGCAAAAATGTTCCGAATCGGGACATTTCTCTTCCACGCCCGCCATCTCATCCAGCACACGCAGCATGGGGTCAAGTTCCCGCTTTTTGCGGTTGATAATAATTTGGCGCACCACCGTCCACATATCTTTTTCGGCAAAAAAATACTCTTTGCGCTCACCGTTGCGCAGCTGCTTGTGCACCAATCCCCAATCCACCAGCGCGCGAAGGTTCATGTTTGCATTGCCCCGGGCGATGTCAAGCTCTTGCATCACTTGGTCGGCGGTAAGCGGCTCGGGCGACACCAATAGCAATGCGTGTACTTGTGCCATCGAGCGATTGATGCCCCATTCGGAGGCCATTTTACCCCATGATTCAATAAACTTTTCCTTTGCTTCTTTGACATCCATGATGTTGAGCAAGAATTTTGTTTGAATACAGATTACAGCATACAAAATGCGATTAAGCGTTTTTTGTTTTCAAAAAAAATTGAAAGATGCGAAAGCGCCTTCATTTCCGCGATATAGCCAAGGCCATTTGATTTTGAACCAACAACACCTCCAATCTGGTGAAAATCATGCAAATCAATCAAGGTCATCCCCAAACCCTCTTAAATCCGGATATAAAAGCAATAAACAAACTGCCCGCGAAGCCCTATTTTTGCCCCTCACGAAAGATTCAATCCAACACCTTTTTTCAAAAAACAAATGGCTTGCCGCAGTGGAAAACGGACACTCAACCAATGCATCCGCCGAAGCAAGCCCAATATCTGAAAACGGGCCGAGAGGCACGTCGAAGCTTTATGGATATTCAGGCGCTCAACTATCGAATTCACGCTGAAAGTGCTTTTGTGGAACATCTCGCTGCCGAAACCGCCAAAGTCATCGTGGGTCAGGAAGTGATGCTCGAAAGGCTGCTCATCGGCCTGCTCACCAAAGGTCACATCCTGCTCGAAGGGATGCCCGGGCTAGCAAAAACATTGGCCATCAAGACGCTCGCACAAGCCGTGGACGCCCAATTCAGCCGCATTCAATTCACGCCCGATTTGCTGCCAGCGGATGTGATTGGAACCATGATTTACAACCCGGCCACCGCCGCATTTTCGGTTCGGAAAGGGCCAGTGTTTGCCAACTTTGTGTTGGCCGACGAAATCAACCGCGCCCCCGCCAAGGTGCAAAGCGCCTTGCTGGAAGCCATGCAAGAGCGCCAAGTCACCATTGGCAACGAGACCTTTCGCTTGGAGGAACCTTTCCTCGTATTGGCCACACAAAACCCCATCGAGCAAGAAGGCACCTACCCGCTACCAGAAGCGCAAGTGGACCGTTTTTTACTGAAAGTGAAAATAGGCTACCCCACCAAAGAAGAAGAACGCGACATCGTGCGCCGCAACCTGACGGGCGAACAGCCCCAAGTGCACAAAGTGGTGTCGCCAGCGGTGTTGCTCCGCGCGCGTGAATTGATGCACGGCATTTACATGGACGAAAAAATCGAGCAGTACATCCTCGACCTCGTCTTCGCCACTCGCTCGCCGGGCGAGTACGGCCTCAAAGGACTTGTGCCGCTCATCAACTATGGCGCATCGCCCCGCGCCAGTATCGCCATGGCACAAGCCTCGCGAGCTTTGGCATTCTTGCGTCGGCGCGGCTACGTCATCCCAGAGGATGTGCGGGCTGTCGCTGCCGATGTGCTGCGCCACCGCATAGGCCTCACCTACGAGGCCGAAGCGGAAAATGTGACACCCGAAGACATTATTGGGAAAGTGCTGAACACGGTGGAAGTGCCATAAAATAACTTGTGATAATCCGCCTTTTACCCTTACGCCGTGTGCTCTTTCCCCTAGCATTGCCATCTATCACATCCAACACACCATCCCATGCCCGCTGCTCTCATAAAGAATATCTGTTTGGCGCTGGTGCTACTTGCATCGCCCATATCTCTTTTGGCTCAAAAGAAGGGCAACCCGCCCGCAAAAAAACCGCCCCCAAAAACGCAGCCTGCCAAACCTGCCCCCGTCACTAAGACACCCCCTCCGCCTGCCCCTGTCGCCACAGGAGCGGCGGCAAAAGATACAGCCATTGCCAAATTGTTTGAAAAACCCACCGAAATACAGTGGGTCAAGTATTTCAAAGGACGCATGGACGACGTGGCCACCCTCGAAATCGCGCTCGGCTACGACGGCAAAAACTGTCGGGGCTACCTTACTTATGGAAAAAGCCGCGACCGGCTCCGGCTTGACGGGTCTATCAAGGCCGACTCTATTTTCTTCGAAGAGCGAGAGCCATTTAAGGAAGTAACGGGGCGCATCAAAGGCATCCTGAAAAATGAACGGATTCAAGCGGAGTGGACAAGCCACAACAACGCCATCGGTAGCCGCCTCGAAGTACAAGAGGTGCAACTTGGTCAGTCGCTCAATGTGGGCTGCAGCGATGGTAAATGGGCCAGCAGATACATCACGCGCTACAATGGTGCTCGCTGCGACATGATATTGCAACGAATGCACAACGGCCAACTCTTTGGCTACCTCTGGGTAGAAGCCGATGGCAAAACCTACGACCTGCGCGGAGAGATGGATGCCAATGACAACTACGAAATCGAAGCCCTTTCGGCCAACGACAAAATCGCGGGACTGCTGCACGGCAATCTGAAAAACCCGCAGCGAACCGACTGCAATTGGGTGGGAAGCGGCGAAAAACGCACCTTCAATTTTACGCAGAAAGACAACTTTCAATTAGGCTGCTACGAATACGCCGATTTCATTTCAAGCTACGATGCGCTCTACCCCCGTACCCCCTGCGCCAGCTGCAACACCTGGCTCGACCAACAGGTGACGAATTGGGTGAACAAATGCAAGGCCACAATCGCTGTCAATAAATACCCCGCGGCCCCCGCCACGCGCAGCTCTCAACGCGCCAGCAGCTGGGCAGAAATTGCCTGCCTCACGGAGAATGTCCTTTCGGGATACCTTACGTTTTCGGAAACATGGAATCCCGAAGCGACGGGGTTGGCCTTCAACTTCGACCTCCGCACCGGCAAGCCCATTACTTTCAATGAAATTTTCAATAAAAGCTTCAACGCACAAAGCTGGCTCGACGATTTTGCCAAAAAAGAAGCACCCAAACTCGCACACTATGCCAACGACCCCAGCTATCGAGCCTGGATAGCAAGGGAAGGATTTCCAATGTTTGCCTTGCGCCGCGACGGCTTGGAATTGAGCACGCTGTTTCATGGTCAATATGGAAGACAAACACTGCTCGTGCCATATTCCACCCTAAAGCCCTACATGAAAAAAGACAATCCCATTGCCGAATTTGTGAAATGAGCGCAGCCAAAGATTTTGATTGTTTCTGTGCTCCCCCCTTATACTTCGCGCCGTTAGGTTTTGGGCATGGCCGCAATCGCAATCTGCTAAAAAATCAAGAACATCAATCATGCTCATCTAACTAATCCTAGCGAATCAAGGTATAATTGCCCAATCGCCTACTCAATGGATACTGCCGAACTCATCAGAAAAGTCAGAAAGGTCGAAATCAAGACCCGGCGACTGACGCGCAACCTTTTTGCGGGGGGCTACCATAGCGCCTTCAAAGGGCGAGGCATGTCGTTCAGCGAGGTGCGGCAATACCAGTTTGGCGACGATGTGCGGACAATTGACTGGAACGTGACCGCACGCACCGGAGAGCCACACATCAAGATTTTTGAGGAAGAACGCGAGCTGACCGTGATGCTATTGGTAGATGTGAGCGGCTCCTCGTTTTTTGGCACCACTGGTCAATGGAAACAAGAAGTGCTGACCGAAATCTGTGCCTTGCTGGCCTTTTCCGCCGACTCGAACAACGACAAGGTGGGGGTACTGCTTTTTTCCGACCGCAACGAACTTTACATCTCCCCCAAAAAAGGTCGGCAACACACGCTACGCATCATTCGCGAATTGCTCAACGTGCAGCCTTCCGACCGAGGCACAGACTTGGCCGGAGCCATGCAGTTTGCCCGCAATGTGCTGAAAAAGAGGAGCGTATGTTTCATTTTGTCAGACTTTTGGGCAAGTGACTACGATGCGGCTTTGCGAGTGTTGGCTAGGCGACACGACTGCGTGGGCATCCATTGCTGGGACCCCCGCGAACGCAAACTGCCTGATGTCGGTTTGCTCTGCGTGCGCAATGCGGAATCGGGAAAAAAAACATGGCTCGACACCACTGACCCCACCGTTCGGGAACACTACATCGAACGTTTCGACGAGAGCCGCGACTATGCGGCGAAGGCATTCCGGCGTGCCGGGGCCGATTTCATAAGTTTGCAAACAACCGAATCCTACGCCACCACGTTGCTGCATTTCTTTGAAAAAAGAGCGCGTGTAGGCACACATTAAATACCTCTTTGAACAACCGTTTTTTTTGATGAAGCAACACCGCAGAATGCTTGATGCACAAAATAGCCTTATGAGTGGGCTACCCGCCCGTTTGTTGGGGAGGTGCTCAGGGGCGTGGCGCATCGCGTCTGTTTTGTTGTTTCTCTGCCTGTCCGTTCGCGTCGCGTCGCAAAGCGATGCCTTTGCACGAACAGACAGCAACTACGCCGAAACGGGCAACCCTTTTGTCATTCATCTTGTAGTGCCCCAAAGTGCAGGGAAGCCGGGGCAAGTGGATTTTTCGGTATGGGAAGAATCCCTGCCGGAACAGAACATTCTGCAACAAACCGAATGGGCCACCGATGGCCAACAGTTCACCAAAGACCTCACTGTTGTTTTTTTTGATGCAGACTCGCTCAGCCTTCCACCGCTCCCCATCCGACTCAACGGGCAGTCAGACCCCGTGATGACGAATTCGCTCCAAATCGTCGTCTTGCCCACGCCCTCGCCCGACGACCTCGTGGATATGTCGGACATAAAAGACATACGCCGCGAACCAGCCAATTGGACGGACTACCTTCCTTGGGCATTGGCCGTCGCTGCCTTGGCGCTGCTCGTCATGCTGGCATCATGGCTGATGGGACGGGCGCAAAACAGAAAACGACAAGCGGCATTGAGCCGCACCGTGGGCTTGCCGCCGCATGAGCTGGCTTGGAAAAAATTGGACGCGCTCGTGCAAAAAAGACTGTGGGACAAAGGGTTGGTGAAAGAATACTGCGCCGAGACAACCTTCATCATAAGGGAATATCTGGAAAAACGCTACGAAATCCCGGCACTTGAATCCACCTCTGAAGAAATCGTTGTGCTTTTGCAAAAAACTGATTTCCCGCAACCCCTGCGCTCGGCGCTGCAAGAGCTTTTGAAAAAAGCAGACCTCGTGAAATTTGCCAAAGCCACGCCACCCGATACTTTTCACGAAGAGGCGATGTCTTTTGCACGAAAAATTATTTTGGAAACAAAACCGCTCCCCGCTCAACCAGTCAACCACCCAACCGCTCCACAGTGACCCTTGCCGCACCACTTTGGCTCTTTTTGCTACTGCCTCTGGCAGCCCTCTTTTGGCGCGAACGCCGCCAAAAAGAGCACGACGCTGCTTTGCGACTGCCACAAGACAACGCCCACTATGGCGGCACCACTTGGCGAACGGGGGCACATCGTTGGCTGGCGCCGATGCGTTGGGCAGCGTTGGGATGCTTGGTGGTGGCGATGGCACGCCCGCAAAAAACATGGGTGCAGGAAAAAGTAAAGGCCGATGCCATAGACATCGTGCTGACGCTTGATATTTCACCATCCATGCTTAGCCGCGACTTCGAGCCTGACCGCCTTGCGGTGGCCAAGCGCGTCGCCATTGATTTTGTGGAAAAACGCCCTCACGACCGCATTGGGCTGGTTGCTTTTTCTGCCGAAGCCTTCACTCAATGCCCACTCACCACCGACCGCCGCGTGGTGCAGGCCTTCATCCGCGAGTTGCAAACAGGTCGCCTCGAAGATGGCACCGCCATTGGGATGGGATTGGCCACCGCGGTCAACCGCCTGAAAGACAGCCCTTCGCGCAGCAAAATCGTGATTTTGCTCACTGATGGCGAAAACAACGCAGGCTACATTTCCCCATTGCAAGCTGCGGAAATAGCCCAATCGCTTGGGGTTAGGGTTTACACGGTCGGCATCGGAACAGAGGGTGTCGTCATGTCGCCTGCGCAGCGTTTGCCCGACGGCACTTACGCCTACGCCCCGCGCTACATGACTTTTGATACAGAGCTGCTTCGCCAAATCGCACAAATGACAGAGGGCAAGTATTACCGTGCGTACTCTGAAGCAGATTTGAAAGACATTTACGACGAAATCGACCGTCTGGAAAAAACAAAAATCGAGGTCAGCACCGTGCGCCGCACGACAGACTATTTTCACTGGCTCATTGGCGCGGCAGTCGTTTTGTTGTTGCTGGAAATTCTGGGAAGGTGGTGGCTACTGCGGACGGTGACTATGTGACGAGAAGTTCTCCGCAACGCGGTGTGTGTGAAATATGCAAAAATTTAAGCGGGGCGATTTTGATTTATTAAACAGTTTCACACCCCAGAAATCCTAAAACCGGAAAGTCTAAAAACTTCACAAAAACGTTTCCATGTTTCGCTACGAACACCCCCAACATTTCTGGCTGCTCGCTGCCGTACCCTTGTTGGTGCTGCTGGTAGGTGCGTATTGGGTCTGGCGAAAAAACGCCTTGACGCGGTTGGGCAATGTGGAGCGCATGATGCCAAGTTTTTCAGCGCAGAGGCTGTGGCTCAAAACCCTCTTGCTCTCCTCAGGGCTGGTTTTGCTCGCCATCGCGTGGGCGAATCCACAATTAGGCGCCAAAAAACAAACCACCACTCAGCAAGCTTCCGATGTTTTTATCGCGCTTGATATTTCGCAGAGCATGTTGTGCCAAGATGTGGCTCCCAGCCGCCTCGAACTCGCCAAGGTATTTGCCCAAAAACTTGTGCAGGCACTTGAAGGCGAACGCATTGGCCTAGTGTTTTTTGCCGGCAACGCTTTCTTGCAAATGCCGCTCTCGACGGACTATCCCTTCATCCTTCAAAGCATACAAAGCGCCTCGCCTGACCTTATCACCGCACAAGGAACCGCCATTATAGCAGCACTTGATTTGGCGCAACAATCATTTGGCTACGAGCCGGGTGGGGGCCGGGCCGTCATCCTCATCAGCGATGGCGAAGACCATGACGAAGGTGCTGTGGAAAAAGCCAGAAAGACGTACTCCAATGGCATAGTGGTCTTTGCGGTAGGAGCAGGCACTGCGAGTGGCGGCCCTATCCCCACAGACGGGATGGGAGCAGCGCAATATAAGCGCGACGACAAAGGAGAAATAGTGCTGACCCGCCTCAATGAAGAAATGCTCAACAAGTTGGCCCAAGCAGGCGGTGGTCGGTCTTTCAATATCAAGCAAGGCAATGCCGCTATTTCGGCTTTGCGCCGCGAAGTGGGAAGCTTACAAAAACGCGCCTTAGAAGTGCGTTCTTTTGCTGAATTTGAATCTTGGTATCAGTGGTTTCTATTGCCAGCATTGATACTGCTGCTATTGGAAACCTTGATTTCGTTTAGAAAAAGAAACCGCCTTTCGTCATGAGCAAGTCCATCTGTTCCATATCGCTTTTGCTGTTTTTGTGCTCGACACTGTGGTGCCAATCGGCGCACAAACTGTTGCGCAAAGGTGACGAGGCTTTCGATTGGGAGCGCTACAAGGACGCGGAGAGACATTACCGCGATGCCGCCGACCTCCACTATGGCGACCCGCAAGCGGCTTACAATCTCGGCAATGCCCTCTACCAGCAAGGAAAATGGGAGGATGCCGAGGCCCGGTTTGGCCAAGCAGCCCGCACAGCTACCGACCGCAATTTCAAGGCAGATGCGCTGCACAACTTGGGCAATGCTTTGCTCAAGCAAGGAAAATACAAAGAGGCCATGGATGCTTATGAAAATAGCCTCCGCCTGCGTCCAGGCGATGCCGACTCAAAGCAGAACTTGCAGATGGCCAAAAAGAAATTGAAAAAAGAAGAGGAAAATCAAAAGCCGCAATCAAAAGAACAGAACCAGCCCAACCAACAACAGCAACCCCCACCCTCACAGCAAGAACAAAATCAACAGCCACAACCCCCACAAAACGAGCAGCAAAACCAACCCCAACAACAACCCAATCAAGGTCAGCAGCAAGAACAGCAACCACCCGAAAGCCCTCAAAAATTGAAAAAGGAAGAGGCGCGTCGCCTGCTCGAAACAGCCATCGGGCCGGAAGACCAGAAAAACGCCAGAAAGTACCGCGAGCAGCGTCAACAACCCCAACGAAGCGACAGACGAAAAGATTGGTGAGCGTCAATGCTTATCCTTTATACAAAATCGGCAAACGCATCAAGGCCGCCGAGCTACCCTAAAGCCGACACTGCCATCGCGGAAATCGGGGTATCGGCTACTGCGGTTGGCAATACGGCAATGCTTCCCGCTATTGTTCCAAGCACCACCGCGCAAACAGCGCAAATCCCCCTTTTCGGGCCCGGCAGGGTCTTGAGCGTCGCGGGTGCGGGCATAGTAGCCCATGTCGTACCAATCGTGACACCACTCCCACACATTGCCGCTCAGGTCATGGAATCCCAGCGCGTTGGCCCGTTTGGTGCCGACGGGGTGTGGGTGTTTCATGGCATTGCCCGAATACCAAGCCAGTGCATTGAGATCACGTTTACTAAACTTCAAAAGTTTAGTAAACGTTACCCTAGACGATGCTGAAAACTTGGCGGCGCGAGGTATATCAACTTTTCACCTCTTTGAGGTGCTAAAATGACTTTATGGAAATCAAACGTTTGCGATATTTGAATTTTTGTGACCACTCAGGCAGGCGCAGCGCCCCGAAAAATCGGTAGGAGATGCTCGATATTGTTTGATGGAGGGGCCGCGCCCCGGAATGTGTTTCAGGGCACCATCCCTGGATTTTCAAAAGTTTTAACGCCAAACCCACGTTTGAATAGATTGTGCTTTTAGCCATACCCAAAACCTATCGGCGCGAAGCATATCACATTTCCGTATTCCCCCGATTACCGCATTATGCCTACAAAACAGATTCCTCCACAAAGGGCAATTTGTCGGGGAAGTCCGTTGTAAAATGCAGCCCCCGGCTCTCGCGGCGGTGCGAGGCCGAGCGGGTGATGAGGTAGGCAATGGTGATGAGGTTGCGCAATTCCATGAGTTGAGGGCTGACGGCGGTGGTTTTGTAGAGTTCCTCCGTTTCCTGATAAAGCAGGAAAAGTCGGTCGAGCGCGCGTTTGAGACGAATATTGGAGCGCACGATGCCGACGTAGTAGGACATGATTTCCTTCAACTCCTTAATGCTTTGGGTGATAAGTACCATTTCCTGCGGGTCGGTAGTGCCCTCGGCATTCCAATCGGGAATGTTGTCCTGAAAATGCCAACCATCCAGTTTGTCTTGAATGTCGAGGAAGATGCGGTGAGCAAACACCATCGCTTCGAGTAGGGAATTGGAAGCGAGGCGATTGGCACCATGCAGACCGGTACTGCTACATTCGCCTGCTGCGTAGAGCCGCCCGATGCTGCTGCGCCCATGTTCGTCGGTCATGATGCCACCGCACATATAGTGGCAGGCGGGCACCACAGGTATCATGTCGTGCATGGGGTCTATCCCGATGCTGCGGCATTTTTCATAGATGGTAGGGAAGTGCGCCACGAAATCATCTTTGTTAAGATGACGGCAATCGAGGTACATACAGTCGGTACCGCGTTTTTTCATTTCAGAGTCAATGGCGCGGGCCACGATGTCGCGTGGGGCAAGCGAGCGACGTTCGTCGTAATGCTGCATAAACTCTTCTCCTTCAGCGGTTTTCAGTATGCCACCAAAGCCACGGACAGCCTCTGAGACAAGGAAAGAGGGGTTTTCGCCTGCTGGATTATAAAGTGAGGTCGGGTGAAACTGCATGAATTCCATATTCTGCACGCGACCTTTGGCGCGGTAGGTCATGGCCACGCCGTCGCCCGTGGCGATTATGGGGTTGGTGGTGGCTTTATACACTTGTCCTGCACCGCCCGTGCAAAGAATGGTGACGCGCGAGAGGATGGTGTCAATATCCCCATTTTGTTTGTTGAGGGCGTAGCAGCCGTAGCACTCTATGCCGGGGGTGACGCGGATGACCATTCGCCCCAAATGGTGCTGGGTTATTAGGTCGAGCGCGAAATAGTGTTCCATCACTTTTATGTTGGGGTATTTGGCAGCCTCTTCCATCAGGGTGCGCTGCATTTCCCAACCGGTCAAATCCTTGTAATGGAGAATGCGGTGTTCGGAGTGACCGCCTTCGCGGGCGAGGTCGTAGCCCGAAGCGTTTTTTTCCTTGTCGAATCGAGCGCCCCACTCGATGATTTCTTGCACCCGACTTGGGCCTTCCTCCACGACGATGCGCACCACGCGCTCGTTGCAAAGGCCGTCGCCTGCGTCGAGCGTGTCGGCTATATGTTTTTCAAAATTGTCTTTTTCCTCGTCCCACACGGCAGCCACGCCTCCCTGCGCGTAGCGGGTGTTGCTTTCGCCTTCGGTGGTCTTTGTCAACACAAGGATTTGACGGGTTGGGAATTGTCGAGCGGCTTTGATGGAGAATGTCAGCCCGGCAATGCCGGAGCCGAGGACGAGTATATCGGTTTGGATGCGAGCCATAGTGACGGAGGGGGCGCACTGCTTGCTCCGTTCTTCGGGCGCGAAGTGTGCGCAGATGGTGGCAAAAATAGATTGACTGCTTGAAAACAGCGCCGGGGCATCTTTGTTGGAAGGTGCCCCGGCGGGAGAGTGTGCTATACTGACAGAACGCGGGATTTGTTCAATTGACAAACATATAAGATGCAGTGAGGGCCAGCCCCCAATTGCGGGGTTCCACGTTGCCAGCGCCCATTAAAAAAGTGTCATAGAATGAAGTCAAGCTTTGTTGAAAACGCAGATGGATGCCGATGTTGCCAAGGTCTATTCCGCCGCCTATGTGCCAGCCAAATTCGCTGCTATTGAAGTTCTCGGGGTCTTTTACCGCGCTCCCGTCAACGGTGAGTTTTTTTGAAAGCAGCACCGCGCCTTGCACCCCTACATGCAAATCAAGGAAGAACGGCAAATCAAAATCAATTGATAGCGGCAGCTCGATGTAGTTGGTAGCATAGCGCCCGGTATATCGCTGCCCAGTCACGTCCGTAGGGATATCGAGCGTGGCACCTTTGGTGTGAAAAAGCAGTTCTGGGCGAATGGAGACATAGTGTTTGAGCGGGATTTTGCAAAATGCACCTCCCACAAAGCCCACTTTCCCTTTGTCTTTTTCAACGTCATTGCTCAGGTTGTTGACACTGGCAAAGTTGGCCCCGGCTTTAAGGCCCCATCTGAATTCTCCAAAATTGGATTGTGCGGAGGCTGAGGTCCAGCAAAGCAGCGCAAACAGCGCGACAAGAGTTTGGCTTATTGTTTTCATGCTAAGGATGCGTTTTCGATATCAAAACGTTAGGATGCTTCTTCCTCCGCGCTGTTGTCGGTGCTTTCAGCATCGGTTTGTTTTTCCTCCGGCTGTTTCTTTTTAGGCCCGGTAGAGGGGTGGCCCGTGAAGTGTTTGAGCATGATGACTTCGCGCTGCGTCAGCTCGCGGAATGAGCCACGTTGCAAATCTTTTTTCGTCAGCCCGGCGAAGTAGAATCGGTCGAGTTTGAAAATCTCATAGCCCAATGCCTCGAACAGCCGGCGCACTACGCGGTTGCGGCCAGAAGAGATTTCGAGTTCAACTATGTCGCGTTCGGGGTGGTCTTCCGAGAAGCGAATCCAATTCACCTCCATGAGGCCATCCTCAAGTTCCACACCGCGTTCGATATGTTCCAAATCGGCTTGCGTAAGTGGCTTGCGGAGCCCGACGCGATATTGTTTCTGCACTTGCATGCTGGGATGCGAGAGTTTTTGCGCCAAGTCGCCGTCGTTGGTGATGAGCAGGAGGCCAGTGGTTTCGCGGTCGAGGCGACCAACGGGGTAGAGCCGTTCTGGGAAGTGCGGGTCCACGATGTCCATAACGGTCGGTCGGCCTCGGTCGTCGTCGGTGGTCGTGATGACATTTTTGGGCTTGTTGAGCAAAACATAGACGGGGCGCTCTTGGATGGTGGCCAGTTTGCCATCGCAAATGACCACGTCGCCGGGTTGAATGCGATAGAATGGCTCGTTCTTGACCTCGCCGTTGACGGTTACTTTGTTTTGCTCGATATATTCGACGGCTTTGCGTCGCGACGACACTCCACAATGCGCGAGGTATTTATTTAGGGGCATACCCTCGCCGCTCGGCAGACCGGGTTTCGGCTTGCGCTCGATGTAGAATTCGTCTTTTTTCTTGAAAGGTTTTTTGCCGAATGGCTTTTTGCCAAAACCGCCACCACCACCTTTGTTGAAGGGCTTGCGGTCACCATAAGGCTTGCGCTCGTAGCCGCCACCGCCGCCGCCTTGATTGCGGTCTTGCCAGGGTTTGCGTTCCCCTTGTTGGCCTCGGTCCTGCCAGGGCTTGCGCTCGTAGCCGCCACCGCCGCCGCCTTGATTGCGGTCTTGCCAGGGTTTGCGTTCCCCTTGTTGGCCTCGGTCCTGCCAGGGCTTGCGCTCGTAGCCGCCACCGCCGCTTTCCTGATTGCGGTCTTGCCAGGGTTTGCGTTCTCCTTGTTGGCCTCGGTCCTGCCAGGGCTTGCGCTCGTAGCCGCCACCGCCGCCGCCTTGATTGCGGTCTTGCCAGGGCTTGCGTTCCCCTTGTTGGCCTCGGTCCTGCCAGGGCTTGCGCTCGTAGCCGCCACCGCCGCCGCCTTGATTGCGGTCTTGCCAGGGCTTGCGTTCCCCTTGTTGGCCTCGGTCCTGCCAGGGCTTGCGCTCAAAGGTGCCTCCGCCGCTTTCCTGATTGCGGTCTTGCCAAGGCTTGCGTTCATTGGTTTCATCCTGATTTTCAGATGATTCGTTGTCCTGAAGGGGTCTCTCGCGCTCTTTCAGCGGGGAGACGGGGTCCGGCTTTGTAATGCGCGGACGGCGTTTTTTTTCTTCCATTAGTGGCGGTAACGTTGTGAAATGTAGTTGCTGTGTAAGTGTTTGAAGGGGTAAATATCGGGGTTTCATGGGTTTTAACAGGTTAATTTTTGCTAGAAGCGAAAGTTTTATTTTCAAATGTGTTCGAGCGCGAGCAAATCAAAAGCCCGCCGCGGGTGCCTTTAAGCAGCGCGGCGGGCTTTGTTGGTTGGTTGGTTCTTTGTGGAAATGAATCTTTTTTACTGAACGCGATGCTTAATCTGTTTTTATCCATTTCACTACCCATATTTTGCCTTTGTCTGTTGACAAGTGCAAATAGTAAAAACCAGCTGGCAGGTGAGCGACGGGTATCTCGTTTGTCAGTTCGGCTGTGCTAAGTCGCTGCATTAGTTGACCTTGCGCATTTAATATCTGCGCGGCTGCGGGTGTGAAGCCTTTGGTGTCCAAACGGAACGAGCTGCTGGTCGGGTTGGGATATAGCCGGATATAGGCCTCCGCTTCGAATATGTCGTCTGCGCTCACGGTGTTGCTAATAGTGATGGGTGCCAGTTGGGTTTGGCAGGCACTGGCATCAATGATGAGCAGGGAATAGATGCCAGCATTGAGGTTTTCCAAGTCCTCTTCATTGGAGAAGAACTCCCCGTTTTTACGCCAAATAAAAATGTACGGCGGCGTGCCGCCTACGGGCGTGATTTGAATGCTTCCGATGCCGAGAGCGAGCGAGTCGAAGATGATGGTATCTACCAAAATATCCGGCAGGGGGTTTACGGTTACTTTGAACGAGCAAGTAGATGAATTCCCTGAGGCATCTGTTACTCGAAAGGTCTGAACCGTGATGCCGTCATTGAAAGCGGAGCCGCTCGGAAGGCCGCTTATCAGCACTGCTTGATTGTTGCCAAGGCTGCAATTGTCTGAAACGTTGGGCGCGGGGTAATTGACCAAGTCTGCGCCACAGAGATTGATGTCGCCGGGGCAAGTGATGATTGGTGGCTGCACATCTCCCGAAGCAACCGTATCTGCTTGAGCGGCAAAACAGCCATCGGCATCAATCACCGTGACACTATAAATCCCTGCGGAGAGGTTGGTAGTGGTAGCGGTGGTGTCGCCATTGCTCCACAAGTAGGTGAAAGGCAAGGAGCCGCCTTCGAGGGTAACGGTGGCTTGGCCGTCGCTGGTTTCGGGGCAGGAGGCATTGGCAACCGCAATGCTTGCGGTGATAGCACAATTGAAGGCATTGACAATGACGGTCTGGCTAGCAATGCAGCCGCTGGCATCTGTGACACTGACAGAATAGCTGCCCGGCGCCAAGCCAGTGATGACGGCAGTGGTGTCGCCATTGCTCCACTCGTAAGAGTAGGGTTCTGTGCCGCCTGTTGGCAGGGCGGAAGCGGTGCCATCGTTGGCATTGGAAGCGGTTTCGGCAGTAGCGGTGGCATTGGCAGAAAGCGCAGGAGGCTCGATGATGCTCACAGATAGGGAGGCTGGGCAGTCATTGGCATCCACGATGGAAACGGTGTAGGTTCCGGGCGACAAATCGGTGATGGTAGCGGTGGTGTCGCCATTTGACCAAATGTAAGCTATGGGGGGGGCCGCACCCTCTACGGCGACCGTTGCGGAGCCATCGTTTGCACCGTTGCAAGAGATGTTCGTGGCGGAAACACTCGCCGTGATGCTGCAATTGAAACTGTTGACCGTCACGGTTTGCACGGTGCTACAATTGTTGGCATCGGTGACGGTGACGGTGTAACTGCCCGGCTCAAGGTTGGTGATGGTGGGGGTGGTGTCACCATTGCTCCACTGGTAGGAATAACCGGGAGTTCCGCCTGTGGGGGCAGCTGTGGCGGTTCCATCGTTCGCGCCATTGGAGGTTTCAGCCGTGGCTGTTGCGTTGGCTGCCAGTGTAGCAGGTTGTGTGACGGTGGCCGAAGCGGTGGAAGTACAATTTTCTGCATCGGTGACGGTGACGATATATGTGCCAGCGGGCAGATTGCCAATAGTGGCCGTGGAGCCGCCATTGCTCCAAGCAAAGACAAAACCTCCCGCGCCTCCGTTCGCAACGGCAGTGGCAGCGCCGTTGGCTCCGCCGTTGCAACTGACAGGCATGGCAGTGGCGCTGGCGCTGACTGGTGGCGTTTGGAAAACGGTGGCGGTGGCTGTTGAGGTGCAGCCATTGGTGGTGTTGGTCACCAACAAATTATAGTTTCCGGCCGCGTTCACCGTGGGGGTCAATGTGTTGGCCCCTGACACAATGTTACCGTTGGGAGTCGTCCACAGATAAGTAAAGTTGGGGCCTTGCGAGGAAGCGGAAGCGTTGAGTTGCACGGTTGGGTTATTGCAATTTAGATTGGGGGGTATCGCGATGCTGGCCGTAGGTGGTGTGGTGTTTTGAATGACTGTGACCGAAGATGTTGAAGTACATCCATTGGTGCCCCAGGTAACGGTCAACGTGTAGTTGCCGGGCGTATTGACATTCGGGTTGGGCTGGTTGGAGACAAAATTGTTGGGTCCGCTCCATGCAAATGCCACGGGCTGCGACGGCGAGCTGCCTGCGAGCTGCACGATTGTGTCAAGACAGGTGATAGGCCCGCTCACGGAGGCGTTGGCTCCCGGTGTGGCTATGTTTTGGTTGACGGTCACGGTGCTGGAAGCGGTGCAGCCGTTTGCTGTGTTGGTCACGGTGGCGGTGTAGTTGCCGGGCACCGATACATTGGGGCTTTGCTGATTGGAGGTGTAGCCGCCCGGCCCACTCCAAGCAAAGGTGGGATTGGCCGCATTGGTGGAAACGGTAATCTGGACATTAGTGACGACGCATGTCAGTATGCCGTTGACGCTTGAACTGACCGTTGGCGGGGTGGTGTTTTGCGCCACGTTCGCCGTGGCGGTATTGGTGCAATTGTTAGCAGGGTTGGTCACTGTGACGACATAGCTGCCGGGTACGCTCACGGTCGGATTTTGTTGATTGGAAGTAAAGCCTCCCGGCCCACTCCATGAGTAGGAGACTCCCGGAGTGTTTGAGTTGGCTGTGATGACAACACTATTGGATGCGCAAGTTAGCGTTCCGCCAGTTGCTGAAATATCGGGCGGATTGATGTTGCTTGTCACGGTTGTCGAAGCGGTGGAAGTGCATCCGTTGGTGCTGTTGGTTACTTGCAGGGTGTATGTGCCTGCGGCGTTCACGGTTGGCATCAGCGTAGTGGCGCCAGAAACGATATTGCCACCGGCTGAGGCCGTCCACAAGTAGGAAAAGTTAGGGCCTGATGATGAGCCTGTGCCGTTAAGTGTGACGGTTGTTTGAACGCAGGTAAGGGTGCCGGGCGGGCCAGCGACTGCTGTGGGAGGGGTTAGGTTGGCATTGATAGTGAAAGTGGTCACACGGGTGCAGCCGTTGTTGTCGGTCACAGTAACGGAATGCTGCCCGGGTTGTGAATAAGAAGCAGGATTGCCAGTGTCGCCGTTTGACCAGTTGTAGGAGTAAGGTGGAGTGCCGCCTGTTGCATTCGCTGTTACATTGACAGAGGGGTTGGCGCAAGTGATAAGCCCGGCAGGGGTTGCGGTGGCGTTGAGTATTGGCGGTTGGGTGATGGTCGCCGTCGCCGTGGCGGTGCCGCTGCCGCTTGAGCCAGTCACGGTGACAGTATAGTTGCCAGCCGTGAGGTTGATAGCGGTAGATGATGTCTGGCCGTTGCTCCACAAATAGGTGTATGGAGGGTTGCCACCTCCGGCCTCCACGGTCGCACTGCCGTTATTGCCACCAAAACAAGAGACATGGTTGATGTCCACGATAGTGGCGGTCACTGGGGCCGGGGCTTCAAAGGGTATTGTTTCGGATGCCGCGACGGGGAAGTCACCGTTATCGTTGCCATTTCCGTTGGTGAAATTTCCGATGAAATAAAATCTAATGATGTTGCCTGCGGCGCTGGCGGGCGAGGTCCAATTGAAGTTCCACGAGGTGGAGCCGCCCACAAAGTTTTTGCCATTGCGATGCTCGATATACTCGCGGCCAGCGAGGAACTCTGTGCCCGTCTCGGCATTTACAGAAGCAAGGTCTCCTGCGTTTGCGTTGTTGCCATTGACGACCACTAATTGGAACCCGCCCTTAGCCGGTGTGCCCGCTGTGGGGGTCATTGTGAGTGTGAGCGGATACAAGGTGTTTGGTTGAATGGTAGGCGGCAGGCCGCTGATTTCAACGTTGCCGTTGAAGCCGTTGGGGTTGCCGCCCCCGTGGCAACTGTTGCAATGCCCATTGAAAGGGGCGCCTGTGTTGCCCGTGGGTGGATTGGCATTGTTGGCGAGCCAAACGAGTACCCCCATAAGGAGGCCAATAGTGGGGAGCAAGCGGGAGTTGCGGATTGAGTTCATGCGAAAATTGTGTAGCTGTGAAAATGTAGAATAAAAAACAGGCAAAAGTAGATGCTCTATACGGCCATTTTCGCTGTTCGGGTTTTTAAAAGAATGTTTCTTTTTGTCAAAGCGCTTAAAAACAAAAAACCCTTAGCGAGCAACATTTGATTTGCAAGAAACGCAATACCTTAGAGGCTGATACCAACACACGAATATGTCAGAAGAACCCAAACAGGAATCATCCTTTGAACGCCTGCTCGACAAAAGCCTTCAGCATATAGAGACGCGCTGGGAGTATTACTCGCTCACAGCCACCGAAAAAATATCAGGTGCCGCATCCGCCTTTGCTGGTATGTTGATTATCATCGTTTTCTCCTTGATGATTCTGTTTTTTCTCAGCATCGGCTTTGCTGTGTGGCTTGGCGATTATCTCGACAATCGGGCAGGGGGGTTTGTGTTGGCAGGCTTGATATTTGTTCCCGTGGCCGCGATTGCCTATCGCTTCATTCCGCCGCTGGTCCGTTCCAAAATCATTCACAACATGTTACAGGATGAAACTACTGAAGACGAAAACACAAGTGGATAACCTTAGCGAACTCAAAAGGCGAAAAGCCGAACTAAAGACTCGCCTTGAACGGGAGCAAGCAGACCTGCGCGCTAGTTGGCAGGAAGTCCGCTCCGACCTTCGCCCAAGTCAACTCGCTTCCAGCTTTGCCCAGTCGCTCCTTGGGCTCTCCGAACCACCCGGTCCGGTAGCAACGGGGGTGGCCAATAGCTTGCGGGGGCCGCTACATGTGGCCACCGACTTGCTGGTGGGCAATACCCGTGCGCGGGTGCTGCTTAAAATAGTGGCCCCGCTGCTGCTCGCTTATCTGCCCAACTTGTTTAAAAAAGCAAAAGGCGTATCGCTGCGTTCGTCGAAGGCCAAGTTGTACGGCGCTTTGCGAAGTGGCGTGGCGGATTTGCGCAGCCAGCTGAAACGCAAAAAGACAGACACGCCCAACGAAACGGAAGACATTATCCAACCCTCCTGATTTTGTTTGAACAAACAACTTGACCATGGAAAAACGCAACACACTCGGACTGTTATTGGTGGGTGCCTTAGCGGGTGGGGCCGTGTATTTTCTCTTTTTCACCGAGCGCGGAAGGAAAATGCTCGACCGTTTGACCAACATGGCCACCGACAAATTGGATGAATGGTTGGCAGAGCTGGAAAGGGAGCTTGAAGTGGTGGAAGACGAGGTCGAAAAAGACGCTTCCATGGGCCATTCCTGACCCTTTTCAGAACACTATTTCCATCTGGATATTTGCCCGCTTGAACTCTTGACTGTCCAAAGGCACCACGCGAAAACCGAGTTTGAAATACAGGTTGATGGCCTGAAAGGCCTTTGTGTTGGAATATAGAAACACCCGTTTTGCGCCGAGTTTTCGCGCCCTTTCCAGCGCCGCCCAACCCAGTTTTTCCCCGATTTTCAGCCCCCGTGCCTTTTCTGCCACAGTCATTTTTGCCAGCTCGAACGACCCGTTGCCAAACGGTTGCAAGGCGACCGTGCCGATGATTTCATGGTCTTTTTCGGCCAGCAGAACCGCCCCGCCGCCGCTGAGAAAATACTTTTCTGGCTGGCCAAGCGTCTCCCGGTCTATTTCCTCCACTTCAAAATCCTTCGCAATCCAGATAAGGTTCAATCGCTCCCAAGCCGCTTGATGGCGCGGCTCATAGTCAATGATGCGCACGGACTGCTCGGCTCTGTCGCGGGCGATACGCTTGGCGACATCCAAAAAACGTTCCTGCTCAAGGCGTGCCTCCACCTCGCTGATGGCCTTGAGCAAGGGCGTTGCCCCCTCGCAGATTTCTTCGAGGGCTGCTTCTATCACGCTCCAAGCAGGCTCCATTTTCGCTACCAAATCAAGCGCTAGCGGCGAAAGGCTGAGCAGTCGGCGGCGTGAATCGGTTTTGTCTTTGAGCGAGCGAATCCACTTTTTCTGCTCCATTTCGCGCACCAAAGCAATGACCGAGGGATGGGCGTAGCCGATTTCGGTGGCAAGGTCGAGAATCCCCAGCGGTGATTTTTTTGAAAGCGTGTACACCACAGGCCAAAACTTTGGCTCGAATTCGATGCCGAAATGCTGGTAAATCATGGCACCGTCTTTGCGTAGATTGTCGGCAAGCCGTTGCAGGCGCGTGGAAATGGCGAGATACCCCGCCGCGTCAATGATGTTGGATGCATGTTTCATGTCTGCAAAACTACGTTGTTGACTACTTGTTTTGCAAATGATTTTTTTTCAATTTGCAAAATGAACCGCGTCGTGAGTGTCTTTTACAAGGCAACTTCGGCATTTACTCCTTTTTTCGGCGGGCAACCCCTACCTTTGCGGCGCTTTTTAGCAATGGAGCGAAACGCAAGAGTAAACATGACAATCTCGCTGCCCTCCCCATGAACATGGGTTTTCGTTTCGTCAAATTCAATCCCGGTATTTCGGGATAGACCAACTATCGTTCATAATTTCATAATTTTTCATTAAGAAATGCCATACCTCTTCACTTCCGAATCCGTGTCAGAAGGTCATCCCGACAAAGTATCCGACCAAATCAGCGATGCCATCCTCGACGCATTTTTGGTGCAAGACCCCGAATCCAAAGTAGCTTGCGAGACACTGGTGACTACCGGCCTCGTCGTAGTCGCAGGCGAGGTGCGCTCCAAAGCTTATGTGGACGTGCAGGAAACTGCTCGCCGCACCATCGAAAAAATCGGCTACACAAAGGCCGAGTACCAGTTTGAAGCCAAGAGCTGCGGTGTCATCAGCGCCATTCACGAGCAAAGCCCCGACATCGCGCAAGGCGTGGATGTGGGCAAAAAAAGCGAGGATGAGCAAGGCGCGGGCGACCAAGGCATGATGTTCGGCTATGCTACCAACGAGACGGACAACTATATGCCACTTGCTCTCGAACTCGCCCATCTGCTGTTGCGCGAACTCGCGGCCATCCGAAAAGAAGGCAAGCAGATGAAGTATCTGCGACCCGACGCAAAAAGCCAAGTCACTATCGAATACACCGACAAGCACGTTCCTAAAAAGATTGATGCCATCGTCGTCAGCACGCAGCACGACGATTTCGACACGGAGGAGAAAATGCAGGCTCGCATTGCCGCCGACGTGCAAAAAATCCTCATCCCGCGTGTGAAGAAGCACCTGCCCAAACGGGTGCAAAGGCTCTTCACTCCCGACATCAAATACTATATCAACCCCACTGGCAAATTCGTCATAGGCGGGCCACATGGCGACACGGGGCTTACCGGCCGCAAAATCATCGTGGACACCTATGGTGGCAAAGGCGCGCACGGCGGCGGTGCTTTTAGCGGGAAAGACTCTTCCAAGGTGGACCGCTCGGCAGCTTACGCCACACGCCATATCGCCAAAAACCTGGTGGCTTCCGGCCTGTGCAGCCAAGCTTTGGTGCAGGTCGCGTACGCCATCGGAATAGCGCAGCCCGTCGGGCTTTATGTCAATACTTATGGCACTTGCAAGGTGAAAGGCTTGAGCGATGGCGAAATCGCGCAAAAACTCCTCAAGATTTTCGACTTGCGCCCAGCGGCCATCGTGCGGCGTTTTGGCTTGAAAAACCCAATTTTTTCGGAAACGGCCGCTTATGGACATTTTGGTCGCGAGCCGCAAAAGAAAAAAGTTCAAATCGGCCTGAACGGCTCCACGAAAACCCTCGAGGTAGAGACCTTCACTTGGGAAAAACTCGATGCGGTGAACGACATCAAAAAGGCTTTTGGCTTGAACTGATGCCCGAAGATTGCCAACCTGTAGGATGCAGGTGCTTCACCGGATAGTGAGGCACCTGTTTTTTTTGTGTCCCCGCGCAAGTCCAATAACTTGCGGCCCGGTCATGTCCATTTTTCAAACCATCATAAAAGCTTTCATCGTCGGCACGGAGCGCCACCCGCTCCCTGAAAAGGCTTTGGCCCCCTTGAACATTTCTCCTTCCCCCGACCCCGCGCAAACGCTTATGGAAGCACTCGCAACAACTCACCTGTTGAAGCATGCCGCCTCCCTGCTCGCGGTCGCCGCTCCATCCGCCACTGTTCCTTCCTCACCAGCAGATGAGGCAACGTACTGCAACGATGCCGCTGCAAAAGACCTGTGGTTTCTGTTGTCGGGGCATCATATAAATGCGCTGCCGGAGTTTGTGAAGCTGGCGGCTCAAAACCATCTTTTTGTGCCCCCCGAACTGCTGCCCGAGTTGCTGGAGCGGGCAGCCCGCGATGCTAATTTAGTGGATAAAATTCGACCTGTATTGGGAACGCGCGGCGAGTGGCTGGCTCACCAAAACCCAGAATGGAGCGAAGTGGTCAGGGAGGAGGAAATGGATTGGCTCACCAATACTTTTGCGGAACGCAAAAAACTACTACGATTGACTCGTGCCCGCAACCCCCTGTTGGCACTTGCTTGGCTCGAAAAAACATGGTCGCAGGAGACAGCAGGCCACAAAGCCCAATTCGTTGATATACTGCAAGTTCGCCTGTCAGCGACGGATGAGGATTTGTTGGAAAGGGCACTTTTGGACAAAAACCGTGAAGTGCGCCATGCGGCGGCCATCGTTTTGATGAAGTTGCCGGAAAGCCGTTTTTTTTCATCAACCGTCCATTTTTTCAGGGAAAGGCTCGCGTCGGCTTTGTCGCAGGATGGAGGTATTGCCGATTTTTTTTTAAAAAAGACACTGCCCGACCTTTCCGAAGAGGCTATTGCCCCATGGCTCGCGCTTTTGCCGAAGGATGCCTCTGACGATTGGCGTGTGGCGCTATTCCGCTGTTTGCTTCGCCTGCTTCCACCCGCCCAGCTACTCCTGTTGAGTGGTCAGTCATGCGAGCGCGTACTTGACACGCTCGACAGGTCGAACAATGCGGATGCGCTGTTATCATCCATCGTCAGCCACAAAGATGAGCAATGGACAGGCGCGGTGCTACGGCGCTTCACCCGCGATTTTCGTCATGCGTTGTGGCGAACCAAAGAAATGGAGGCGTTTCTTGCACTTTTTGTGGAGAAGGCCATGGTGTTTTTCGGACAAAACAACTTGGTAATTGAGCATGACAATCAGATAGCGCTGCGAGCAGTGGAGGGGCATCGTCAGCCTTGGTCCATAAATTTGTTGGAGTGTCTTTTGGAGCAATATCGCCGCCTTGCTTATGGTAGCGGGGTCATTCCCGGTTGGCATTTTGCTTCAGCGCTCCAGACGGCGGCGTACCACTGTAATCCAAGTGAGGCGACCCATGCCGCTTTGGTGCGTGATTATTTGCAAAACCCGCCCAGAGCACGACCCAAAGAGTTTGAGACGTTTTTGGCAATCATTCGGTTCCGGCTGAAAATGCGTGAACATCTTTTGCTGGCAGGTGAGCAAGCCGAGGAAAGCAAACAGTAGCCAAATCGCATCATGTCCGCTCGTGATGGAGCAGATACTGCACCGCCAGACGGTAGCCTTCGAGTCCTAAGCCGATGATGCTGCCCACACATTTTGCCGACAAAAAAGAGTGGTGCCGAAAGGCCTCCCGCCGATATACATTACTAATGTGCACCTCCACAACGGGTGAGGGAATGGCCCCCACGGCATCGCCCAAGGCAATAGAGGTGTGGGTGAGCGCCCCGGCGTTGAGCACGATTCCATCCACTGAAAAGCCTGACTCGTGCAGCTTGTCAATGATTGCGCCTTCGTGGTTGCTTTGAAAATAGGCGAGGTCGGCCCCCGGGAAATCATTCTTCAGCACCCCGAAGTACTCGTCGAACGATCGGTGGCCATAAATCTCCGGCTCGCGTTTGCCCAACAAATTGAGATTGGGGCCGTTGATGATGAGAATTTTCATAAGTGCAAATTTCTCCCGAATTTTGGAAGGTTTTTTCAAAAATCGAGACCATGAGCAAAATACTACGCCTTTTCCTGTACCTCTTCTTGTGTTCATGTCCCTGTGGTGCCGCGACGCAATCTGTCCATATCTCGGAGAGCATTTCGATACGCAATGACTACGGCTATGAGCTCATCGGGCGTTTGCGCGACCGGATTTTGTTGTTCCGCGACAAATTCGACGATTTTGAGGTACAGGCGTTCGACAACCAGATGCGCCATTCTTGGACGCGAGGCTTGGATGATTTGGACCGGCGCGGGGTACAGATACTTTCTGTGGTCGGCGGCAAGAACGATTTTTCCATCATCCACAAAGTGCGGCGGCGTGGCCGCGCGGTACTTCGCATCCACAAGTACGACCCGGGCGCCAATCTGATTGACAGCATGTTGGTGAAAGATTACGGTGAACGTCCCTTTGCTCCCCCTTCGCTTGAGATAGCAAGCAGTGATGACAAGAACTGTTTTGTCGTGTTCAACACTTCGGAGCGCAACAAGTTGGAAATCACTTGTTTCCGTCTGGATAAAATGCAGGTGCTATGGGACAAAACCGTTGCTATTGACGAGGAGTTTTATGAGGATGGGTTCAAGGGTTTGGCGTTGAGCAACGCGGGTGAGTTGTTTATTGTGAATGAGAAAAACAACCGCCGTTCCAAATTGGGAGCGCACGAGTTCACCATCCTGCGCGTGAGCGATGCTCCCGATATTTTCACTCGTGCTCCATTGGGCGAATACTTGACCCGCGATGTGCGATTCATCTACGACAATCTAAACCAGCGTTTGGTGGCGGCAGGGCTTTATGCCGAAAAAAACCGCGACCGCTCCAACGGCGTGTTCTACTTCGCCATCACTCCCGGCGATTTGTCCAGCCGGGTGTTGCAATACGAATCCTTCGACGACAAGTTCATCTCTGTGCTGAGGCAGAAAGATGTGTCAGACGACACAAAAGGCGTAGAAGATGCCGAGGTGAAGCAGTTGGTGCTGCGACAAGATGGCGGTGTGATAATGGTGGCAGAAAGACAGCGCGAAATACAACGCGGCGCAGCGGCAGGTAGGGGTTTTTGGCGCGAAGGAATGCGCATGGTGATGGATTTTTACTACGACGATGTCTTCATCGTCGCTATGCACCCCGACGGGCGAACGCATTGGAAAACGGTGCTGCACAAGAAGCAATACTCACAAGACGACAGTGGCACTTTTTCGTCTTTCTACCTTGCCCGCACGGCAGACCGCTTGCATGTGTTGTTCAACGACGAGATAAAATACGAAAACACTTGCAGCGAGTATGTCATCGCGCCCACAGGCGATTTTGACCGCAATAGCATCATCAACACCATTGGGCAAAATCTGCGCTTGCGCTTCCGCGATGCCCTTCAAATCAGCTCCCGCGAGTGCGTGGTGCCTTCCGAATTTCGCAACCGGCTCCGATTGGTGCTGCTCCGATTTCAATAAGCCCCCTCAACCGTTATCAAAACCATGATGCCCCGACGCTCAAATCGGCCACTCACCCCCGATGAGGCACTTGCCAAGATGGAGCACTTCTGTGCTTATAGAGAGCGATGCCCCAAAGAAGTGCGGGCAAAATTGGCCGAGCTGGGCATGAAAGGAGCGGATGCTGCCCAAATCCTCGAAGTGTTGAGCGGGGATGGCTTCTTCGACGAAGAACGCTTTGCATTCGCTTACGCGGGTGGGAAATTTCGGATGAACCATTGGGGACGTGCCCGCATCCGCCAAGAGCTCCGGATGCGCGACATAAATGAAAGTGTGATTCGCCGCGCCTTAGATTCGATTGATGAGCACGAGTATCTAAAATTACTGAAGCAACTGGTGGAGAAAAAAAGTCGCCAATACGCAGGTCAGGAACACGCACGCGAAAAAACAGCCGCATCGCTCATTCGAGCGGGGTTTGAGCCGGAATTGGTTTTTCGGTATCTTTGACAAAACAAACGCACATCGCCCCGATTGTTTCGCCAAATTCCGCCTCTTAGAAACCTGACTTTTCCAAAAAGTTGGTAAACCGCACCTCCCGGCGAGCTGTTAACTTTCGCTTCTTTTCCGATTGTTCACATTTCAAACTGCTCTGTTATCGTATGGCAAAAGATAAACTCACACTCAGCGACCTCAAAGTGCAAAGCTTCGTCACCTCGTTGGACGATGAATCTATGACCTCTCTCAAAGGAGGCCACTATGTCAAGGGACGTCAGTACACCTATCGTACTCGTTGGACAGCGGTGGACACCCGCGCCGATGCGTTGATCGACCTGACGCACAACGGAATCAAAGCTGGCGGCTAAGCGTCATTGTCAAGTTTGTTTCCTCATTTCCCGTCTCCATTTCTCCGCTACTGTGGCTGCAAACGTTTGCCCTGTTGTTTTGGCGCTTAGCCAAGCTTCAAGGTCAAATGTTTGCAGCACCGTTTGGGCGCTTTTGTTCGATGCGAGGCGCTGCAAATCCTCCCTCATTTTATGAAAAACAGCCCGTTGCTCTTGTGGGTTGGGCTGCCTCACCAACTCGGACATAAAGTGAATAAACCGCTTTTCCAAGTCGTAGAGGCGGTTTTTCTTTTGTAAGAATCGTGTAGCGGAACGCAACAACGAATCCAGCAACACAGTGTTTCCCATCTCAAAGTGAAGGATAAGAGCCAGTATTCGCGCCAGGCTTTGCAAGTCCTCGCGTTCGACGGAGCGGGGTTGGTTTTGCCATTCGTTCAGATACTCCAAGGCGCGGTCGTAGTCGCCGCAACCCAAGCAAATCGTGCAAAACTGAAAGTAAAAACTCGCCGTTTCATAGTCGTGCGAATCAAACTCGCCAGCCTCATTCAGGCACCGTTCCATTTCTTGACGGGCTTCCTCAAACGCACCGGTATAAGTGCACAAGGCAAACTTGTTGGTGAAGTACTGGCGGTGGATTTTGCGCCGGTCATCCTCTGTGATAGGGGTCAGAGCACGCAATTTTTCAAGACACTCCCGCACTTCGTCGTATCGCTGCAATAGGCCACAGGATAAGATGAGATTGCTCAAGGCGGCGATGTAGTCGGAGATGTTTTCGCGCAAGAAGTGCGGCTGCGACTCCAGCAGCGCAATGAGTTTTTGCCCTGTGTCGTAGAATTGCTCGTATTCCAGCGCGGCGTAGTGGTAAAGATTCAGCGTGCGGTAGAACGTGACCCTTGCCTTGTGCGATGCAGCTTGGTCAGGGTCGCTGAAAGCGCCCTGATTTACAAGGCTTTGCAGGCGCTCCATGCGGTCGAAGCCGCGTTGTTGCGCCTCCCTTTTTATAGTGGTGTACACTTGAAAAAAGGCTCTGCGGTAGTCGGTGGCATTGCGCAGTTGCTCCAAAATCCGGTCTTCCTCGAACTGAAGATGTTCTAACTGACGGTGCAAAAAATCTACGTCCATGCGAGTGTATGCCAGTTGTTTTTCCCAACGGATTATTTCGAGCAGGTGCGTGAAGCTTTCATATTGACGCGCCAATTTGGCTGCCTTGTGCAAAAGGTCGCGACAGTCGTCGTAATGGCCGCGTTTGTAGAGTGCCGCCACGCTCTGTACAAAGTGATTGAGCCGATACTCCACGGACTGCTGTTCGTCGAACGATTGTAGGCTTTTAAGCACCATTTCGTACAAATAAGCCTTCAACTCGGAGTATTTTTTCCCTTCAGGCTGCTGGTTTTTATAGATTTTGTGTTTCAAAAATTCATCGTCAAAAACCTCCATCTCGGCCATCGCATCGAACAGCTGCTGGTATTGGTATTTCCCCTCTCCATCTGTTTTTTGTCCCATGAACAGCTTGCAATAACGCTTTTCTGTCGGCGAAAGCGAGCGAATGAGGCGATACAATTTGTCGGACGGAGTTTTAGCCATGACGTTTGAAAGGCCAAAAATGTCGCGTTTTTAGCATTTTTCAAAACTCGGCACGACGCTTAGAAACCTGACTTTTGCCTAAAAGTTGGATTGCTCACAGCAAATAGGCCCGATACTTTTGTCTCAGAAATTTTTGTCAAATCTCACAAGCAGAGCAAGGACACACCAGTGATTTCATCACGTCAACGTCATTTTTTCGAGCCTGTATAACCTTGACAACCGCATCTGATGTCTATTTAACAGTAAACCATCCGTGTCATGTTGAACGCAGTATCTATCCATAGCATCGCCGACTCCAACAAGCCTAACAGCAGCACCCGTTCGGTCGCTTTTATGCCGGAATATGGAAGCAAAAAAAAGGCTTCAAAGAAAATCGTGTTGCCCACGATGGAAGGGCTGTGTTTTGAAAAAGTACGCAACATCGCTTACTTGGAGGCAAGCGGCAACTACACCTTGCTGCATTTCACGGACAAAAGACAGATTTTGGTGTGCCGCACCCTGCGTGAGGTGGAACAAATGCTGCCAGAGAAAGGCTTTGCTCGCATACACCGTTCGCACACCATTCACCTGAAACACATCAAAAGATATGTGCGCGGAAAAGGAGGACATGTGGTTTTGCAAAACGGTGTCACCCTTGTGGTTTCCGCTGGGCAAAAAGACCTTTTTCTCAATGCTTTGCGACAGTATTTTGGATAAACACGACTATCAGCGCAGCCCCCCAATTGCCTCTAAACGACCACCTTGGCCGCAATCGCTCCCCACATCCGAAAGGAACCCGTGTTTGAATTGCCCCAGAAGCCAGGCAAATAAACACAACTCCTTCTACCCTCCTCGTCCCGACGAGGAGGGTGTTGGAGAGCCTCTCGGGAGCCGTTACACTTCGCGCCACCAAGTTTTGAATATGGTTTAAAGCGCAATCTGTTCAAAATCACGAATATCAGACAAGCCCCGATGAATCAAGGTACAAAAGCTTCAGCGTTGGTATACTTCGCGCCGTTAGGTTTTGGGCATGGCTGCAATCGCAATCTGCTAAAAATCAAGAAAATCAATCATGTTCATCTAACAAATCCTAGCGAATCAAGGTATAAAAGACACACAGTAAGGGTTTGGTTTGGCGCCGGACGCGGCAATCGCGTACCGGCGATTTTTATTTTGAGTGCAGGCGCACCCCGTGAAAACGCAACAGGTGTTGAGGGGATTTCTCATCGTAAACACACAAAATCAAAGTGTTGCGTTGACGTGTGTCGTTGGGAAAAAGGATTTTGATGGGGTTGTGCACATAGCCGCGCTCCGCAAACAATTGCAGCTGCCGCCCTCGTGGCCGTTTGAACAAGCGCAACTCTTCTGCCGTTTCAGGCAGCGGAATGTCCCCGTAACCTTCCTCGCGCAGAAACTGTTTCACCATGTCGTAAGTGTAGGCCAACTTTGACCCGCCAAACACGGTGCGGTATTCCCAGCCGTCGCTCGTGCCGCCGAGATAGTCCGAGCCAGCCGCTGGAAATTGCTGTCGCATAGGGACGTGCGGTTTGGCAGGCAATTCCGGTTGAGGCACTGATTCTTCAAAACCAAATTCGTCGTAGGTCATTTTTGCTGGAAAACGGGCAAAAATAAGCGGCTTTTACTTCAAATTTGTTTTTGTGGCAAAACAAAATGTTTTCAATGAAAAAACAGGCGACGAGAACCTGCCTGCGTAAAACGAACAAACTGTCAATCTGTATCAAAATATGACTGCACACCTCATTCTCATTGGCGACGAAATTCTCATCGGCCAAATCGTGGACACCAACTCTGCTTGGATGGGCCGCGAACTCACGCTGCGAGGTATTCGCGTGACGGGAAAAAGCAGCGTGGGCGACAGCCGCGAAGCCATTGCTCAGGCGCTTGAACGCGCGGCTTCCGATGCCGATGTGGTGATAATGACAGGGGGGCTTGGCCCCACGAAAGATGATGTGACCAAGACTACGCTCGCAGAGATTTTTGATGCCCGGATGGTTTTTCATCAAGAAACTTACGACCGCATCGTGGCCTATTTCAATAAAATAGGTCGTCCTGTATCGCCTGCTATGGTTGGTCAAGCCACGCTTCCCGACAAGGCGGTGCTGTTGCCCAACAAAGTCGGGCAAGCGCCGGGAATGTGGTTTGAGCGCGACGGAAAAGTGTTTGTGTCGCTCCCGGGCGTGCCCTTTGAAATGGAATACTTGATGACTCACGAGGTCATCCCTCGGCTGCTCGCCACCTTCCCCACGCACCCCGTCAAACACCGCACCTTGCTCACCGCCGGAGAAGGAGAAAGTGCCATCGCTCTTCGCATCAAGGATTTTGAAGACACCCTGCCGCCTCATATCAAGTTGGCGTATCTTCCTTCGCTTGGTCAGGTTCGGTTGCGCCTGACCGATATGTGGGAAGGGAGTGTAACGCCTGAGACGGAAGCGCAGATTGAGGCAGAGCTGAATGCGAAAATCGTGGAGTTGGCCGCTATTCTCCCCGACCTTGTGTATGGATATGACGACGACTCGTTGCCACAAGTGGTGGGAAAAATTTTGACGGCACAGGGCAAGCAATTCGGCACGGCGGAAAGCTGTACCGGGGGATATGTGGCACATCTGATTACGACTATCCCCGGTTCGTCAGCCTATTTCCCAGGGTCTGTCATCACATATTCGTATGAAATGAAGACCAAAATGCTGGGTGTGCAGCCAGAGACGCTCACCCGATTTGGCGCGGTGAGCGAAGAAACAGTACGCGAAATGGCTCAAGGCGCTCTCCAAGCCTTGGGCGTGGATGTGGCGCTCGCTATTTCAGGCATTGCCGGGCCAAGTGGCGGCACACCCGATAAGCCGGTAGGCACAGTATGGATGGCAGCGAGCGATGGCAAGCGGACCGTGACACGCAAACATCTCTTTGGTCGAGACCGGCTCAAAAACATCCAATTGACAGGCGTGTATGCCCTCAATCTGGTGCGACGGTTCTTGTTGGGCGAGGTATGAAGCCGTTACCTAATCCAAAATGGGGATTTGGTTCGTGTCAATGGGGTACCTTTGTTGCGTTACAACTCAAACATCTATATTCCAATGCGCCTTCCCATTCAGGCTAACATCTTGTGTGCGACGTTGCTGTTCATGGCTTTTTTCGTCCCGCTTCATGCACAAGACCGCAAGGTCATATATCCTCACACCGTATTTTGGAGCAAAACCGAAATCAATCAATTGGATAAGCGCCAGCAATGGGGCGTGGGCCTGGATTTTGTGTATCGCCGCAAATCGGGTCTCAACGACCGCAATATGTTTGCCGAACCTCTGCGAGAAAGTATCCGCCCGTGGGTGCATTATCAGTTTTCAAAAAACGCGCGACTATCCATCTCGCCGCTGGGCTACATGCACACCAACGAATACCTCGGAAAGGAGTCGGACCTGTTGCGTCCCGATTACTACGAGCTGCGCACCACCTTTCAGTTTTTCCATCACCAACGTGCCGCGAATGGCAAATGGATGCATACTTGGCGCTATCGGTATGAGCTGCGGTGGCAGGAACAACCCGGGCGCGACGATTTCCGCTTCCTCTCTCGTTTCCGCTTCCGCTATCGGATTCGCTACATCATCAATGGCAACAACTTCTACGACGACAAAACTTGGTATGTCGCAGCCTCCAACGAGATTGGGCTGAACCTCGGGAAAAACGTTGTGTTAAACACTTTCAATCAGAACCGCCTTTATGTAGGACTTGGGTATCGTTTTTTAGACGCTATTCGCACGGAGGTGCGTTATGTTGACCGTTTTCGGACTAGGGGCGCCACCGGATTTGAATTTGACCATGGGCGCGGTCTCATGATAGGCATTTATGTGGACAACCTCACCAGTATTGGCAAACCCGACCAATACGTCATAAAATTCACTGACTGATGAAGATAAAACCTTTCGTCTTTTTTGCGGCGCTTTTTACTGTTTTGTGGCTTTTTTGGCGGCAACAAATGCAATTGAATCGCGCACGCAATGAGCTAACCAACTTGCTGCAAAATGCCGAGTTGCAGCGACAAATCAGGCTGAGCGATAGCCTGCTTCTGGCAAGAGAGTGGGATGCCGCAAGTGATTTATGGCTACAAGCGGATATAGGCACGTCTGAATTTCGAGCGGCGCGCTTGAAAGAAATTGAGGCAGTGCGGCAAACCGACTCGGCTCGCCGAGAGCACAACTTTTTTTTGCAAAAACAGGTGCGAGAAAGCCAATTGCAAGAAAACCAGAGCCAACACGATGTAATGGCGCTACGCAGGCAAATGAGGGGTTTAGAGCAGCACATGGCTTTGTTGCGCGATTCTGTTCAGGATAAAGCCATCGAATATCTTGGGCTGGCCAAACAGAAGGACAGCTTGCTGCAACTCAAAGAGGCACTGCTTGCCGACCTTAAAGAACAAGTACAGCAGTTATCGGAGGAACTTCAAAGCAAAACAGCACTGAGATTGAAAAGCCCCTCTGGAGTGGACATTCTGTATTTTGGCAATGTGCTCGATGGACAGCCACATGGCTACGGCATAGGTTTTTACGCGAACGGCACACGTTATGAAGGCAATTGGGAAAAGGGAGAAAAGCACGGCAGGGGTGTCTATACTTACCCTGAAGGCGAGTGCTATGAAGGGGATTTCGTGCGCAACAAGCGCAGAGGCTACGGAACCTACACTTGGCGCAATGGCGATACCTATCACGGATATTGGAGCGACGATATGCGCAATGGAGAAGGGGTAATCAAGAACCAGCAAGGGCAAGTGCTGCGCAGCGGCATCTGGAAAAACGACAAATTGGCGGAGGGGAAGGCAGTAAACTTATAGTGACGTGGCCAAATTTCAGCAAATTTTGAATACATCGACACATGAACTCACTCTTCATAAAACGCACGGATTCGAGCAATCCTGATTTCGTGGCGCTCGTGAGGCATCTTGATGCCGAACTGGCCACCCGCGACGGCGACGACCATGCCTTCTATGCCCAATTCAACAAAATTGATAGTTTGAAAAATGTTGTGGTCGCTTATTGGAACGGCAAAGCTGTCGGCTGTGGTGCATTCAAGCCATTGGAAGATGGGGTGATGGAAGTAAAACGAATGTTTGTATCCCCAGAACTACGAGGCAAGGGCATTGCGTCAAGCGTTTTATCGGAATTGGAACACTGGGCATCAGAGTTGGGCGCGCATTCCTGTTGTCTTGAGACAGGGCTTCGGCAGCCGGAAGCCATCGCGCTCTACCAAAAAAATGGCTACGACCGTATCCCGAATTATGGCCAATACATGGGTGTCGAAAATAGTGTTTGCTTCGAAAAGCATTTGTTGATGTCGAGCGGGGTTTGAAAATCTTGCAGAATTATCAAAATCACAACGGGTCGTTCGGATTTAAAGCCGAACGACCCGTATCACTTATTCGAAGAAAGACCTGTGTGGCAAAAAGCCCTAAAAATCACCTCGCATACGCCACAGCCCGTTTTTCCCGAATCACTGTGACGCGAATCTGACCCGGATACTGCATTTCGTCCTGAATCTTTTGCGAAATCATGAACGACAAATCGTCCGCATATTGGTCAGTGACTTTGTCCGCTTCCACAATGACGCGCAGCTCGCGTCCTGCTTGCATGGCAAATGCTTTGGCCACGCCGTCGTAACTCATGGCAAGGTCTTCGAGCTCTCCTATGCGTTTGAGATAGTTTTCGAGGATTTCACGGCGCGCGCCCGGGCGAGCGCCAGAGATGGCGTCGCAGGCCTGCACGATGGGAGAAATGATATTGTTCATCTCAATCTCGTCGTGGTGCGCGCCCACCGCATTGAGCACTACCGGATGCTCGCCATATTGCTCACACATCTTCATGCCCACAAGTGCGTGGGAGAGCTCGGTTTCTTCTTCTGCCACTTTGCCGATGTCGTGAAGCAAGCCAGCCCGTTTGGCCATTTTGATTTGTTTCGGATTGAGACCGAGTTCTGCGGCCATGATGGAACAGAGCTCCGCAGTCTCTATACTGTGTTTCAGCAGATTCTGACCATAAGACGAGCGGAAGCGCATCCGGCCCACCATGCGCACGAGGGCGGGGTTGAGGCCATGTATGCCGAGCTCGATGACGGTGCGTTCGCCGATTTCGACAATCTGTTCTTCGAGCTGTTTGCTCACTTTGGCCACCACCTCCTCGATGCGCTGAGGGTGTATGCGACCATCGGCCACGAGGCGCTGCAAGGAGAGGCGGGCCACTTCGCGTCGGATGGGGTCGAAGGAAGAGATGACGATGGCCTCGGGTGTGTCGTCCACGATGACCTCCACACCGGTGGCTGCTTCGAGCGCCCTGATGTTGCGGCCTTCCCTGCCGATGATTTGGCCTTTCATGTCGTCGTTTTCAAGGTTGAAAACAGAGACTGTGTTTTCGATGGTGAACTCGGCAGCCATCCGTTGAATCGTCTGAATCACAATCTTTTTTGCTTCTTTCGAGGCAGTCAGTTTGGCTTGGCTCACGGCATCTTTCACGATGGACATGACCTCCGTCTCGCTTTTGGCACGCACCTGTTCGAGCAGTTGGTCTCTGGCATCCTGTTGCGATAGTTTGGCGATACTTTCAAGCGCCTTGATGCGTTCCTCATTCGCCGCGTCGAGCTCCTCCCGTTTCTTGGCCACGATTTTGAGTTGTTTGTCCAAGTTTTCGCGCAGGGTGTCGAGCTCCATTTCTCGGTTGTCCAGCTCTGTCTTGCGCGCCTCCACCTCATCTATTCGACTTTGAAAGAGGTCTTGCTCCACTTTCAAATCCTTTTGCTTCGACATCACCTCCATTTCCATCTCTTTCATCTTCAACTGATGCCGTGTCTTTTCCTCCTCTAGCTCCTGTCGCATTTGGGCATATCGTTCTTTGGCCTCCTGAATTTTCTGCTGCTTGATGCGCTCGTTTTCTGCCTCTGCTTTGCCGACAATTTTCTCCGCTTTCACGGTAGCCTCGTCTTCGAGGCGTTTGGCGGTGAGGCGAGCCTCTTTGATGACGAGGTCAGCTTGGCGGTTGCTCTCCTCTACTTGCTTTTTGTTGCTCTGTGAAGCGAGAAAGTATGCAATGACGCCACCAACGACCAGCCCTACCAATCCTATTATTATTTCCATATTGAGTGACAATTAAGTGGTTAACGTAGTTATGCGTGAATCGCGCCGATGAGCAGCGCAAAGTGTTATTCGTTTTGCCGCGCCGTAAATGTATGGCTATGTCATGCTGTTTTTGTCATTTTGCTTGCAATGACAAGACAACATGGCAAATTCTGCGGAAACACGCCTCAGATAAAGTGGGCGGTTTCTTGCAAAAATGGCAGGAACGCGACAAAAAAAGGAAAGAGGAAGAAGGGCTTTACACCGTCTGCAACTGCCGCTCAGAAGGCTTGACAGTAGCCTGACGGCGGCTGCGGTGCAATTCGACGGCGTAGGTGAGCAGCGCCATAGCGAGGCAGTCCTGTGTATCTTTCGATGGCTGGGCCGATTTGAAATTGGCCGTTTTATCGTTGATTTCCTTGGCGAGCCGATGTACGAGCGCCTCGTCTGCCGCATTGATTTTCAGCAAATAAGGCCGTCCGCCTATCAGGACGGTGACTGGTATGGTATGATATGCTTGCTCGGTTGCCATGGCCGGATTATTGATTAGAGTGATAATTGGAAAATGCTGAATGTGCCAAATAACGGTGTCACATTGAGCGTGTTATCTCGTTAGCACCCTATTTTCAAAAACCGCGCCTTTTTACGAGTAATGGTTTAGAAAGACTTAGAGGAATTTGGGTATTTTTGAGAAAAACAAACCCCTCAAACTCTTCAAACCACTCGAACTCCTCAAACCCCTCCTTTCCTTATCGTCGCGTTCAACTTTGTTTCAAACGCCTGCTGCAATTGCTGCATGAGGCTGTCAATGTCGTGGCCTTGGGGGTATTTTGGTCAAAAGAGGGTCGGTGCCTCCTCTTGAAATCTGACTAGTTTTTTGATTTTTCCAGGTTGCGCCCAATTCATGGTGCCTTCCATTTTGAGGGAGCGAAGGTAGTTTTCAATGCGTTTGTCGCGGAGTTTTTCCAAAATCTCCTCTGCTTCTTGACGGCTTTTCATGGGGATGTAGGCTTGCAAAGATTGGTTGGCCTGCCAATGTCCCTCGAAAATGCGCGGCTCGAATGAGGTTTTGCCGTAAGCCTCCCACACGATTTTCCAAGGATAAAAATTGTAATCGCCCACGCCCAGTAAAGCGTACCAATAACCTTTGTTAAGCCAAGCTGAGAGCATAGTTCCTTTTCGGCTTTCGAGGTGTTTTCGGTTGTCCAACAGGTATTTTGAAAGGTATTTGTCTGCCAAAACTTGACGAGGTTCCAAGGGCTTTCCGTTCGGCGAATAAGGCAGAAGTACCCATTTGCGTACTTGGGGTTTTGCTTCCCGAAAGTTTTTGGCGGTCAGTAAAGGATAAACGTAGCGGCGGGGCAACACTACTTTTCTATCGCCATTGGAAGCCGATTTTTTGTTGACCGTAACTTTGCATAGATATTCGTCTAGCAGTTCGCAATCCTCAAAAAAGAACCAGTCATTCGCACCGCAAGCATTCACCCCTTGTCGCGGGGTAGCGGTTTTTGGCAAAACAATCGGCTCAAAATCAGACATCAAATCTTCTTCTTCCAAAGCCGAAACGCTCAGCGGGTCGTTGGGATGAAATGCTGGCTTGGCGACATAATCCACCCAAACGCCATTTCCCCAACGCTTGAAAGGTATTGGGAAACCTTGCCGGATATCTCGCACAAACTTGACCAGACCATGCCGGGTAGCCACGCCCTCGAACACAGGCGCGTCGTTGAAATCAAACACGCTCTCGATGCGAAAGTGCGTCCCGTTCACCCGGTAAGTTCGGAAGTGTTTGTTTGCGCCGTCGTTGAGCAATAGCGAGAGTGGCATGAAAAACACAGCCTCGCCGCTCTTTTTCAAGTTTTTTTCAATCGTTTTTTGAATCACCAAGGCTGCCAAGTCTATGCGTGAGCCGCCGAGCAAAAGGTCTTGCGCGTTGCCGACCAAATCGTATTCAAAGAACTTGGGCTTGAGGCGTTGTTTGCAGGTTTCGGGCAAATCCGTAAAATTCTGCCAAGGCGGGTTTCCGAAGAGGATGTCGAATTGTTGTTCTTGTTCCAAAAAGAAAATATCGGCGTTTTTGAAATTTTCGCGGGGCATTTCCAAGCCGTACAAAGTTTTCATTTTCAGGAAAAAACGCTCGAAATAATCGCTGTTCAACTCCGCTCCAAAAAGCCTGTTGACAGGCAAATCCTCCAGCCGGAAGCCTTTTTTCAAACCTGTTTTGACCAACGCTTCGAGCAAATTTCCCTCGCCCATAGTGGGGTCGAAAATGGTTTTGCCCGACATCCATTTTTCAAACAAATCAAATTGGCGAATGGCAAACTCCGCCCACTCCAAAGGGGTGAAGATTGCCCCAATTTGGAGTTGATTGCTATTTTGAAAAGCGGAAGCAGGCATAGTCGCTCTTTTTGAAGTCTTCAATTGATTTTATTCGGGTATCCGCGTCGGCTTTCACGCGGCGGTAGTGCATCATTGCCAAATCGCAGAAAATATCGAAAAACTCCTTGTACGGTCTTTCCCAGTCAATCTCCTCCCAAACCTGATTGATAGTGTAATTGAGGCGCACTTGCCCGTGCCCAAGTTTTCAATGCGGTAACAATCTTTTGGCAGCGTGTGAAAAGGCGCTACCCTGATATACTCCAAATCTCTCGCGTCGCTTTTGTCGCTTGACTTGTTGTGCCCGAACTCAACGATGACAAATACACCCTTGTCATTCGCTAAATATTTCAACAAATTGCCTACCGCGCATACCCCACCGTCAGAGTATTTTGTTGTGTCCAAATCTTTGGTTTTCACATCAAAACCGAACAGCGTTCCGTCAATTTTGCAGGCAAAATCAAAAATAGTGCGCCTTCCGGGAATGTTCACTGGTTCATAGCCCAACCCTTCACACAGCCGCGACCAATTTTGAGTAATCCTACGCTCAATCATCGCCCCGAACGCCCGCGAATCCTCGCGTTCAGCAATCCCGGAGCGCAACTCCTCAAAAAGCGCGGATATTTCCGTTTCAAATTGTTCGCTGATGGCTCGGTGGTTCATTTTCTGATGACTGCGTTCAATTTCGTTTCAAATGCCTGCTGCAATTGCTGCATGAGGCTGTCAATTTCTTTTTCCTGGAGGGTTTTTTCCGGGTCTTCAAAGGTGAAACTCACGGCGCAGGACTTCTTCCCGGCGCCGAGTTTTTGCTCGTCTTCAAACACGTCGAACAAATTAACCGAAGTTAACAGTTTTTTGGCCGTTTTGTTAGCCAACTGCCTAATATCGGCGAAGGTCACGCCCCGGTCGAGCACCAGCGCGAGGTCGCGGCGCACGGCGGGGAAGCGGTTGAGTTCGACGAATTGTATTTTGTTGCTTGCCACGGCTTTCAGCACGTTTTCAAAGTTGAAATCGGCAAAAAACACGGCGTTTTTCACGTCCGTTTTTTTCAAAATCGCAGGCTGAATCGCACCGAAAGTCACGATTTCCTGCTGCCCGCGATGGTATTTTAAAGCGTACTGGTACGGCGCCTCCTGAATGGCCGTTTCCTGAAAACCGCTCACGCCGAGCCGGGCGAGCAGGTTTTGAACGATGGCTTTCAAGGTGTAAAAATCCACGTTTTTCTTGGCGGCGGGTTGCCAACTTTCGGCGGAATGAGCGCCCGTAAGCAAAATGCTTAATCTCGAAATCTCCGAAAACTCGCTTTCCGTCTGCCGCGTACCGTCTGCCGTCAATCGTTGGTAGGTTTTTCCAAACTCGAACAACCGCAAATCAGGATTTTGCCGGTTCTGGTTTCTCTGAACAGCCTCCAAGGCGCTCAACAACATTGTCGGACGCAGGCAGTCCAGCCCCTGATTGGCGGAGTTGTGGATGAACACAAGTTGCTCTTTTTCATAAGGCAGCGCCGCGCCTTCGCCGAGGTAGTAGTGCGAGCCGGAGAGCGACATCCCCATGCACTCGTTGAAGCCATTGGCAGCGAGAAACTCCGAAGCGAGGTTGCGCACCGCGTCGGGGCTGGGGCGCTGGGTGATTTCCATGCTGCTGCGGATTTGGGTGGGGATGGGTACATTGTCCAGCCCGTGCACGCGCAGGATTTCCTCCACCACGTCGGCCTCGCGGAGCACGTCGGGTTTGTTGGTGGGAATGACCGCGACGAAACTCGTGGCCGTTTCATTTTCAACGCCGATTTCGAGGGCGGCGAGGATTTTCTTGACTCGTTCTTTTGGCAAATTTTCCCCAATCAAAGCGTTCACGCGGGCGTACTCGCAGGTCACGCGGGCGGGCTGAACGGGGTTGGGATAAATGTCCACGACCTCTGAAGCGATTTCGCTGCCGGCAATTTCAACGATGAGTTGGGCGGCGCGTTCGAGCGCGCGGCGGCAGCCGTTGGGGTCAACGCCTTTTTCAAACGACCAGGCCGCGTCGGTGCGCAGGCCGTGTCGCAGCATGGAGCGGCGAATCCATTTTGGGTCGAAATAGGCACTTTCGAGAAAAATATCGGTCGTTTTTTCAGAAACGCCGCTCGTGAAGCCGCCGAACACGCCACCGATGCATAAAGGGGTGGATTCGCCGTCGCAAATCATCAGGTCTTCTGCGAAGAGCTTGCGCTCCACCTCGTCGAGGGTTTTGAAAGGCGTTCCGGCAGGCAGGGTTTTTACCAAAATTTTCCTGCCTTTTATTTCCGCCAAATCGAAAGCGTGGAGCGGCTGGCCGAGTTCGACGCGGACGTAGTTGGTAATGTCCACCACGTTGTTGATGGGTCGCTGGCCAACGGTGAGGAGGCGGTTTTTGAGCCAGTCGGGGCTTTCGGCGACTTTCAAATTCCTGATAACGAGGCCGGTGTAGCGAGGGCAGGCTTCGGTGCTCAAAACCTCAACTGCAATTTCGGATTTCGGATTTCGGATTTCGGATTGAGCGATTTTTGGCTCGCGAATTTGAACATCCCGATTTTCCTGAACGCGGAAATAGGCGGCCAAATCCTTCGCCACGCCGAGGTGATTCGTCGCGTCGGCGCGGTTGGGTGTGAGGCCGATTTCGATGACGGTGTCAGAATCTTTCTTGAGATACGCGGCGGCGGTGACGCCGAGCGGCGTGTCGGCGGGCAGCACCATGATGCCGGAGTGGTCAGAGCCGATGCCGAGTTCGTCTTGGGCGCAAATCATGCCCTGCGATGGCACGCCTTTGACTTTGCGCTCTCCGATTTGGAAAAGTTGGCCGTCTTTGCTGAAAACATTGGCGCCGGGCAGGGCGACGAGGACTTTTTGGCCTGCGGCCACGTTAGGCGCGCCGCACACGATGGAGCGGGCTACGCCGTCGCCAACATCTACTTTGGTGGCCGAAAGGTGGTCGGTTTCGGGTATGCGTTCGCACTCCAACACCTTGCCCGTCAAAACTTTATCCAAATCAACAGGCGAGGGTCGCACGGTTTCCCAACCTTCCACTTCAAGCCCCAGCGATGTCAGTATGTCGGCGATTTCAGAGGGTGATTTATCTAAGTCGAGAAAATCTCGAAGCCAATTCAGCGAAACCTTCATTGTTTCTCAGTGACACTATGCGCTCGGTTTTCGGCGCGGGGATTTAGTAATTTGGGCAAAAGTAGAGAGAATCCTTAAAAAGGTTTGAAGGTTTCTGGTTGTTCGCTAACTTTTAAACCCTCAACCAGAAACCCTCAAACTTAATTTTTCGGATAGCCTGCCTGAATCCAGCAGTTCACACTATCGCGCTCGGCTTGGGTCATGGCGCCGCCCTGAGGCATATCTTTCTTGATAACGACCCTTTCGAGCACATGGCCAGCGTCCAGATGGGGCTTCATAGCCTCATAGTTCGTGAAATCGAAAACGTCTGCTCCCGACACACCGCTGCCGGGTGCGTGGCAGCTAATACAATGGCGGTCAATAATACCCTTGATATTGGCTGAATAAGCAAAGGTGACACCAGAGATATTGCACTCCGGGCCTTTTTTGTCGTCTTTTTTGCAGCCAAGCCAAAGCGTCATGCCAACCAGAAAAAGCAGGACTGCAAGAGGTGATGTTTTGCTGAGAGGTTTGTTCATCGTGCGAATATGTTTAGTGAAGAGTGACAAATATCCGACGGCGAAAATACGGGAATGGTCGAATTTGTATTATTGCCGATGCTGGCGAAAAAAGGCTAGTGCCGTGTATGGTCAATGCCTCATGAATAGGGCACCCTTTCTCTGCGTTGTTCGTCGGTTACAATATCCCGTATTGCGCCTTACCCGCGCCCTGATAAAGGAAAATTTTGGCTCACCATATTCACGGAGCATTGACCAGACACGGCATTAAAATAGGTTTCTGCACGCCCGAATGGAGCATCCGTTCAGGCAGAAACCTTCAAACGAGGGTGTCCACAAAGCTGTGTCACCTCAGTTCGGGCAATGAGAAAACACAGAGACACGGAGGCACAGGGTTTTGGTTTTCAATAATTTACGATCTTTTGAGTGCAGCGTTCGCCATTAAAAAAAACATATAGGAAGGTTTGACACGCTTTCCTGAACATTCCCCCTCCAACCAGAAACCTTCCAACCAGAAACCCTCAAACCTTCAAACCCTTTTTTACCTTTGCCCGCTTTTCCGACTTAAATTTTTTTACCAACTAAAATCAATCAGACATGATAATTGGTGTACCAAAAGAAATTAAAAGCAACGAAAATCGCGTGGCGCTCACCCCTGCCGGGGCTTTGGAATTGACCCGCCGGGGGCATACGGTGTATGTGCAAAGCACGGCGGGCATCGGCAGCGGCTTTGAGGACAGCGACTACATCGAGGCAGGCGCGAAAATTTTACAAACCGCCGACGAGGTGTGGGCCATCGCCGAGATGATAATGAAGGTGAAAGAACCCATCGCGGAAGAATATCCGCGTTGTCGGCCCAACCAATTGATTTTCACTTATTTCCACTTTGCTTCCAGCGAAGAGCTGACCCGTGCCATGATAAAAAGTGGCGCCGTTTGCCTCGCCTACGAGACGGTGGAAACCAAAGACCGTCAGCTGCCCCTACTCATTCCGATGTCGGAAGTTGCCGGGCGCATGGCGATTCAGGAGGGTGCCAAGTATTTGGAAAAACCCGTGAAAGGTCGCGGGGTGCTGTTGGGCGGGGTACCGGGTGTGCCTCCCGGCAAAGTACTCATCATCGGTGGAGGTGTGGTGGGCACACAAGCGGCCAAAATGGCTGCTGGCTTGGGCGCTCAAGTCGTGATACTTGACACGAACCTCAATCGCCTGCGCTACTTGAACGACGTGATGCCCGCCAATGTGGTCACCATGTTCTCCAACGAATACAACATTCGCCGCCTCATTCAGGACACTGACCTCATCGTAGGTGCCGTGCTGATTCCGGGAGCCAAAGCACCCAAACTTATCACCCGCGATATGCTGAAACTCATGCACCCCGGTGCCGTGTTGGTGGATGTGGCAGTGGACCAAGGGGGCAGCTTCGAGACCACAAGAGCTACTACGCATGCCGACCCTACCTATATCATTGACGACGTGGTGCATTACTGCGTGGCGAATATGCCGGGTGCGGTGCCGTTCACCTCGACCGTGGCGCTGACTAACGCAACACTTCCCTACGCTATCCAATTAGCCAATAAAGGCTGGCAAAAAGCCTGCAAAGAGAATCAGGAGCTATTGCTTGGCCTCAACGTGGTGGGTGGCAAAGTGGTCTATCAGGGCGTGGCCGATGCGTTCGGGCTGCCGATGCATGATGTGGCAGGGGTGCTGTGAAAATGCCAAAAACAAAAAGTGATAATGGCCGCTCGTGTGTTCGGGCGGCCATTTGTGTTTGTCGTGAAAGCATTCAGGCGAAGCAAGGATGCTTTTGAAATGTTAGCCCAACAGACCAATGTGCGCTATCCCGAACGCCGTCGCCACCAAACCGCCAATCAAAACTTCCCGCTGAGTGTGCCGGCCCAACACGACACGGGACCATGCGACGAAGGGCGCAAAAATCAGCATCGCCACGCCTGCCCAGAGATTGGCCGAAAGCACCAGAAAACCCAAGTATGTCACTATCAGCGTGTGCTGCGAGATTTTGATTTTCGTGTTGATGGCATAACAAACGGCCATGAGCAGGGCAAAAAACAACGTTTCGCCCACAAAAGGCTGGCGAAAAAAGTAGAGCAATGCCGCCGCTGCCAGCAACAGTATCAACACAGGGCGGTAAATATTGCTGGCGCGCTCGCTTTGTGCCGACACGTCCCAGTTCGAGATTTTGCCTTTTCTTTTTCTGAAAAACAAAAACGCGCCCATGACAGCAAGGCTTCCCCATATCGCTGCCAACGCCGGCCACGCTTTTTCAAAAGGAAGTTGCCGAACCGTCAGCAGCGACAAAACCACCGGCAGCAACAGGAACGGATGACCTACGGTAGAGAGGATGGTGGCGGTGGATTTTGTCATGGAGCGTTTGTGAAGGGAGTTCGATGAAGCGCATATTATTTTTTAAGTGCTGATTTTTCGCCGCTCAAGTAACAATTGCTCAAACTCGTCAATACTCAACACTTCTATGCGGGGAAACTGAATGTCTTTCAGCACCTTAAAATGACCGTCATTGGTCACGATAAAATCGGCATTTCCCGCTACAGCACAGTCCACAAACTTGTCATCGTCAGGGTCGGAATGAATAAGTTGCCAATGATATGACGGTCATATTCTTGGTCGAGCAACGCCTGAAACACCCACCAATATTTGTGTCGGGGCAATACCGAAACCAAGAAGACATTGGTGTCCAGGACGACGCGCATATCATTGATTGGTTTCGTTCAACCACCGGTCGAGGTCGTCGTCTGTGATACCTTTGGCTTCAGCAGCCTGTGCGACGCGGTCGGTGAATCGCTTTGCAAAAAAGCGGGCGAGTATTTCCTTGATTTGCAAAAGTTCCTCCTCTGTCGGGTTGAAGGAATACACCTTCAACAATTCCAACTGCAAGGGGCTGAGTTTTTGGCTGGCCTGCATCTCCATAATTTTATTTTTTTGCAAAAATAAGCGATTTTTGAGCAAGTTAATTCTCAACCTTCATGCGAAGCTGCAATCCAATCGCGGACGTTTTCGCCGATTCGGAGCGGAGTAGAAGTTTGGTGAGATGGTGTGTCCATGCGTTCGCTTTTGGTGCAAAAGTACAGAATTTCAGTATCGAAACAGCGTAATGTCTTTGCCTTGAATCTCATAATTTGCCTCGCAAAACAGGATTTTACAAAAATCTATTCTTGTTTTAAAACTTGTTGAAATGAAACACTATTCGCTCTTCTCTCCCTTCACATTCAAAGGCTTTTTCCTTCTTGTTTTTTGCTGTTTCAAATTTGGATCGAGTGCTCAATGGTTGAAGACAGAAGGGCCGCCCGGGGCCTTACTCTACGAACTCAAACTTTCTAACAGCACCTTGCTGACGAGCGGAGGCAGCGGCGTTTGGCGCTCATCGGATATGGGCGCGACTTGGGAGGACGTACCAGAACTCCACGATGGCAGCTATCCTATGCTGGAAACCCACGGTAAGCACGTTTTGGTAAGATGCACCCATGACTCGCTCGGAAGGCGTTATTTCCAATCGAGCGACGAGGGCTTTACTTGGGCAGAATTGACTGCGCCGCATTGGGACACTATCAGCAATGATTTGCAGATTTTTGACGGCTTTGTTTATGCTCGCAAACATTCAGGCGGTACTATTAGAACGGGCGATTTTGGCGCGACTTGGCAATGGGTTCATACTGACCGTTTCGTTTTTATAGCTGATGGCGACCAAATGTTTCGCAGCAAAGAGAAGGCAATTTTTCGCTCTTCCGATGGTGGCTTTACATGGGACACGCTCCTGACTTTTCCTCAAAATGTCAGTCTTGAATTCAAACAAGGCCATACGTTCATCGTAAAAAATGGCTTCCAGACAAACACAGCCAGCATCTCGGAAGATGGCGGCACAACTTGGCAGACTTTCAGCGCGACAGCTAATGATTTTAACCATATTGATGTCTTGTTGCCCTTTCAAGGCAAACTCTATGCTTTTGGGCAGGTGAGTCAAAGGGCTTGGGTGGCCAATGCCGCAATCGGAAAGTTTGAGGAGCATGTGCTGCCACCAGAGACCTACACCGCTTTCGGGGTACTTTCTACTGGCAACGAGATTTTTCGCGCTACTATTTTTAATGGAGTGCTCCGCAGCATGGACGCGACAAACTGGACGAAATGCGAAGGTTTGAACGACGGCCAAATTACCCAGTTGAAAATTTATGCAGGGCAAATGTATGCGGCCACCCATTCCGGGCTTTACAGACTATTGCCTGACAAACATCATTGGGAACCGCTCGCGCCGCAATATGAAATGCGCCAAGTCAAGGACGTGGTGGTTGAAGGAAACAATATCGCTATCTCTGCATGGGCTGGGCAGGTATGGTATTCGGAAGATGGCGGACAGGCTTTCCAATGGGCGACAAACGCGGACGGCAGTCCTGTATGGGACATCGAGCGAATGGAAAAGATGGGTAATCAAATTATCGGTTGGAGCGACTTTCCCGCTATTAAAGTACCGCGCATTTCTTACGATTTTGGAAAAACTTGGAAAAGTCTCTATCCACAACTCGCGGGCTTGAATGTCATAACATTTTCTGCTTCAAACGGCGTGTTGTATCTCTTGAACCATGATGGCCGATTGTTCCGATGGGATACTGGCAATGAAGCATTTGTTCTATTTTCCAATACACCTGTTCCGTTCTCGTCCAACCCATCCGTTTCCTCTTTAGACTATTGGTCGCTCTACGTTAAAGATAATGTGTGCATCGTCGCCCAACCCCTTGAATATACGCCGGACGAAGGCTACCATTTTTTTGTCTCTACCGATAGCGGGCAAACTTGGACAGAACATCCCAGATTTACTACAACAGGGATTTATAAGGATTATCGTTGGAACGATGTCGAAATGTCAGGTGACACGATTTTTGTTGCGCTGCAAAACAACGGCGTGTATTTCTCTACTGATTTTGGAGAAAACTGGTTGCCATTTTCGGAAGGACTTTGGAGCAAGAGTGCAGAAGTGTTCGCCCTTTTTGAGGGCGAATTATTCATGGGACAAAGTGGCGTTTACCGCCGCAAGACCAATGGTGAATTACCGACCGTGTCAAGTACGGAACCGCCTTTGACAATAAATTTAAGTGTCTCCCCCAATCCTTTCTACGACCATTTCACCATTCGACTTTCAAATCCTGCACTTGCTGCGGAAGTCCGCTTGTTTGATATGTTAGGGAGGCAAATAGAAGTCCCAAAAAACAAATTATCCGATGTGGAGATTCAACTTTTTGGAATGGGTCAGTTGCCCATTGGGATTTATTTTTTGGAAATAAAAGATGGAAAAAGCAAGCGCGTGAAGCGGATACTGAAAATGTGAGTTTTTCAATTCCTCAACGGCTTCCCATTCTCCAACATAAACTGAATCCGCTCCAGCGTCTTTTGCTCGCCGCAAAGCGACAGAAACATCTCGCGCTCAATGTCGAGCAGGTATTGCTCGCTCACTGTCTGCGGGCTGGTGAGGTCGCCGCCGCAGAGCACGTAGGCTACTTTTTTTGCGATGAGGATATCATGTTCGCTGGCATAGTGGCCGAGTTTCAGAGAGTGCGCGGCGATGTAGAGCGCACCGAGACCCGTGCGCCCCAGCACGTACACGTCTTTGCGCGGGATGGGTTTCACATAGTCGGCGGCGAGTTCCAGCACCTTCTTTTTGGCTTCGCTGATGTTGCGGGCGACGTTGTGGACGACCGAGTCTTTCGTCGGCAGCAGGTAGCCGTAGTTGAACGCCTCGTAGGCCGAAGTAGCGACTTGCGCGGTGGCGATGGTTTTGAACTTGTCAATCAGGCGCGGAATCTGCACATCGCCTTCTTTTGAGATTTCGTCGGAGAGGCGCACGGCAAACTCCTTCGTGCCGCCGCCGCCGGGGATGATGCCCACGCCGACTTCCACGAGGCCGACATAACTTTCGGCAGCGGCTACTACCGCGTCGGCGTGCATGGAAAATTCGCAGCCACCGCCAAAAACGTAGCCCTGCGTCGCAATCACCACAGGCACAGCCGAGTAGCGAATCCGCATCGAAGTTTGCTGGAAAATATTGACCGCCATGTTCAGCTCGTCCCACTCCTGTTGGTAGGCCATCATCGCAATCATCATCAGGTTGGCGCCGACGGTGAAGTTCTGGGCGTTGTTGCCGATGACCATGCCTTTCCAGCCTTGTTCTTCGGCGATTTGAATCGAGTCGTTGATGCCTCGCAAAATGCCTTCGCCGATGGCGTTCATTTTGGAGTGAAATTCGAGGCACAACACGCCATCGCCGATGTCGTGCAGGGTACATTCGGCATTCGAGTAAACAGGTTTGTTCGAGCGGTAAGTGTCGAGAATGATAAAGGCTTCGCCGCCAGGCAGGGGTTCGTATTTTTTAGCGGCGGGATTGTAACAAAGCCGCTGACCGTTTTCGACTTTGTAAAAAGAATTATGGCCTGCGGCAATCATGTCTTTCACCCAAGCGCCGATTTTTTCTCCTTGTTTTTCAGCGAGTTCCGCGCCTTCCTTCACGCCTACCATGTCCCAATACTGGAAGGGCCCGGCTTCCCAGGCAAAGCCCGCGCGGAGCGCATCGTCCACCGCATAAACGGTGTCGGAAATTTCCGGGACGCGGTTGGAGACGTAGGCGAACAGGCCGAGGAAAGAGCGTTGCAAGAGTTGCGTCCCCTTGTCGTCGGCTTTAAAAACAGCCTTGATGCGGCGCGGCAGTTCGTCAATTTGTTTGGTCGTTTCGAGGATGGGCAATTTCTCTTTTTGGCTGGGGGCGTACTCGAGTGTTTCGAGGTTCAGCGCCAACACGACCGGGCGGCCTTTCGCATCTTTTTCTCCTGTTTTTTTATAAAAACCCTGACCCGATTTGTTTCCGAAAAACTTGTTCTCGACGAGGAAATTCAAAAATTTCGGCACTTCCATTTTGGAAATCTGCTCGTCGGGCGCATTCTGTTTCATCCCATTTATGACATGAACCGCCGTGTCCATGCCGACCAAATCGGCAAGGCGGAAAGTGCCGGTTTTTGGGCGACCGATGGCCGGGCCGGTGAGCGCGTCCACCGTGTCAATGCCGACGCCAAGTTCGTGGGCAAGTTGGAAGATTTTTGCCATCGCATAGACGCCCACGCGGTTGGCGATGAAGGCGGGCGTGTCTTTGCACAGCACGGTTTGTTTGCCCAAAATCACGTCGCCGTAGTGCATAAAGAACTCTGTAACAGCGGGGTCAGTGTCGGGCGTGGGGATGATTTCGAGCAGGCGCATGTAGCGCACAGGGTTGAAAAAGTGAGTGCCGCAAAAGTTTTTGCGGAAGTCGTCGCTGCGGCCTTCGGCCATGAGGTGTATGGGGATGCCGGAGGTGTTGGAAGTGACGAGCGAGCCTTTGGCGCGGTATTTTTCCACTTTTTCAAAAATCTGCTTTTTGATGTCGAGGCGCTCTACCACGACTTCGATAATCCAGTCGCAGTCTTTTATTTTAGGGAAATCGTCGTCGAAGTTGCCGACCGTGATGCGCGAGGCGAATTTGTTGTCGTAAAAAGGCGCGGGCTTGGCTTTCAAGGCTGTTTGAAGCGAATCGGAAGCAATCTTATTTTTGTTGCCTTCGCTGGCGAGGTCGAGCAGAAGGACTTCGAGGCCGCAGCCTGCGAGGTGTGCGGCGATGCCGGTTCCCATGAGGCCGGAACCGAGGACGGTGACTTTGCTGATGCGTTTGTTGAGCATTTTTGGACAGGATTTACAGGATTTGCAGGACGGGGATTTCATCCTGAAAATGCTGTTTGGGAGAAAATTTGAGCAAGCGAAAATTCGTTGGGCGAAGGTAGGCAATTCACGCGCTTTCCAAAATCACTTTTCCCCTACATTCGCCCTGCTTTTGCCGGGTCTTCGGCGAGCAATTATTTCCATTCACCACCCCTCTTGTTATGGAGCGCATCAGCGTTTTCGATATTTTCAAAATTGGCATAGGGCCTTCGAGTTCGCACACGATGGGGCCTTGGCGTGCCGCGCAGCGTTTTTTAAGAGAAATCAATTTGAGGCAAGTTGCTTCCGTCCAAGTGGAGCTCTATGGCTCGCTTGCAAAAACGGGCAAAGGACACGGCACTGACCTCGCCGTGTTGCTTGGGCTGAATGGCGACGACCCGGTGACGATTCCAGTAGAGGACGTGTCCGCGAATTTTGAGCAAATTCACCGGAGCAAGAAGATTCGCTTGGGAGGCCAGTGCGACGTGCCGTTCGACCCTGAGCGCGATGTGGTTTTTCACTTTGACCAGACTTTGCCATATCATGCCAACGGCCTCATTTTCAGGGCTTTTTATCATAACGGAGAAGGCGAGAGCCACACCTATTATTCTGTGGGCGGTGGGTTTGTGGTGAAAGAAGGGGAACAAAATCAAGGCTCCGACACCCATTTGCCTTTCCCTATTGACCGAGGGGAGGAGCTGCGCCAATGGTGTGTGCAGGAGGGGCAAAACATTTCTGACATCGTGTTTCGGAATGAACTTGTTTGGCGTTCGCCGGAGCAGATCCGCACGGATTTGCTCAACATCTGGTGGGTGATGAGGGATTGTATTTTCAAAGGATGCCACACCGACGGGGTGTTGCCCGGCGGACTTGATGTGGCCCGTCGCGCCGCACCGTTGAGTCACAAATTATTGAAAGACAGACCCTACCGCAATGTGGAAGATTGGATTTTTCAAATCAGCCGAGGCGGGCACACTTTTCAGGAAACGCTCAAATGGGTCAGTTGCTTCGCGTTGGCGGTGAATGAGGAAAATGCTGCTTTTGGGCGAGTGGTGACAGCTCCAACCAACGGTGCGGCGGGCGTTATTCCTGCCGTGCTGATGTACCATGTTTGTTTCAGCGACCTTTTTCAGGGCGATGCCGATATTGTGAAGTTTCTTCTGACGGCGGGTGAGTTGGGCAGTATTTTCAAAAAAGGAGCGACGATTTCTGCGGCCATGGGGGGATGTCAGGCAGAGATTGGGGTGTCGTCCGCGATGGCAGCAGGCGCATTGACCGAGTGTCTGGGCGGCTCTTACGCACAAGCGATGATGGCTGCTGAAATCGCGATGGAGCACCACCTTGGCATGACGTGCGACCCCATCGGCGGCCTTGTGCAGATTCCTTGCATCGAGCGCAACACGATGGGCGCTATCAAGGCCATCACCGCTAGTCAAATTGCCCTCGAAAGCGACCCCTCGAAAGCCAAGGTCAGCCTCGACGCGGTCATCAAAACGATGAAGGAGACTGCTGCCGACATGAACACAAAGTACAAGGAGACGGCTGACGGCGGGCTGGCGGTGTCGGTGAATTTGGTGGAGTGCTAATCGCTGTCAAGCAAGGCCGACCAGACTGGGTCGGAAGCGGCGGGCTTGGCCACCAGATTTATCTCCTCGCCTGACACGGGGTGCTGGAATGCCAATTTCCACGCATGAAGATGGATGGAGCGGTCGCGATTGCCGCGCCGGAATCCGTACTTGACATCTCCTTTGACGGGGCATCCGATGGCGGCCAGCTGCGCCCTAATCTGATGATGTCGCCCCGTTATCAACTCTATTTCGAGCAAATGATACCGTTCGCTGCTGCCTACAAGTCGGTAGCGGAGCTCCGCTCGTTCGGCGCGGGAGTCTGATTCAGTCGTGACGACGCTGATGTTTTTTGCTTCGTTTTTTCTAAGAAAATGAACGAGGGTGCCCTCTGTGGCGGGCGGCATATTTTGAACGACTGCCAGATAGGTTTTCGCTATCGAGCGGCTGCGAAACTGTTCTGTGAGTGCCGCCATAGCCGATTTTGTTTTGGCAAAAACCACCACCCCGCTCACAGGGCGGTCGAGGCGATGCGCCAAGTGAAGCGGCTGCCGACAGTATGACTCTGCCTGTGCTTGCAGTGGCACGTTGCCCGTTTTGTCGGGTTGCACCGCAGTGCCCGGTGGTTTGTTCAGGGCAATGAGCTGGTGGTCTTTATACAGAATGTCGAGCATGAGCAGCGAGTGGTAAGGGGAATGGTGAAGTGACGGTATGTCCTGTGGGGCGTCATTTTATTTCTTCGTAGTCAATGTATTCTCCGTCGTCGTCAGGACGGGCCTTTGGCACGTTGTGATGTTGCGCGTGGAAAGTTGGCGGCGGCGGGGGTGGGGGAGCCTGACGGGGTCTTGGCGGGAAAAGCATGGGGCGCAGTGCTTGATAAAGCCATACGATTGCCAACAGAGTGAAAAGCCATTTTAAAAGCATGAGCGGTTGTTGATAGTTTTATATGCGAGTTAGGGCTTGAAGTTCTTTAATGTCTGATATTCAAGCATTCGTTCGGGAGGTGATTTGACATCACCACCTGAACAGCACACGTTTTCAGTATTTTGCCTCAACCACTGATTCGCGTTTTTACCCTTTTTCAAGCGTGTTCCATTCGCGCAGCTATTGCTCGTTCGAGAATTTTTTTTTCAAAAACGGATGCCCGAACACAGCCAATATGATGATAAGCACACCATAATAAAAACCCGGACTCAGGTCTTTGTGCTCATGGAATAGCACTGCTGCCAGTAAAACGCCATAAACGGGTTCGAGGTTGATGGTAAGATTGGTGGCAAACGCGGAAATGTGGCGCATGGCCAGCAACGTAAGGTAATAAGGGAGCAACGTGCACACCCACGCCAGCACACCCAGCCACGCCCAGTCCCAACGCGCCGGCATCACCGCCAGTTCGGGGGTGTAGGCCAAGGCAAAAGGCAGCGAGAGAGAAGTCACCACCAGCCCTCCGAAGAGTTCCACGAAACTCATCACCAAAGGTGGGGGCGGTGTTTTTTCTTCCAAAATTTTTTTATTCAATGCCGTAAAAACGGCAGCGAGCAAGGCTCCCAAAATGCCAACGGCAAAACCCAGCCGCATTGTCCAATCAATGTGACCCACCACCAAGGCCATGCCCGGCAGGATGAAAATGCCGAGCGCGAGCTCGTACCACTTCACCTTTTGTCGCAACAGCCACGGCTCGGTAAGCGCCGCGAAGAACGAAGTGGTGGCCATGGAAGCAACGGCCACCGATGCATTGGCGATTTTGATGGCACCGTAGAAACACAGCCAGTGGATGCCAACCAAAACACCCACGCCCAACAAACGCAGAAACATCGCGCGTGTCAGCCCCAATATGTGCCTGAAGGGAAGCAACAAAATCAACGTGACGCAGCAAATCAACACCCGCCACCACACCAAAGGCAACGCTTGTAACGAAATCAACTTGCCCAAAATAGCTGTGAAACCCCAAATAAGGACGCAAAAATGCAGATAGAGGTAGGCGCGGAGCTTATCAGTCATGGCCGCAAAGGTAGCGCAGCCGTTTAGACGCTTTCCAAATTTCTTGCTCGCCCGCCCGTTGACAATGGTGTGACAGTGGGCTGCAACCTCGCCTACTACTTTTACGTCAATTTTGAGAAATACACCCTCGACAATCTGAACAAAAGCCATGCTCGACGGCTACCACATCCTCACTTTGACGCACCGCGACGCCCCTTTGGAAACCATCGGGCAACTCGTAATACCGGGCGACGACACACCCGCAACCCTACGGGCATTGAAAGCCCGATTCGCTTGGGACGAACTGCTCTATCTCTCCACCTGCAACCGGGTGGTTTTTCTTTTTTACAGTGCCGCCCCAGCGAGTGATGACCTGCCCATCAGCGTGTTGAAAGAAATTTGCCCCCATTTGTCGGAGCAAGTTCAGGATGCCATCGCGGACAAAATGCGCCTATTGCATGGCGCCGAAGCCGTCCGCCACCTCTTTGAGGTAGCGGGTTCTTTGGATAGCCTCGTGGTCGGCGAGCGCGAAATCATTCGTCAGCTTCGGGAGGCCTACGACCGCAACCACGCTTGGCATCTTACGGGCGACCATCTGCGTTTGTTGATGCGCTTCACCATCGAGACAGCCAAAGAGATTTATTCCCAAACGGCTATCGGCGAAAAAGCCCTTTCTGTCGTGGCACTAGCTTTTTCGGCCATGCAAAAAACGGGTTTGGCAAAAGACGCTCGCATCCTTCTCATCGGCGCGGGGCAAACGAACACCTTGTTTTCCAAGTTTTTGGCCAAAAACGGCTACCATAACGTCACTGTTTTCAACCGCACGTTGGAGAATGCCGAACACCTCGCCGCCACACTCGGCGGTCGCGCCCTGCCCTTCGATGCGCTGGAACATTACTCCGAAGGTTTCGACGCGCTCGTCGTCTGCACGGGAGCGACGCAAGCCGTGGTGACACCCGCGTTGTATCGCTCGCTTCTGGCTGGCGAAACGTCCCGCAAAACGGTGGTTGACCTTTCCGTGCCGAACAACGTGGACAAGCGAATAGTGAGCGAACACCCCGTGCATTTTGTTGAAATAGAATCCTTGAAAACCGTCGCAAACGAAAACCTCGCCCACCGCGAGCGAGAGCGCCTCAAAGCGGGCGATATCATCGAACGGCGCATCCTTGCCTACCGCGAACTGTGGCACGAGCGACAAGTGGAGCGGGCGCTTGCCCACATTCCTGACGAGGTGCGTGCCGTGAAAGAACGCGCTGTGAATGAAGTTTTTGGAAAAGAATTCGCCGAACTTGACAGTGCCGCACAAGCATTGATGCTCAAAATGCTGAACTACATGGAGAAAAAATGCGTGGCCATTCCGATGAAGGCTGCGAAGGCGGTCGTGCTACGGGGCAAGAACAGCAAAAGCGTCAAATTGGTCTAACTCGCACCCCAAAAATCTCCCCTACAATTTTTGCCATTTTCGGCCCTTCCTGAAGCATTTCTGATACGGTAAGGATTGGCCGTCGCCTATGTAAGCCCGGTCACTCGGGGTGCATCTGCTGGGTGAGAACACCAAGCAAGGCGGAATAAGTCAGTTGTGTAGGGCCTCCGCCGCTCCCACCTGTACCTCCACCGCCACCAGAGCCGCCTCCGCCAGAGCCACCGCTACCACTTCCAGAACCGCTGGCGGCACCACCGCCACCTGAACAATCGCAAACTTCGCTTTCAACAACTACGTTGGAATAATCACAATTTGTAAAAGCAAAAACTTGGCAAGCGAGTATGATATCAAAATGAACGATGCAGTCACACCCTTCATTGCGGTCAAGCGCACTCGTCCCTCCCGCTTTGAAGACAGATTTTACTTCTCCAACCGGAGCTCCATTATGCATCCGAAGGCCGTTGACGAAATGTTGGCCTATATCAAAGAATATGTAGAGGCCAGTAAATGTATTGAAGTCAAGTACTCCGTTGTTTGCTTGATGATAAGCGGTATCAGCCAGATAAACAAGCAGGCGGGCTGAAATACTGTCATTATTTATCTTGCTGAAAAGCAACCTTGCGCCAGACCGACCTTGGTTGTGATTGGTCAACCATTCGTCGGGTACTGGCACTATCACTATTTCCTTGCCAGATTGTGAATGACCAATAAAAGCCTGTTCCCAAGCAGGCTCCATACTCACCAATCTAAACGAGGTGGTGTCATTGCCATTAAGGGGATGCGGGGGGAATGAATTTAAATGACCATAATAAGTCATCGCCTCCCAAATGCTAATGGGATAATTCACGCTTGGAGAATAGTCGCCTATCTCATCAGGAGTATCAAATGGCGCAAAGCCATCTTTTTCACAGCCAAGAAGCAAGAGTAAGGAAAAAAACGTGATAATAGCTGGGCGGAAGCCAGACGTTGGTAAGCGTTTCATAAAATGAAGATGTTTTGACAGCCTTAGGTTTTTCCTGCCTCGCGCGCTAGTGGGGGGCCTTTGCCGTCGGGGTGAAACAATGTTTTGTTGCGGCAAACGTAAAGGCTTTTTGCAATTTAGGCAAATTTGCCTAAATTGTTTGTTTGTAACCTCTTGAACCTCGTGGTGTGAAATACACTACTTATCCGGCTGGGCTTAAAGCTTTCGGCAAGAGAATGAGAGCGTTGAGAGAATCTCAAGGTCTCTCGCAAGAGGCGTTGGCTTGGAAGGCCGACTCCGAACTCAGTCAGATAAGTCGAATGGAGCGAGGCATCATCAATGCCGGGCTTAGTCAAGTTTTCAAGATTGCCCAAGCGTTGGATGTCCATCCAAAGGAGTTGTTCGATTTTGAATTGCCGAAGGAAGACCTTCCCCTATAAAATAGGCCGCGTTCCGCTTCCCGTTTTTTCCAACCCGCATCTGCAACCCGAAAGTTTTCTCTTCGCCGCTTTCAATCGGCACTACGTCCGGCCAGAATTGCGTCGCGCTTTGGAAGAAGTGGCCGAACAAACGCAAACCCGTTATCCCGGCTCGGTTGTTTGGTATATGGATGCTAATTTTCCTTTCATTGATGGGTATCCACAGGAACCGCATTTCAGCCATAAAGACGGGAAAAAGGTTGACCTTGCCTTTTTTTGGAACGACGCGAAAAGTGGGAAACCGATGCCAGGCGCGCCTTCGCCATTCGGATACGGCGTTTGCGCCGAACCCTTGCCCGGCGAGTACGACTATGCCGCCGACTGCGAAGGCAGGGGGAGGTGGTACATTTCTCTGCTAAAAACCCTCGCGGAGCCATTTTTTAACAAGGAGAATTATACTTTTGATAAAGAGAAAACCCGCGAGTTGGCGCGGCTTTTGGCAGAACACCCGTCGGTCGGGAAAGTCTTGATTCAGCCGCATTTGGAAAAACGCCTCGGGCTGGAACGCTACGACAAATTCCGCCAGCATGGCTGCAAAGCCGCCCGTCACGACGACCATTTTCACGTTCAATTATGACCTCGCGCCCTCTCGTTTCCATCATCACCGTCAACTTCAACCAAGCGGACGCGACCTGCGAATTGCTCGACAGCATTCGGCGGCAGGATTATCGGAATGTGGAAATTTTCGTGGTGGACAACGGCAGCCAGGAAAATCCCGCGCAGGTGTTTTCAGAGAAATACCCCGAAGTCCAATTCATCCGCAGCGAGCAAAATCTGGGGTTTGCCGGGGGCAACAATCTGGCGCTGAAACAAGCCAAAGGCGACTTTCTTTTTTTCGTCAACAACGACGCGGAACTGACGGCGGGTTGTATCGAACGGCTGCTCGCCTTGTTCGAACGAGTGCCGGATTTGGGGATTGTCAGCCCAGTAATTTGCTATTTCAGAACGAACAACGAACAACCGCGTCCGAACGGATATTCATCCGGGCGGGCAACAACCAACAACGACATTATTCAATACGCTGGCATGACCCGTGTGAATCCCTTCACAGGACGCAACCGAACCATCGGCAACAAGGATGTTGACAAAGGTCAATTCACTGAACCTCAACCAACTGCCTACGCGCACGGCGCAGCGATGATGATTTCGCGGCGGGTGTTGGAACAAGTCGGCCCGATGGACGAGGTTTTTTTCCTGTACTACGAAGAACTGGATTGGTGCGAGCGAATCCTGCGGGCAGGATTCAGCGTCTGGGTGGAACCGCGTGCCCGCGTGTATCACAAAGAAAGCCTGACGGTGGAGAAACTCGGCGCGTTGAAAACGTACTATCTGAATCGCAACCGCGTGTGGTTCATGCGGCGCAACTTCGGCGGCTGGCGGCTGGCGTTTTTTTTCGTTTTCCTTTTTTTGGTGACGATTCCGAAAAATATTTTGCTCTACCTGCTGCGCGGCGAGACGGAAAATTTAAAGGCGTTTTTGCGCGGCGTTTGGTGGAATTTTGGCGCGAAATTTTCCAAAGAGGAGACAGGATTCACATGATTTACAAGATTCAATTTTTTGTTTTCAAAAACCTGTAAATCACATCAATCCTGTCAAAAACCGATATATGCAAATCATTTTTTCCCTACTTGCGCTTCTTCTCATCTTGCAACTCGTGTACCCCTTCGTCACCGTGTTGCTCGCGCAAGTATTTGGGAAAGAGCGGCTTAATCCTAACAACTCAAACCCTTCAAACTCCTCAAACCTCTCAAACCCTCTCCACTTCGCCTGCATCATCACCGCCTACCGCAACGCCGCCATCGCCAAGCCCCTTGTCGAGTCGCTGCTGCGGCAAACTTACCCGAACCACACGATTTATCTCGTCGCCGACGAATGCCCAGACTTCGATTTTGGCATTTCGGATGAGCGATTTGTCTTGCTGCGCCCAGATTCGCCGTTGCGCTTGAAAGTGAAAAGTATCATTCACGCGGTCGAACATTTCAAACGCCCGCACGATTTCATCGCTGTTTTTGATGCCGACAACCTGGCCCACCCGAATTTTCTGGAGGAAATAAACTGCTACGCGAACGCGGGTTTTCGCTGCATTCAGGGGCAGCGAACAGCGAAAAATTTAGACACAACCTATGCGGCGCTCGACAGCATGGGCGAGCATTACAAAAACTACATCGAGCGCGAAGTGCCGTATCGGCTCGGCGGCTCGGCGGTCATCAGTGGGTCGGGCATGGCGACGGAGGCAGAGCTGTACAGAGCCTATTTGGCAAGTCCCGAAATCGAGCGCGGCCAACTCGCGGGAAAAAAGATGTTGCAAGAGGACAAAATCCTTCAAAACTTCCTGCTGTGGCGCGGCGAAAAAATCGCGTACGCCCGCAGCGCCATCGTTTTTGATGAAAAAGTGGAGACGGGTGAGGCGGTGGAAACCCAGCGCAGCCGCTGGCTTTTTTCCTATTTTCAAAATCTGCCGAACTCGGCGGGACTGCTGTTTCGCGGGCTTACAAGGTTGAATTTCAACCAGTTTTACTTTGGCTGGGTCACGCTGGCTTTGCCGATGTTCATCCAAGTCGGGCTGGCGGGATTGTTGGCGATTTTTGGGGGGGGCATCGCGCCGTCTTGGTCATTGGCTCTGGTGGTCGCGCTCGGCATTTTCGCTTTGAACATCTTATGGGTCCTGAAACTCGACCATGCGCCGAAGCCAGTCTGGGACGCTGTTTGGAACGTGCCGAAGTTTGTGTGGCGGCAAATGACGAGCCTTTTGAAAATGCGCGACCCGAACAAACATTTCAAACACACCGAACACCGAAAACAGGTGTCGGTGGATGAACTTGTAAAGCCGACTTTCAGTCGGCCCGAAAACGAACAGCAAGCCGACTAAAAGTCGGCGTTACGGCATGAACCGCATCGAATACATTGACTTCGCCAAAGGCTACGCGATTTTCACCATTGTGTGCTACCACGCGCTACAACGGCTTGAGTTGTCGGCACTTTTGCAAAAAGCGATTGTGTTCGGTGGCACAGGCGTTCACTTGTTTTTTCTGTTGTCGGGGTTCGGATTGGTGCTGTCTTCAAACCCCTCTCCTTCGGGAAGGGTCGAGGTGGGGCTTTTTTACAAACGCCGCCTCGTCAAAGTTTGGCTACCCTACGTTTTGGCTCTCACGATTAGTTTGTTGGGGGCGATTTTGTTGGGATTGTTTCCTGACCGATTTGATGCGTGGCTGGCAGGCGCGGGTCTTTACCAGATGTTTTCGGAGCGATACATCGAGAGTTTCGGCGGGCATTTTTGGTTTATCAGCGCGATAATTCAGTTCTACTTGGTTTTTCCTTTTCTGCTTTGGTTGAAAAGAAAGATGGACAACCATTCGCTGTTTTTCGGAATCGCACTCGCTGTTTCCGTTGCTTGGTGGCTGATTGTTTACTTTTTGGGGAAAGGCGATTCGCGGGTTTGGAATAGTTTCTTTTTGCAGTTTTTGTGGGAGTTTGCGTTGGGGATGGTGCTGGGAGATGGTACACGGCGAACGGTACAAGGTACCCGGCATTTTTGGAACCATGCTTGGTGGATTTATTTGCCTATCGCTCTGATTTTTAGCGGAATCATGATTTTGATGATTCTGAAAATGGGTGACGCAGGCCGCGTTTTCAACGACATCCCGGCGCTCGTCGGCTACGCGGCGTTCAGCGTTTTTTTCTTTCAAATCGGGGACAAATTCCTGCCGCTGCTCAAGCGGTTTTTCCTGTGGGTGGGCAGTATTTCCTATTCGCTCTATCTCGTGCATATTTTAGTGTTAGAAATTTATTTGCGACTGCTTCATTTGATGGGCGTTTCGGCAAATTGGCTAAGTTTGCTGCCGTTCCTTGCCCTCGCGCTGTTGGCTGGCCGCGCTTTTGAACCGCTGAGCGTGTGGTGGACAGGAATTTTTGAAAGAAAGAGAATATGAAACGCCTCCTGATTTTTTCCCTCATTCTCAATGTGCTGCTCGCGTCAGGCATCGCCTACATGGTGCACCGCCTCGGTGGCTGGAATTACGCCCTTTATCGCCTTCGAAGCGGCGAGGCAGGGCTTTACACGCACCGGAAAACGCTTTTTGAAAAGTTGCCCGAACGCCCCGGCGCAGTCGTGATGCTTGGCGATAGCCAAACGTCGTTGTGCGAGTGGCAGGAATTGTTGGGCGATTCCATCCGAGTGCTGAACCGAGGGATATCGGGCGATTATGTGAATGGCGTTTGGGGGCGGTTGGGTGAGGTGCTGCGGCACAAACCGTTGAAAATTTTTTTATTGATTGGCGTGAACGACTTGTTTTTGGGCAACGAGCCGGAGGCTATCGAGGCGCGGTATCGAGAGATTGTGCAAAAAATCCGACGTGATTCACCCGATTCGGAACTGATTTTGCAAAGTGTTTTGCCCGTGAACGGTACAGTAAGAAGCCTGCCTGCCGGGAATGTCGAGATTCAGGCGCTGAACGTTCGCATCGCGCAAATTGCCAAAGACTATGCCCTGCCTTATGTTGACCTGTACAGCCAACTGACCGACGTGAGCGGGGATTTGTCGGCGCGATTCACTGACGATGGGATTCATTTGAACGGGATGGGGTATTTGGTTTGGAAAAAAGAAATCGAAAAAGTTATAGGAGATGAGAGATAAGTCATCAAAGTTGTGCTCGGTAATCTCTTATAGCTCATAACTCATCTCTCAAAAGTGGTCTTCAACAGCCTCACTTTTTTAATCTTCATCGCGCTTTTTTTCCCCTTGTATTTTGCCACAAAAGGGAGGCTGCGGATGTGGACTTGCCTGATTGCCAGTTACATATTCTATGGCTGGTGGGACTGGCGTTTCCTATCGCTCATCCTGTTTTCGACGGTGCTGGACTGGTGGTTCGGTGTGTGGCTGACTTACAAAGACGCGCCGGAAGAAACCCGCGCCCAATGGGAACGAGGCAGTCCGGTGTTGCGAATTTTTGGAAAAACAACGGGGGCCGCGGACCGCCTAAATTTGAGCCGAAAAGCCATTCTCGTGTCAAGCATGGTGATGAATCTGGGTTTTCTCGGCTTTTTCAAGTACTTCAATTTTTTTGCCGACAACTTCGCCGCACTCGTCTCCTCTTTTGGCCTAACGCCCTCATGGACAACACTGAACATCATCCTCCCGGTCGGCATTTCGTTCTACACTTTCCAATCCATGTCATATACGATTGACGTGTACCGGCGGCAAATACGGTGGGAGCCGTCGTTGTTGCGCTTCGCCACGTTTATCGGTTTTTTTCCTCAATTGGTGGCTGGCCCCATCGTGCGGGCAGCGGATTTTTTGCCTCAAATGCGGGAGGACAAAAGATTCAGTTGGGCAAATTTCAACTCCGGCCTCGGGCGGGTGCTCTGGGGTTTTTTCAAAAAAGTCGCCATCGCCGATAGCCTTGCGCCGTTTGTGGACCAAGTGTTCGCCGAGCCTCAGGCCTTCGGCTCCATGCACTTGCTGCTCGGGGTCGTGTTTTACTCGTTCCAGATTTATTGCGACTTTTCGGGCTACTCGGACATCGCTATTGGGCTGGCGCGGATGATGGGTTTTCATTTTCCCGAAAATTTCAGAACCCCGTATTTCTCCAAGAGTTTCAGCGAGTTCTGGACGCGTTGGCACATCTCTCTTTCCTCATGGCTGCGCGACTATCTCTACATCCCGTTGGGCGGCAACCGACACGGCAAGCTCGCTACCTACCGAAACAATATGCTCACGATGTTGCTTGGCGGCCTGTGGCACGGGGCGAATTGGGCCTTCGTGTTCTGGGGGTTTTTGCACGGGCTGTATCTGATTTTGCAAAGAGTGGTTAGCCCGATCTGGCGACGATTGGTGCGGCTGGCTCGGTTGCCAAAATTGGCCGACGACGCGGTGTCAGTAGCCACTGTTTATTGCCTTACATTGTTGGCTTGGATATTTTTCCGCAGCGGGGGCATTGGGCTGGCCGGGGGGGATAGTTTTGCCACGGCGAACAAAATCATCGCGGGCATCGTCAGCTTGGAGGGCTTTGGCTTTGAGGCTGTTGTCAACAAGTTCCAAGTCATCAAAGGCGCGTTGCTGATAAGCGTGTTGCTGGCTGTGGAGGCGACGAATATTCGTTTTCGGTGGAATGAACGGCAAGTGCGCAACCCGGTTTGGCGCATGGCGGCGTTTGCCGGACTATTGTGGCTGATTGCGTTTTTCGGGACGTTTGGAGCGAATGCGTTTATTTATTTTCAGTTTTAGCTACTCCCCCGCAAACCGCATGATTTCTTCCACGAAGCCACGGTGATTGGCCAAGCGCGGCACCTTGTTTTGGCCGCCAAATTTGCCGCGTGCCCGCATCCAGCGCATAAAGGTGCCGCGCGGCACGATGCGCAGATGCAACCGTTGGAGCGCCATGCCCTTGAAGCGTTTGGCCTCGTAGTCCGAATTGATGCGCTGGAGCGTCTGGTCGAGCATCTCGTTGAAAATCTCTAAATCGGTCGGTTCTTTCTCGAATTCCACCACCCATTCATGGCCGCCTTTGCCTTGCTCGCCTGAGAAATAGACGGGCGCGGCGGTATATTCCGACACCACGGCATTCATCTGGCGACAGGTCTCGGCGAGCGCCTTATCGGTGTCGCCCACCATCACTTCCTCGCCGAAGGCGTTGATGAACTGTTTGGTGCGGCCTGTGATTTGGAAACAGTGCGGATATTTTCGAGTGAACATGAGGGTGTCGCCGGGCAAATAGCGCCACAGACCATTGTTGGAAGAAATAACGATGGCGTAGTTTTTCCCGACTTCCACATCGGCCAAAAGCACGGTCTTGGGATGTTGGTTTTCCCACTCCTCCACTGGCACAAACTCATAAAACACGGCGTTGTCGGCGAAGAGCAACATATCATTTTTGCTTAGGTCGCATTGTGCGCCAAAGTAGCCTTCCGAGGCGTTGTAGATTTCCTGATACACAAAATCCGGGCTGGGTATCAGCGCCTTGAAAGTCTCTCGATACGGCTCAAAACCCACGCCTCCGTGCATATATGCCTGTAGGTGGGGCCACACTTCGAGCATGTTCGACTTGCCGGTTTTTTCCAAAATAAGGCGGAACAGGACGATGAGCCAAGTGGGCACGCCGCCAAACATCGCAATATCGTCACGGCGGCTGGTGATGTCGGCGATGCGCTGAATCTTTTCCTCAAAATTGGGCAGAAGCATTGTGTCGAAATCGGGGGTGTAGCAGAGTCTTCCGAGCGTGGGCATGTGATAGGTAAGCAGCGAGCTCACGTCGCCAAATCGGGTTTTGGGGTATTCTTCCAAGGATTGGAAGCTGCCAGCCATCATCAAGTTTTTTCTCCTGAAAATCTCCAAGTCGGGTTTGTTGCTGTGCAGTAGGGCGAGCGAGTCCCAACTGCTTGCGAAATGACAACCGTAGAGGTTGCTCATGGGGACGGGAATGTATTTGCTTTTTTCGCTGGTGGTGCCACTGCTCTTGCTGTACCAATTTACTTCGCCCGGCCAGAGCACGTTGCGCTCGCCGTGCATCATGCGGGCGATGGCTTCTTTGAGTTGCTCATAGTCGTGCGTGGGGACCCGTTGGGCGTACTGTTCGGCGTTGCGGATGCTGGCAAAATCATATCGCCGCCCGATTTCGGTATTGCGAGCAGTGTCGAGCAGGCGTTGTAGCCATCGTTCCTGCGGCTCTTCCGGCCGTTTCATGTATCGTTCGATGCGCCGCATCCGCAGGCGCAGATACTGTTTGGCGAGTTCGTTGACCAACCAATTCATAGGCAGCGAGCGTTTTGTTTTGCCAGTATTAGGTTGCGGTTTATTAGTGCAAATGTAATTTTCATTTTCTGATAAAATACACTGCCAACACAAGGAACACAAAACCGACGAAGTGATTCCACTTCAGCTGCTCGTTTTTGAAAAACAACAGGGCGAACACCGTGAACACGACCAAAGTAATGACTTCTTGGGCCACTTTGAGCTGAACGAGGGTGAATGGCCCGCCATTTTCTCTGAACCCAGCGCGATTGGCTGGCACCATCAGACAATACTCGAAGAATGCGATGAGCCAACTGGCGAGTATCAATCCGAACAAGCCGGTTTTTTGGAAAAATTTCAATTTGTGGAACAAAAGGTGGCCGTACCAAGCAAATGTCATGAAAACGTTGGACAGCAGCAGGAGCAAAATCGTGTAAGCGCCTTTCATGGGTATGGTGTGAAAAATGCCCCGGTAGATTGGGACTAACGAAGGCGAGTGCAAATATACTTCAGGGAAAAGCGTTTGTGGCGTGGTTATTTTTGCCCGACTTTTCGTGAATCCAACTTTTTGCACCATGCGTTTTTTTCTCCCGGTATTTCTTTTGTTTTTTTTGTTTTTAGCCTGCAAAAACACACACAAAGAGGCTGAGCAGGTGACCCAAACGACCGTTAAGGTTCCGCAGGATTTTCTTGATTTTTACGACAGATTCCACCGCGACAGCGCGTATCAGCTGGCGCATATCAGCTGGCCTTTGCAGGGCGACACGGACGAGCAGACCGAGAATGGCGGCACGCGCCGAAAATCCATCATTTGGGAGCAAGCGGACTGGCGAATCCAGACGCTGGATTTTGACCTCAACGATTATGTTTTCGACCGCCATCTGTTGGGTGAGATGTTGTTGGTGGAGGTTATCAAGCCCAAGGCGGCCAATTTTGGCATCGAACGGCGTTTTGCCAAGCAAAGCGACGGGGAGTGGATGCTGATTTATTATTCCGATATCCGAGAGCTGAAGTGAGGGGGGGCCAGAAGTGCTATTTGTTGACAGGATGGACAAGATTGACAGGATTCGCGCCCTTTTCGGGGGAAAAAACCTGTAAATCTTGTCAGTCCTGTCGAAATTAAAAATTGCAAGACGGCCTCGACCGCTCTCTCATTCGTTCGTCGCAAACATGTTTAATGCTGCACCGTCAGTTTGCGCGTGTGCGTTTGCTCGCCGTTACGCACATTCACGAAGTAAATGCCATTGGGCAAACGGCTCACATCAAGTGTCATGCGGTTGTTGTCTTTGGTGAGCGTGCTGTGCTGTTGGAGCGCCGCTTTTCCCGCCACATCGAAGAGGGTGACTTGAACGTCGGCATCATGCTGCAATGACATTTCTAGTGTCAGTTCTTGCGTGGCAGGATTGGGGTACATCCCAAATTCAGCATTTTCAAACGACACGGGTATCTCTATGTCTTCCACCTCACCGTCGGTGTTACCGTCGGTGCGCCAGTTTGAGCCGCTGAGGCTTACGCGCAGCGTGTAGCATTGGCTGCTGCTGAACGCGCCGTTGTAGCCATACACATAGGCATAGTAGCTGGTGGACACGGTGTTGGTGTTGTACACAATCAGTTCGTTGGCGGTGCCGGCATTTTGAGAGATGGCCAGGTAACTGTTGTTGCGATAGAGCCTCACATCGTAGTCGGCGGGCAGGTTGGTCAGCTCGATTTTGATGTTTCGAGTGGCATTGGTATTGGAGAATCGGTACCAATCGTTGTCGGTGGAGGTGGCAATCAACGCATTGATGTTTTGGTTGACCGGGATCACTTTGGCGGCGCTTTGAGTGTTGTTAGGCTCGTATTGGTCGGGGCAACTGCCTGAGGCGGTGGTGAATGTCGCCGCGGCGGAGTAGTCGCTCGAATTGCCGCCACACACTGCCTGCACTCGGAAATTGTAGCTGGTGCCGGCTGAGAGGCCAGTCAGGTTGTAGGAGGTGTTGGAGATTCCGCTGACCGTGTTCCATGTGGAGTTGGCCGCCAATTTCCATTGGAGGTTGTAGGAGGTGGCGCCGCTCACCGCGCCCCAGCCAAGCGTGGCGCTTGTTTGTCCGATGTTGGTGGCGCTTAAGCTAGCGGGTGTTCCGCAAGAGCCACCACCGGGCGGCTGGCAACCGGGGGAATTGACCAATGCGGCGCGAGCGCCTCCCGCGCTGAAAAGAGCCTGCATCCGATTTTTCTGACCAGTGGTGAAGACGTTCATGCATGCATCGTCGGTGTAGTCCATGTAGTTCATAAACATATCGCCATTGGGGCCATTGCTGCAGCTGACTCTGGGGAATGTGGGGCAAGCATAGTTGGGGCCTCCTTGATTGGGGGTGTCGCCCACTTGGTCGCTACCGGTACACGCGGTGCCGTCGTCGCCCCAGATATGGTAGCAATTGAGCCAGTGCCCTACCTCGTGGGTGGCGGTGCGGCCTTTGTCGAAGGGTGGGGTGGCGACACCTACCGTGCCAAAGTAAGCATAGTCGCATACCACGCCGTCGGTGTTGGCCGGGCCGCCGGGGAATTGGGCGTAGCCCAACAATCCGCCGCTAAGGTTGCAGACCCAAATGTTGAGGTACTTGTTGCGGTCCCAGGCATCAAGTCCTCCGCTGCTGAAGAATTTGACATTGTTGTTGGTGCTGAACCCATTGACGGAGGTCTGGCGGCGCTGTATGCCTGTGGTGGCATTGCCGTTGGGGTCTTGCGTGGCGAGGCAAAAATTGATTTCACAGTCCGCGGCTACTCCCTGAAACACGGAGGGGGTATTGGCGGCATCCGCGTTGAGTCGGCGGAAGTCGGCATTGAGCACATCCATCTGCGATAGGATTTGGGCATCGCTGATGTTCTGGGTTGCATTGTAGTACACGACGTGTACCACTACCGGGATGGTCACCACGGCGCGGTCTTTGGCACCGCCAGCTTCGATAAATTTCTTGGTGTGCTGCTCGATGTCGTCCAAGCGTTGGCGCATGGATGGGTCTTCCAGAAGTTGGCGGGCAAGCACTTCGTCGGTGCCGCAGGTGCGTTGTTGGGCATTGAGGCTGCTAGCGAGGAAGAGCAGCAGGTAGGCGAGGGAGAGTGCATTTTTAAGCATGGTGACATGATGATTGAAAAAAATGAACAGTTTGAGTTTGGCAAAAAAGCAAGAGATTGTGCCTCTTGCCACACAAAAGTATTTTTCCCAAACAGATTTTCAGGAAATTTTTTTTCAGTCATCGCGCTCAACTCCCGTGTCTGTTGTGCCATTTCCCAAATTTGGCAATTAGCATTTGGGCAAAACATTGCTTTGCAAACATCCAAACGAGATGCCTTCCACCTTCTGCGCAAGTTTTTTCAAAATCAGGGTATAAATGCGAACGTCCCCCTTCCCAATAGGAGGGAAGGAGGACGTTGAGGGTGGTATGCCTTGATTCGCCAGGATTTGTCAGATGAACATGATTGATGCCCCTGATTTGAGCAGATTGCGATTGCAGCTATGCCCAAAACTTGGCGGCGCGAGGTATAGAAGGGGTGTAGGGTTATTTCTTAATCAGCGTTTTCAGCGCTTCTTCGTTCACCTTCACGGGATATTCGCGGCGGAGCTCTTCAATCCACTGTTTTTCAAGATAGTCCTGATAGTCGGCTACTGCATAGCCCCGTGCTTCGGACAGCGTTTTGGGAGTGGGTGGCATGATTTCCTCGATTTTGATGAAGGAGGCGGTCTTTGTGTTGGCATCCGTCTTAGCATCGGTCAGGTCGCCGGCTTTCCAAAGATTGCCAAGCTCCTTGTTTTTGCCTTTCTCGTAGATGCGCTCCATGACGGTGATTATCTCGTTGTCTTTTTTGTTGAATTTGTCGAGCACTTTGGCGGCAGGATTTTTGGCGGCGAACTCGCGCACATTGGCCAGCACTTTGGGGTCGTCGGTTTTGAGGGTGTAGATGTTGGCGCGGGCGCGTTCGTCCCATTTGTATTTCTGGCTTAGGTTGACATCGAAGTATTTTTGCAGCCCGACGGTGTCTGTGTTGGCTCTGTCCCACACGTTTTGTTTGAGCGCCTCGAAAAGCAGGATGCCTTCTTCATACTCGCGCATCAACGATTTGAACTCGGGATATTTCTTGTCGAGTTGGCTTTCCTCGTAGGCCATAGCGGTTTCGTCCGACCAGCTTTTGTAAAGCCGCTGCACGGTTTCTTCCAGTGGGTAGCCCGCTCCGCGCATACGGTCGCGTCCGGCTCGTGCGCAATAGTCCTCGAAATCCGCCACCGTGTAGTTTTTGTCGTTGAAGCGCATGAGGGGTGTCTGCGATTTCACGGAGTCTGGCTTCCATTTGAAAGTCAGGAAAATCGAATCCGTTTGTTTGTCGCTCCATTCGTCCAGTGCCTTCGGAAATTCCTTGAAGTTGTTCTCCTTTTTGATGCGTTCAATCATGCTTTGCTTGGCCACCTCGCTTCGGCTGTCGCGCTTGACGCGCTCTGTGAGTGCGCGTTTGGCCACGTCGAAAGCGGCGATGGGGCGGCGGCTCTTGCGTTGGATGATGTGCCAGCCGATGCTGGTTTCCACGGGTGGGGAGAAGTCGCCATCTTTTTCGAGCGCAAAGGCGGCTTCCTCAAACGAGCGTTGGTAGCGATTGATGCCAAAGAAGCCGAGATAGCCACCTTTTGGGGCCGACATCTTATCTTCTGAGATGGCAGCGCACAGCTCGTCCCATTTTGCGCCATTTTTCAAGGCTTGGTAGGCGCTGTCGGCGCGCATCCGTTGGGCGGCATTTTGCTCCTCGCCCTCTCCTTTTCTTAGCAGGATTTGGGCCACTTCCACCTCTCCACGAGCGGGACGGAAGGCGTTGATTTTCACGAGATGGTAGCCTGAGTAGGAACGCACCACGCGCAGTTCGCCGGGCTTGGCGCTGTAAATGGCTTTTTCCATCAAGTAGTAGCCATCGGGCAGCATGGCGGTCACGAAGCCGAGGTTGCCGTGGTTGTCTTTGGCCGATTTGTCTTCGGAGCTGTCGGCAGCGAGCTTTTCAAATGCCACGCCTCCTTTCACCGTCTTCATCCAGTTCATGGCGCGATTGTAGGCGACGAGCGTGTCGGCGGCGGGGGCATTGCGGTCGCAAGCCACGAAGATGTGGCTGATGTCCACGTCTTGCAGGGTGTGGTCGTAGGTTTCGCGGACGAGTTTGTCTGTTACTTCCTTGTCAATCAGATAGGAGTTGGCGAGGGTGCGCCGGTAGCCATCCAGTTCGCTGCGAAGCGAGGGCGCGGTGTCGAGTTCCATGTCGCGGGCTTTCTGTACTTTCAGCTTGAATTTGACATAGAGGTCGAGGTAGTCGCGCAGCGATTGCTCGGAAAAGTCGGCTTTGTCCTGATTGGTTTTGGAATAGATGTATTTGAATTCGGAAACGGTCACGGGGTTGTCTTTCACCGTGAACAGCACTGGGTCGTTTTGGGCAAAAGCGAAGCTGGCAACGAGCAGCAGGGCCGCCGTAATCGTGTTCTTGAATAAACGAGGCATAGTAGTGAAAATCAGTTTGGTGTTTTTCGTGAAAAAATGGCGGGCAAAATTAGGAAAGGGCGCTCAAAGCGCGGGTGGAGGGTTTCGGTTTTCAAAATGTTAACAGGAGAATGATGATAGCAGACGTGTGTCTGCCAGGTGTCGTTTTTCAGCCGCCGCGGCAGACTTCGAATATTTCGCGACTCGGATTTTTCTTCGGCAGCGAGTTGAAGGAGTGTATTTAGGGGTTGTTGGAGAGATATTTCGACAGTCAGGCCTGTGTTCGTTCAAGCGAATGGGTGAAATTTCCTGACAAAAATACCCGCTTCAACTTGTTCCTCAAAAACGCACGCTGCATCACACCCATCCTTCTTTCATCGCCTTCAGTATCGCTTCTGTCTTGGAGTTGACTTGCAACTTGTCATAAACGTGGCGGATGTGGGTGCGCACGGTGTCAATGCTGATGTGGAGCTCGTCGGCGATGAGCTTGTAGCTGTAGCCTTTCATGAGGCCTTTCAGGATGTCCTGTTCGCGGGTGGAGAGGAGGTGGTCGGCGGGGTGGGTTTTGGGAGGTTGTTGGAAGTATTGCAGCACCTTGCGTGCCACGCTGGTGGTCATGGGCGAGCCTCCGCGATGCACGTCGAACACGGCTTGCACGATTTCAGCCGGAGGTGTGTTTTTGAGCAAATAGCCGCTCGCGCCGCTGCGAATGGCCTGAAAGATGCGCTCATCGTCGTCAAACACTGTCTGCATGATGACTTGTGTTTTGGGATAGAGGGACTTGATGATGGGCAAAGCTTCGAGACCTGACATGCCGGGCATATTGATGTCGAGCAGCACCACATCGGGCATATAAGCGTGCAGCTCGCTTTTGAGATTGTTCACATGGGGAAAGGCTCCTGCCAATTGAAGCCCCGGCGTGGCTTGCAACAGGTAAGCGATGCCTTCGCGGAGGTCGCGGTTGTCTTCATATAGCAGGACTTTGACTGGGTGCTCCATGTTTTTGCTTTTTGCTGCTGTAAAGATACACGCTGACAATTTTTTGTCACAATCACATAAAGGTGTGAAAGGTGTCTTGCCACCCTATTGCATCAAATTCGTGGAATATGCCAATGGTCGCCATATTTTTGCGCCATGTTTCGGCTGCTGCTCTTCACTTGTTCATCAAAATTGCCCTTGTGGATGGGGGTATGCCTATTGTCGCTTGCTGCCTGCAACAATCCCAACACGCCTCTCGACGCGGCCACGCGAAATGCCATTGATTCCATTTCTTCGGCACAAATCAATCTTGCGCGAGTCGAATTGGACAGTCTTTGTGAGCAGCGCCGGCGCACCGAGTTGCCTCGCTTGGTGGATTCCATCAAACAAAAACGGTTAAGAGAAATTCAAGAACAACTGAAATCGGTGCCTCAGTAGGCTTGTTGCGATGGGCGGCTTTGCTACTTTTGCCCCATGCCAACATCGAACCGCACTCCCATGATGCGTTTTTTGCTTCCCATATTTGTCGCCGGGTATTTTTTGCAATGTACCCCACCGCCGACCGGGTCATCCAAGGCTGCTCAAGTCAATCTTGACCTCAACAATCCCGCGGTGCAGCGACTTTACAACCTCCGCGACGAGCGCAGGACGGACAGCCTGCTGCTTTACCTCCAACATGAGGAAGCGACGCTGCGCTATCTGGCGGCGCTCTCATTCGCGTCTTCCGGTGACTCGAGCGCGATAGATGCGCTGGCCAATCGCCTGCGCGACACCGTGGAAGATGTGCGTATCGCGGCAGCATTTGCCTTGGGGCAAATTGGCCTGCCTCGATGTGAAAAACCTTTGGTGGATGCCTTCGTGAGGGACGACACGGCATCGGTGCGCCAGCGATTCAACGCGGTCGTGTTGGAGGCCGTAGGCAAATGCGGCTCCACCACCAGCCTGCGCCACATTGCCACCGTCACCACCTATATGCCCACCGACACGCTCTTGCTGGAGGGGCAGTGCCGCGCCATATATCGGTTTGGCCTGCGCGACTCGGTTTTGCCCGTCGCCACCCAATTGATGGTCAATTATCTTCAAAACGACAAAATCCCGGCCCCAGCTCGCTTGATGGCGGCACACTATCTGGCCCGCACCAAGAATATCACTTTCGATAGCGCACAAGTGGAACTCATTTCCGTGTCGTATGTGCGAGCGCACGCCCATCCCGACATTCGCGTAGCCATCGTCAAGGCTCTGGAAAAAAGCCCCACTTGGCCTGCTTTTAATCGGCTGGCCAATGCCATAGAGACTGAGAATGATTGGCGGGTAAAATGCGGAATCATCCAAGCGTTGGGCAAGTTCGATTACGATACGGCTCGCACCCTCGTAGCACCGTTTCTCAGCGATACCAACCCACACGTCAGCCGCGCCGCTGCCGAATTTTTTGTGCAATATGGCCAAGCACAGGATGGCGACTACTACTGGCGCATCACGCAGGACGAGCCTGATTTGCCGCTGATGACCCAAATCCTGCTGCACCATGCTTCGCTCAAGCATCTTTCGGGAAAGCCGCAGAGCAAGGAATATGTGAATGACCGTTTGCAGCAGTTTTTCCGACAAGCAACCAGCCCTTATGAGCGAGCTGCCTGCCTTCGCGCACTCTCGGAATATGGCTGGAATTACGTTTTCATTCACGACCGGGGCTTCAACGACCCCCACCCTGCCGTAAAAACCGCTGCCGCCGCGGCGTTGGTGTCCATTCTGAAAAAACCAAATTTTTATACCCTTTTTGGCGAAAACAGTGGCGGGGTGCGTCGCGCGTTGTATCGCTATTTGAGGGAAATCGTGGCGGCAGGCGACCCCGGCATGATTGCCGAAGGTGCCGATGGGTTTCGCGTGCCGGCGATGAATTTTCTCAGCTATCGCGATTCCGCGCGGCTTGATGATTTGAGGGAGGCGCTCGCCAAACTCCGAATGCCCCGTGACTATGAGGCATATCTTAAACTCGACTCGGCGCTAGCTTTTTTTGAAGAAAGACCTGCTTCCGCCTTGCCCAAAATCGCCTACAATCGCCCCATCGGATGGGAGGCATTGAAGCAAGTAAGCCTAAAAACGGAGGTGACTCTTGAGACGGAGGAGGGCAAAATCACGCTGGAACTGTACCCGCTTTGGGCACCCGGCTCGGTAGCCAATTTCCTGCAATTGGCCTCCGACGGTTTTTTTGACGGGAAAAATTTCCATCGAGTCGTGTCAAACCACGTCATTCAAGGAGGCTGCCCTCGAGGTGATGGCTATGGCGGGTTGGACTACACCATTCGGACCGAAATCGGGTTGGTTTGGTATGACAGCGAGGGGTATCTGGGCATGGCTTCGGCAGGTCGGGACACGGAGGGCACCCAATTTTTCATCACTCACACCGCCAGACCGCATTTGGACGGGCGATACACGATTTTTGGAAAGGTCAAATCGGGTATGGATGTGGTGAATCGCATCATGCCGGGCGGCGTTATCAAAGACGTGACGGTGCAGTATTGAAGCCAACCCGTTCAGGTCACGACGCGCAACGCCTTTTCTATCAGGAAAAATTCTACGGGGGTCTCGCCCAAAAACTCCCCATCGGCCTCAAGCAAGGTGGGTGTATGGCCGTTGTGTTCCACTCGAATGGATTTTGCCTGTAGCCCTTCCACTTTCGGATGATTCAATATGGTGCCGTTGTAAAATCTCCTTGTTTGCAACAACACTTCCCACTTGGGCAGACGACGCGCGAAAGTAAGGGCAAACAACCCATCGTCGGGCACTGCCTGCGGAACGAGTTGCATACCGCCGCCGGAATAGCGACACAAACCAATGTTGATGGTGTAGAAAAAGTCCTCGACGGCATGGGCATCGAACGAAATCCGTGCCTTGGTCAATTCATATTCAAACAAATACTTCGCTACCAGCAGCAGATATTGCATTCGGTTCGTGATGTGATTTCCCGACAGTTTTTTACCGATAAATCCGTCGTAGGCCATGCCTGCCACATTGACGAAATAGCGCTCGTGGGTCGCCCCCTCAAAGGTATATTTCGCCAAACCCACATCTTGAAGAAGGGTGCTCGGGGCCAATAGCCGCTCCAAACGATGGCGAGGGTCTGTGGGAACCTGATATTGTCGCGCCCAATCGTTGCCAGTGCCAGCAGGCAGAAGGGCGTAGGCGATTTCGGTAGGTTCCACGAACGACTGCTTCAGAATACCGTTGACGATTTCGTGGTTGGTGCCGTCGCCCCCGATGCCAAGAATGTGGCGGCGCCCCCTGATGATGGCTTCCTCGACGAGTTGTATCGCGTGGCCGCGCCTTTGGGTAAAATGGACGGAATAGGAAAAACCAAGCGCCTGCAATAGCCGCTCTATTTCCGGCCAAAGTCGTTCTACCTTGCCGTTGCCGGAGGTTGGGTTGGCGATGATGTGCCAAAAGGGTTGGGATTCGGACGCTTGCATGACGCGACAAAAGTGACAATTTTTACTCGACGGAACTCACACTTTGATTCGCTAGGATTTATCAGTTCACCATGCTCGCTCTCCTTGATTTTGAGCAGGTTGCGCTTTATACTATGTCCAAAACTTGACGGCGTAAGAATACATGATTTGCAAAGAAATCTTGCAAATCATGTCGAAAAACTACCTTCGCCCTGTGTTGCTCCAACTTGATTTTTTGCAATTCCAGCCTAAACTCCGCCTCTCCAAATCGGGCGAGAAGACGTTTGTGTTCGACCCCATTCGGCGGAAGGAGGTGGCGCTCATCCCGGAGGAGTTGCTGCGTCAATTGGTGCTTCTTTATTTGTTGGAGGTCAAAAATTACCCTGCCAACCGCATCAGGGTCGAGGCAGGCTTCGCCCTCAACGGCATGCAAAAACGCTCCGACATCATCGTGTTTGATGCCGACATAAAGCCTTGGCTTTTAGTGGAATGCAAGTCTCCCAAAGTGGCGCTTGCGCAATCTACCTTCGAGCAGGCGGCCCGATACAACCTTCAATGGCAAGCGCCCTTCCTCGCCGTGACGAATGGTTTGGCGACGTTTTGTTGCGCGTTGGATTTTGGGAAACAGGGGTTTGAGTATTTGGGGGATTTTCCTGATTATTTCGATTGTTCCGATTGATTCGATTGTCGTTTAAATCAACATAGCCGCCATAATCAAGTTATACCTTGATTCGCTAGGATTTGTTAGATGAACATGATTGATGTTTTTGATTTTGAACAGATTGCGATTGCAGCCATGCCCAAAACATAACGGCGCGAAGTATAACCGAATCAATCTCACGGCCTTGCTGTTCCCTTCGCCTCTCCTTTCAGTTTTTCGTTCAGAAAATTGGTCATCAATGTGTAGAGATGGATTTTGGCGTTGCCGCCACCAATGCCGTGGTTGCGGTTGGGATAAATCATCGTGTCGAACTGCTTGTTTTTGGCAATCAAGGCGTTGGCCATCTCGGCGGTGTGTTGAAAATGCACATTGTCGTCGGCGAGACCATGCACGAGTAGGTAGTTTCCTTTGAGGAGGTCGGCAAAATTGATGGGGGAGTTCTGCTCGTAGCCATCCGGGTTTTCTTTGTTGGTGCGCATATATCGCTCAGTGTAGATGGTGTCGTACCATTTCCAGTTTGTCACGGGCGCGACGGCGATGGCCGATTTGAACACGTCTCTGCCTTTCAACAGGCATAGGCTCGACATATAGCCGCCATAGCTCCAGCCAAAAATCCCAACCCGCGCAGGGTCCACGAAAGGCAAGGTGCCGAGATACTTGGCGGCTTCGATTTGGTCTTGCGTCTCCAGTTTGCCAAGTTGCTGGTAGGTCATTTTTTTGAACTCCTCCCCGCGTCCGCCAGTGCCCCGATTGTCCACGCAAGCCACCACATAGCCTTGTTGGGCCAGCATCTGAAACCACCAATAATTGGCACCTTTCCATGCGTCGGTCACTTGTTGGCTGCCGGGGCCGCCGTAAACGAACATGAGCACGGGGAGCTTTTGGTTTTGGAATCGGGGGGCATTGGGTTTTATCATCCAACCGTTGAGCGACACTTGCTCGGAGGTTTTGAAGTTGAAAAACTCAGCGGGCACCGTGCCGTATTCCGACTGTTTGTGAGTGACGGCAGCATTCTGCTCCAATGCCCTTACCTCCTTGCCTTTTCGGTCGCGCACGACATATCGGGGCGGCGAGTTCAACGTCGAAAAGGTGTTGACGTAATAGTCGAACGTGCTACTGAACTGTGCGGATTGGAAGCCTTTTTCCTTGCTGATTTTTTTCAGGCTTTTGCCATTGAGTTTCACGGAATAGAGCTCGCGTCGCATGGGTGTCTCGGCTGCCGCTTGAAAGTAGAGCAATCCATTTCTTTCATCCACACCATAAAAATTGGTCACGTCCCAGTTGCCTTTTGTGAGCGCGGCGACCTCCTTGCCAGCCATGTCGTGTTTGTAAAGGTGATTGAAGCCGCTTTTCTCGCTGGGCCACACAAAGCCAGAACCATCGGCGAGGAAGGTGGCGTTGTGCAAATCAATGTAGTACTTGTTTTTTTCTTCCAGCAAAACGGCGCAACTGCCTGTTCCGGAGTCGGCCAAGAGTAGCTTTAGGTGGTTCTGATGACGGTTCATCCATGTCAGGCAAAGTTTGTTTTGAGGTGTCCAGACGATGCGGGGCAGGTAGTCGTCGGGGGCAGCGCCAGTATTCACTTGAAGGGTCTTGCGTGTGTTCAAATCATATATCCACGCGGTGACGACGGCATTTTGCTCGCCTACTTTCGGATATTTGAAAGTCACGAGTTCGGGATAGGCCCCTCCACGATACATTTCCATCGTCATTTCTGGCACCGCGCTTTCGTCGAAGCGTAGAAAGGCGATTTTTGAGCCGTCGGTGCTCCACTCAAAGGCCCGAACCAGCTCGAACTCTTCCTCATAGACCCAATCCGAGGCACCATTGATGATATGGTTTGTTTTGCCGTCATGCGTGACTTGAGTGGTTTGGCCCGATGTCAAGTCTTTGAAATACAGGTCGTTTTCGAGCACAAAAGCCACTTTTGAGCCATCGGGAGAAAAGGTGGCGTATCGTTGTTTGGAGCCTTCGTGCAGTGCCGTGATTTTTTTGGTCTTTGAGTCAAACACAAAAAAATCGGCCTTGGTGCTCCACCGATAGATGGGTTCGGAATTGACTTTAAGGAGAATTTTAGACTCATCGTCGCTGAACGAATAGCCGTCAAATACACCCTTCCAGCCGGGAGCGGCGGTGGGCACCGTCGCCGCGTCGAAAATCACCCCAGATTTTTCGCCCGTGCGCAGGTCGTATTGCTCAATGATGGCACCACTCAAACGAGTGTAGTGCACACCATCTTTCTGAAAATTGAACCCGGGCACACCCTTCGCTTGGAAGGTGCCGTTGACCCATATATCTTCGAGTGTAATTTGCTTTTGGGAAAAAAGGAGTGCGGGAACAAAGACGAATAATAACCGGAGGAGCAGTTGCATGGTTTGAAAATGATTTTACGGGGTAAAAATAAGGCACGCCGCAAGGCGGCGTGCCATTCTACTCTTTTTTCGGACAAAAGGCGTGTCTGGGAGTGCTGTTCGCAGGTGAATTGACGCCCATTCACACATCCTCTTCTTGCATCACCGCCCCTAATGTCCGCAATATGATTTTTAGGTCGGTTGCCAAATTGTGGTTTTGGGCATAGGCAATGTCTAAAGCGATGCGTTCTTCGGCGCTCATGTTTGCGCGGCCCCGTTTAGTCACTTGCCAAAGCCCCGTGATGCCTGCTGGCGCAAGAAAGCGGGCGCTCCATTCGTCGCAGGTAAGTTGCTCTGCCTCATAGATGGGCAATGGCCGGTTGCCCACGAGCGACATCTCGCCCCGCAGCACGTTGATGAGCTGCGGCAATTCGTCCAGACTGTATCTGCGAATAAATCGCCCGACTCTCGTGACACGCGGGTCATTTGCAATTTTGACAAACACAGCGCCGGAGCCGTTGTACTGATTGAGATGCCGCAGCTCAACGAGACGTTCGTCAGCGCCCACATACATGGACCTGAATTTCAAAAAATCAAACACTCGGTACCCTGCACCGACCCGTTTCGACCTATAAATAATGGGGCCTCTAGACTCCAGCGCAATGGCAATTGCGATAGGTATCCAGATGAAAGCGGAAAGCAGGATTGCCAAGAAGGCTCCTATAACATCGAAAATCCGTTTGGAAAGAGAAATGTGGAAGTCAAACTGCTCAGGGGAGGTGCCCTCCAAAAGTTTGGCCTTGAATTGATTGAGGAAATCGAGGCGGGCCTCCATGCGGCTCCATCGGATGGGAGCCATGTAACAATCGTCCACCCCGTTTTTCAACAACTCGGCTATGTCATATATGTCCTTTTCGGCGGAGAGTACCACAAGTGGCACAAAACGCAAATCTGGATGTGCTCTTAGCTGAGTTGCCAATCGAAATTCATCTTTGCGCAACCAATCTAAACGACAAAAAACGGCATAGGGAAGTTGGTATGTTTCGAGGCTCTCCACGCGCTGCGAAAGCCATCGAAAAGCTTGCAATGGGTTGTTGATGATTTCAAAACTATATGCGCGGTCGTGATGCGGAAATTCGAGAATGCTGGCATCGAAACTTTCGTCGAAGCCAACAAACAACATTTCACGAGATGTAAAAGATGGTGCTGAATGGAGGTGCGTGCTCATACGCATCAGAAGATTGAAGTGTTTGTCAATTGAACCGCAGACAGGACGTGGGTTTGAAGACTTAATTGGTCAGCTGGATGAGTCTGTTTTGCAGTTGCGTGGGGCTAAAAGGCTTCCGGAAATAATCGTGCGCGCCGAGCTCTTTGAATCTCAACTCTTCCTCATCGTTGCAAGAACCACTGATGACGATGACCGGGATATTGGCATATATCCCGCTATTGCGCAAGTTGAAAAGGAGTTGAAAGCCCGTCAAATCGGGCATCATGGCATCGGTCACAATCACATCGGGCACAAACCCTCGGCTCAAGTGGCTCATGGCTTCCAGCCCGCTTTTTGCGGCTGTCACCTCAAAACGTTTGGCAAGGAATGCTCCAATGACGCGGCGAAGGCTGTCGTGGTCTTCCACAAGGAGTATCTTTCGATTCACGGGTTGGATTTTTTAATCGGTCAATAAATGGCCGTCGCGCTGGGCGGCAGTGACGGGCCTTGGCTGCAGGCGGGGGGACACGATTAAAGAGTGGATTAAGGGTTGCACAAAGCACTATGCAACAGATTCAGATGTTGGCAAGCGAGTAAATGATTTTGCGAGGCGCTTCTTTTTTTACAAAGATAGTGCCGCCACACAAAAAAACAGGTGGTTTGCTCGGCGTTAAATTTTATGCAACTGTCTGATTTATAGTTGTTTTTTCTTGCCTCTCGATTAAACAGATAAAAATCAATCGCTTGCGCATGATGCTTCAAGCGCATAACTCAAATGTTAAATCAAGATTACTTTAAAAAACAAGTGAAATTTGCCCCTATTTTTTGCCGAAATACGGTTTGCCTGATTTGCAACCACCATTTCAGCCGTGTCGAATGGTGATTCGGAGGACAGCCTGTGCAGCCCTTGGCACATCATTTGGCAACCGCGTTCCGAACAGCATTTTGAATGAACATCTATACGCTCGAACTCATTTTCTGGATTGGACTCCTCGTCGTGTTCTACGCTTATTTGGGTTATGGCATCGTGTTGTGGGCCATGGTGGCGCTCAAGCGGATGCTGTTCAGGGCCAGACCTTTGGCAGATGCGCCCCTGCCAGAGGTCACATTCATCGTATGCGCCTACAACGAGGAGGACTGGATTGAGCAAAAAATCGCCAATTCATTGGCGATTGACTACCCGTCCGAACGCATCCAGTTCTGCTTTGCGACGGATGGCTCCAACGACCGCACCGCGGCGCTGGTGCGGCATTACCCTTATCCTGCCAGCACTCGGTGGATGCTGCTTCACGAGCCTGAACGCCGAGGCAAAATCGCTGCTTTTCAGCGAGCCATGCAATATGTGTCAACGCCTGTGGTGGTCAGCACCGATGCCAACACTTCGGTGAATCCGGGGGCAGTTCGGCTGATGGTGCGACATTTTGCGGACCCCACGGTGGGAGCGGTCGCGGGGGAAAAGCGAATTGCCATGGGAGAAAAAGCCGATGCTGGCAGTGCTGGGGAAGGGATTTATTGGCGATACGAAAGTCTTTTAAAAAAATGGGATGCCGAGCTTTGGTCGGTAGTGGGAGCGGCAGGAGAGCTGTTTGCTTTCCGCACCGAGGCGTACGAGCATGTGCCGCTGGATACCATTGTGGAGGATTTTTACCTCACCATGCGCATCGCTCAGAAAGGATGGCGGGTGCAATATGAACCCGAAGCCTACGCTGTGGAGACATCCTCGGCATCTGTGGCGGAAGAAATGAAACGCAAGGTTCGCATCGCGGCGGGTGGGTTGCAAGCGGTGGTGCGCCTCGCTCCCTTGCTCAATGTCTTTCGATATGGTGTGCTGACTTTTCAATATATCTCTCACCGCGTATTGCGCTGGACACTGGCACCGTTGCTGTTGCCGATTCTGTTTTTGGTAAATACATCCTTAGCTATGCGCGGCTTTCCCCTGTATCAGGTCTTGTTAGCAGCCCAGATTGTCTTTTACATCGCTGCGTTTGCAGGGTATGTGCTTGAGACTCGACACTTGAAAGCGAAGGCTTTTTTCATACCTTACTATTTCTGCATCATGAACTACTCCATGTACGCCGGGCTGTGGAGGCTGTTGCGCGGGCGACAATCGGTGTTGTGGGAGCGAGCCAAACGAGCCTGAGAGGAAGGATCAGCCATTCACGGCCGTTCGCATGGGCGCGACCGATTCGGGTTTCGTAATCAGTACTTTGTCAATTTTGCTTTTGTCCATATCCACTACTTCGAAGCGAAACCCATCTGTTTCGAGGTGCTCCCCCACCTTGGGTATGTCGCCCAACTTAAAAAGGATAAAGCCTGCGAGCGTTGAATAGTCTGCATCGGGGTCATCAAATTCTTTGACCGCGATGGTTTCGCGCAGTTCGTCAATGGGGATGGTCCCGTCCACAAGCCAACTGCCATCTTCTCTGCTCACGATGGCTTGTTCTTCCGTATCGTCAAGGTCAGGCAATGCGCCAAAGATATTCTCCGTGAGGTCGTGCAATGTAATGATGCCCTCAGTTGAACCATACTCATCCACCACCACGGCAAAATAGTTGCGTGCCTTGCGAAACCGCTCCAGTATTTTGAGCGAGTTCATCGTCTCTGGCACGAAGAGGGGCTGCGTTAGAATATCGCGCAGGTCGAAGCCCGGCTTGTTGCGACTGTCCACATAATCGCGGAGCTTGACCACACCCAATATGTTTTCAATGGAATCGTCGCATACGAGAAATTTGGTGTACCCACTTTCGTACACGATTTTATCATTTTCTTCCAATGACGCATTAATGTCGAGCCACTCCACATCATTGCGGTGTGTCATGATGGTGTAGGCATCGCGGTCAGCGAATCGCAGTATGTTTTGGATAAATTCACTCTCTTTTGTCTCCAACACGCCCTGCTGGTTGGCTAACTTGACCAACAGTTTGATTTCCTCTTCCGACACTCCTTGCTGTTCGTTAGGCTTTATGAATAGCATCCGCATGAACAGCTTGGTGGACCAACTCAAAAAAGCGGATATCGGACCTGTGACGCGCGTGATGAAGTTCATCACCGGGGCAAAGGCAATGGCGATGGCCTCTGCATGTTGGATAGCGATGTATTTGGGCGCGAGCTCTCCAACGACGAGCGACAAATAGGTAATAAGAGAAATTATGACTGCTACTGAAATCTGGTGCGCGTACGGAGCCAGCCCGGGGACGAGCAGCACCACAGGCTCAAGATACCTGCCGATGGTCACACCCGCATAAGCACCCTCCACGATGCTGATGAGTGTGATGCCGATTTGCATCGCGGAAAGGTAATTGTCTATGTTGTCCAAGAGATGGACTGCGATGGCGGCGTTGGCATTGCCTTTTGCTTTTTCGCTCTCCAGTCGGGAGCGTTTGGCAGTAAGGAGCGCGATTTCGCCCAACACGAGAAAGCCGTGCAGTGTGATAAGGACGAGTATTATGGCAATTTCCATGTAGATTGGGCTGGCGTCGCAGGGTTGATGGTTGCGGTTTGTATGCGCGGCATGAGCGACTCAGCAAATGCAAAATTTAGGGGCGTGGATTGGAAATCTGTCGCGCAATGTTTTGTTTTATCTGGGGCAAAATTACCGCGAATCCCCGATTTTTTGCAAAACATGCGACAAAACCCCACACGAGCCCGTAAAATTCTGTTAAAAAAGAAAAAAAATTTTTGTCAGAATACAATAACGCTCTACTTTTGACGGCACAATTCACTCACCGAATTTTCATTCGTCTCATTCAACAAAACGCATCTGCTTATAGGCTAAAACTTGTACACCGCTTAAATTCTGCTAATTTAACTGGTAAAACAGCAAAATCCGTTTGCTCATGCAAGTTATGCCGATGCTCAATGATCACGAGTTGATCGCCCGCTATGTAGATGGCGACGAACATTCCTTCGAAGTTCTGCTCAACCGCTACAAAGCAAAAATATACACTTCCATTTACCTTTTTGTGAAAGACCAGGCGCTCGCCGAAGATATCTTTCAAGAGGTTTTCATCAAAATCATTGACACGCTCCGCAGGGGCAAATACAACCACGAAGGCAAATTCGTGCAGTGGGCCATGCGCATTGCCTACAATATGTGCGTGGACTATCACCGTCGCCACAAGCGCCGTGCGCACATCAATCCTTCCGAAGATTTCGACATATTTGAGGTACTTCGCTTGAGTGACGATGGCCCCGACACGCAGATTATGCGCAGCGAGACGCACAACCGCATCCGGCAATTGGTAGATGCGTTGCCTGCGGAACAGCGCGAGGTGGTCATCCTGCGCCATTACGCGGACATGAGTTTCAAAGAAATAGCCTCGCTTACTCGCGTGAGTATCAATACCGCTTTGGGACGCATGCGCTACGCCTTGATCAATATCCGCAAAATGATGGCTGAACGCGAAGTGGTGCTTCAGTAAGCAGGCCAGTCGTTTTGGGGTTGAATAAATTAAGCCCCGGCATATTCCTATCGGATGTGCCGGGGCTTGCTATTTGTGCTATTCAGGCGGTTATTTCAGATCACCTGCCTGAATAAGACCTGAGTAGGAGACTGGAATCTCAAATACCAAGAAACTTCTACTCCTAATTCGCATAAAGGAACCGAAATTCACTTTAGAAGCGTCACGTCTCCCTTGCTGGTATAAAACTCGCCGTTCCCACATCTTGCTTGCAAATACCACGCATAAGAGTCTGGCGTGAGTTGTTTGCCATTGAAAGTGCCGTCCCATCCCCGAGCGTTTATATCACGGGTTTCATACACCTTTTCTCCCCAACGGTCCCAAACCACAAAGTATACTTCCGTGATGTCCAACCCTCGAACAATGAAAAAGTCATTGTTGCCATCATTGTTGGGGGTGAATGCTTTGGGGACGAAGATGTACGGCGGGGCACATTCGCCCGGCATGAAATAGACTATCACATTGGCGGTGTCAGGACAAAGCCCTTCGGCAATGGCCGTCACGGTATAAACGGTTGTTTCGGAAGGGGAAGCAGTAGGGTTGGCCGTCTTTTCCCCAGTTAAGGAGTTGGAAGGTGTCCAGTCATAAGTGATGTTGTTGCTATTGCTCACGACTGTTGCCAACAATTCGGTGGATTGGCCGGGGCAGATGGTGTCTTTCCCGATGTTTTCCGCTGTGACCGAGATGCTAATCACGTTGACGTTGAGTTGTTGAGTATCCGAACAGCCGAACTGGTTGGTTACTTTTACTGTGTAGGCCGTGCTAACATTGGGTGCCACAGTGGGGTTGGGAATAGAGGGAAGCGTTGGCATCCATTCGTAAGTCAATATGTCTTCGGGGTCCAAGTTGATTATCATGAGTTGGGTGCTATCTCCCTCGCAAATAGACCGATTTATTGGGTCAGCCAAAATGTCCGCAGCGGCATTGTTGACCTTGATTGAATCAATTGCTTTGCAACCTGCCTCGTTGATGGCTTGGACGTAGTAAATGCCATTTTTTTCGGGGGTAATGGTCAACGAATCGGTGTTGTTCGGATAAGGCGGATTGAAATCTGGATGCTGCGACCATACAAAAGTGACACCGTTGGTATTCTCGACCTTGATGGTTATCAGGTCATCGGAACATACGATTTGGTCGTCGGGCAAGCTGACGATAGCTGCTTCTTCGGGAGTTACAGTGATGGAATCAACCACGACGCATGGCCCATTGCCAATGGTGGCGACATACACGGTTGGTACAGGCGGCATCACATTAGGGTTAGGGCTGTTTGCATCGAAGTTGGGGTCATTTGGTGTTGAAACCCAAGTGTAGGTGTAATTCGGGTTGAAATCAGGGTTGAGTGCAACAGCTTCTCCCGGACAGAATGGCTCCTCGCTGCTGAGCGAGTCTCTCACCACCGCGATTTCAATGGGCATGGACGCAGTGCCTGTACAGCCATTCACATCGGTCACGGTCAGGTTGGCGATGATAGTGCCTTCATCGGAGAAGGTGATTATTGGGTTTTGCACGTTGGAGCTAGCACCAGTTGAAAATGACCAGTTCCAGCTGGCGATGGGGTAGAAATGGGTGGTCAAGTCGGTGAATTGTATCCGTGCTTGGTTGGTGCAACTGACATAGTTGTTGCCGATAGCAGCTACCACCGCTATTTCGGGAAGCACAAATATGGTAGTGTCATAAGGCAGCACACAGTTTTCTGTGGACGAGAATGTTACGACATATACACCCGATTCGGCGTAGATGTGGGTTGGGTTGAATTCTTCGCTTGTGTTGTTGTCACCAAAATTCCATGTGCCGGGCACATTGACTGTCTGACTGAACTTCACTTCCGTGCCATTGCAAAGGTCAATGGCAACGGCTCCTTCCAAAGAAATCGTGGGCAAACTTGTCACTTCGGTAGTGAGTGTTAATTCACAGTCGTATTGATTTTTCACCAACACACTGAGTGTGTAGCTGCCTGCTGGCCCGGTCACTGTCACAGAGGGGGTATTGGCCGGGGTGATGACCACATTGGGGTCGTTGGCTGTCCACTGGTAAGTCAGGTTGTCAGAAGGGTCGAGGTTAGTAACTGAAAACACCTTCGACACCCCATCGCAAGCAATAGAGACGGGGGTGAAGGATGCGCTCACGTCCACCCCGTTGCCACGCACCGATGCCTGTGCGGTTTCGGTGCATCCGTACGGGTCGGAAGCAACGACTGTATATGTGTTCAAGCCTTTTGCAATGAGCGTTATGTTAGCGTTTGAACCTACCTCGTTGCCAAGTTCATCCAGCCAAACAAAAGTGACCACATCACTTGTGGCAGTCAAAGCTACCAAGGTCGCGGAGGTGTCGCAAGTTACAATGGAAGTGTCCTGCACACTTAGGTTGATGGGTAGCACCCGAACGACTGTCCGCTCCAAGGTGTCTGTGCACAGGCCATTCGCAATGACAAGTTGATAGACGGTCGTCTCGCTTGGGTCTGCAATCACGTTCTTTTCGTCGGGGTCGAAGATTAGGCCCGTAGCCGGCATCCAAGTATAGGTGTTGTTCGGAGAGCCATCGGTCACCGTGATTAGGACTGGATTGTTTTCGCAGTCAACAGACGGAACGCTTACGGTTGCTGTGGGCGCTCCTTCTATTTCAAATACAGAGTCAATGACCGCCGTACAGCCAAAGGCAGAAGTTACTGTCAGCTGAACAGTGCCGGTTTCATCCATGATGAATTGCAGCGGCGGCGGATTTTGTTCGGTAGAGGTGGTGTCGCCCATGCCCCATGATATGTTCCAATTCCACGACACGATGGAGTCTTGGGATTTGTCCAAAAATTGGATTGTAATACCATCGGCTTCACATTCCAAAAGCATGAGCGCATAGTCCGCCACCGGGTTGGATAGGGCGGTGATATGGACCGAGTCTTTGGCCGTGCAACCCAGTTCATCCGTCACGGTTATGGTGTAGGTGCCAATGCCAAGGTTGGCGATATTGGGGCCGCTGACTGTGGTGCTGTCTGGATATGTCCAGACATATTGATATGGGCTTGTGCCTCCAGATGCGACAGCGGAGGCGCTGCCTGTCAAGTCGTCAGGGCAGGTAATGCCCATTAGATTTACGGAAAGGTCAACTTCCGTGTTGGCGCCAACGGTATCGGTAGCTGTGCCTGTGCATCCTGTGTTGACATCCGTTACGGTGACAAATACAATAGTGCCGGCCGCGATGCTGTCAATTTGTGGGCTATTGGGTTGGGGCTGAGGTTGCCATTGGTAATTATATACGCCTGTGGGCGGGTCAACAATGGCTGTAACGGTACCATTGTCAATACCGGGGCATAAAGCATTGGTCAAATTGAGATTAACCCCCAAAGAGTCAATAGCATACATGGTGACCTCCAAGTCGTGCTGGCAACCGTTTGCATCAAAAATGCAGACGTAATATGTGCCCGGCCCCAATCCGCAAGCAGTAGGGCCAGTGATGCCTAACGCTGGCCAGATGTATGTATATGGCGGTGTGCCGCCCACGCCTTGCACCGTGATACAGCCATTGCTGTCGCCACAAGCGGGCGAAAGGGAAATGACTTCCCCATCCAACACCTCAGGTATGTTGATGGTGTCGAAACTTGTCGCCACGCAGCCATATTGGTCATACACAGTCAATGAATAACTGCCTGCTGGCAGGTTCAATTGGTTTGGGTCGTTGCTGCCATTGCTCCAAACAAAGGTATAAGGAGGGGTGCCGCCCACGACAAATGAATTCAGCGCGCCGCCATTTGGGAAATAGGAACAAGCAATGTCAGTGGCAATGACTTCAACAATCAGCTTTGCCTGCTCGTTGAGCGTCACTGTTTCGGTGTAGGTGCAGCCTATCGCATCTGTAATCGTGATACCATATCCCCCTCCCGGCACATTGAGCAATGACTGGTTTTCAGCCCCCGTTTCCCAAATCCATGTGAAACCCGGATTAGTACCATACACCACCACATCTATGGAACCTGTTGGCTGACCTGCGCACAATGGCGGGAAATATGTGTATGCTGGCAAAAACTCGGCGGCAGGTGCCACATTGTATGCACCAATTTTTGCGCAGCCATTTGCGTCCGTCACAGTGACAAAATAGGTACCCGCCGATGAAACGGATATGGTTTGGGTGATTGCGGCATTGCTCCATTGATAAGCGTAAGGCTGTGTACCGCCAGTAGGGTTGGCGGTGATTGTCCCATTGTTGCTGGAGCAACTCAATCCATCTGTCGTAAAAGTAACTTCCAATGGGTCGGGCTGCTGCACCGCCACGTTGCCAGTTGCGGTTTGGCCATTCTGGTCTGTCACCGTGACGGAGACCGTTCCCGCTCCCAGGCCAAAAGTGGTTTGACCCGCTTGGTTGTTGTTCCATAGGTATGTGTATGGCTCAACACCCCCTGTGGCGGTCACGGTAGCCGTCCCGTTGGTAAACCCATGACAGGTTGGCTGAGAAGTCGTGAACGACAGCACTATCTGGCCAGAAAGGGTATTCAATGCCAGAAGCACCCATATTGCCGAAAAAAGGCCGTATTTCATGCGGAAAAGGATTTTCATATTGCAAAGTATGTTCATGGTGCGTTTGGGATGAACCAAAAAAGAGATTTCAAAAGGCTAAAAGGTTATTGGTGAAATGGTCTTTTTAGGAACCCAATTGGGCATTTAGTTTTTAAACATTCTGACTTCGATAATCTCTGCCCTGCGCTCGCGTGAAGCTTCGATGCTATACACGGAGCGTCGTTTGTCGCGGGCATCGTCGCTTACATGGGGAGGAGCGGCGCTTTCTCCTAGTGGCAACGTCGAGACTTTCAGTTGTCCGCTGCGAACGTATTGCTCAAAGATGCCGTCGTCATATTTCCTAAAATAATTACGAACGCTCGCTATGCGGCGCTGCGTGAGGGCCATGTTGTAATCGGAGGAAGCCAACGGGCTGGCAAATGATTTTACCATGATTTCGATGCTCGAGCCTCCTTTCAAGAACAGTCCGAGGTTGCTGGCAAAGACTTCAAGTTTGACGTAGCCTGTTTGCACCTCCTCATCGAAAAACTTGCCCAACTGTTCCACTGCTTGCTCTTTTTCAACGCCTTTCAGGGTGTTTGTGTACTGTTCGACGAATGCCGCCCGACGTGTCAGGTATCGCTCCACTGTTTGTTCGTAAGTCTGCGAAGTAGTGGTATAACGGGTGCGCGGGTCAGGCTGGTCGTTGTCGAAATAAAGAGTTATAGGCAGGTAGGCGCTCATGTTGGCTGGGCTTAGAAACAAGTTTTTGTACATGGTGGTACCTGCTTTGACGGCCCTTAATTCTTCTGCCGTCACCACAGCAGTATCTGGCAAAAACCCTTCTTTCTCCGCAATGACAGTAAACATCCTAAGCCCGCCTACTTCCATTTTGGATTCGTTGCTGTCAGAGCCAGTTCTCTTTTGTTCGGACACAACGCCGGGTATTTCATAAATCCGTACCAGCACATCAAAAAGCGGTTCCTTTGTCCATTCGTGAAAAGTTTTGACAGCCAACCCGATTTCTGGAACCAGATAGAGTTTTTCAACAAATTTTCGGTCGGCAGGCAGGGAGTTGGTCTCCACATACACTGTGTCTGGTTTGTAAAACTCTTTTTGCGCGATTACCATGTACTGCTGGCAACGACGAATAGCAAAATCGGCTTCGTTTTTATCGCCAGAGAATTTGGTGGCTGACGGCAGTTTTGCCGGAGCCTCCGTAAGCGTGAACACCACCTCGTCCAAAGGAGCTTCTTCTGGTTTGGCGAAGGCCAGTGTTTTGAGTTCGATGGGTAGATAGGTGGCTTTGTAGATGTCGTAGCAGCAAGCATCGCCCACGACGGCAGCCGATTCCTCGCGATTGGAGGTGAACAAGGCCATGTCGTCGTTTTGGGGAGCGTAGTAGAGGTCGTCGTAGCTACTGTTGAGCGGCACATCGAGGTGTTCAGGCGTTTGCCAGGTGTTGTTTGAAAATACGGATTTGTAGATGTCAAATCCGCCCACGCTTTGCCGTCCGTTCGTGCTGAAGTACAGCGTTTTATCTTTTTCGTAAAAAAACGGGGTCACCTCGTCGTTTGGGGTGTTGAGGGCAGCAAGGTTCTCCGGTTTGCCCACACTTCCGGTCAATGTCAGCGGTGCTTTCCAAATATCCAACCCTCCCAATCCGCCGGGGCGGTCGCTGACGAAGTAAAGCTCGTAGTAACCATCTTCAGCCACCCTGACGTGGGGCTGAGTGGTATTGTATCCCGGCACATTCACGACATCCGGTAGTTTGACGGCTGCCGCCCAGCCGGCTGATGTGCGATAGGTGAAGTGGAGGTCGCAAGAAAACCCTCCTGCGCCCACATAATCGCACTTGCTGAAAACAAGCACTTTGCCATCGGCACTGAAAGCCGTGTTGGCGGTGTGTCGTTTGGCATCGTTGAAATCGGCAAATACCCCGGCGGAACCATCGCTTGATTCCAACACCTTTGAAATGGGGCGCTTGGGGTAATTTTTGTCGCCCCATTCAATTTCACGAAAAGACGAATAAATCAACGTGTTGTCGCGCAGGGTAGCTGCGAAGTCGGACTGTGCTGTGTTGGGGGCCTCGTCGGGGAGCCGTTCCACGAGAATGCTTCGGTCGGGATTGGTGAGTCGTTCCAAAGCCCATATACATTGTTCTATGTCTCGTTCTGCCTCTTTGCGGAGCGGAGAGTTAGCCGTTGCCGTTGCGGTGTAGCGGCGATAGAGCCGGATAGCCTCGTCGTATTTCCCCAGATACTTTTTCACATTGGCTAATTTGAAAGAAGCGTCTGGGAATTTGCCGTTTTTATCTGCCTCGAGGGTTTGTTGAAGCAATGCCTCGGCCTGCCCGTAAGCGCCAAACTGGCGGGCGGCATCCGCATAGCGGTATGATACGTCGAGGCGATTTGGTTCCATTTCAAGGACTTTTCCAAAATACTGCATGGCGGCATAGTAGTCTTTTGCCCCCATGGCGTTGTCAGCAGCGTTTTCATAAGCTCGTGGCGTTTGGGCGCTGGCTCTCCCTACCAGCAACATCAAGGAGCACACCACCAAAGCGGCTCTCATTAACTTGTTCATGGCGATTATACATGGTTTGCCGGGCGGGAGACTGTGGGGAGTAAAATAAGGGTTCGTCTATATTCCTTTGGAGCCTCGCTTCACTTCCACCCCGATTATTTCCAATCGGCGCTCACGAGAAGCGCGTGGGTCGTAGATGGAGCGTCGCGGGTCTTTTACATCGTCGCTAATGTCTTTGGGGGCCAGGTTTTCGCCGTTGGGTTCGAGATTGATGATGATTTGACCATTGTCAACAAATTTCTTGTAAATGCCGCCGTCGTGCTTCAAGAAGTGATTGCGGACGCTCGCCACACGGCGGGAAGTTAGGTTCATATTGTACTGCGAGGCGGCACGCGGAGAAGCGAAACCTCTGAGGGTCAATACGATATAATCTCCACGCTCCATCATCTTGTAAAGGTCTTCAGAGAAAAAGAACAGTTTCTCCCAACCTGCACGCACCTCGCGCTCGAAGAAGTGTTCAATTGAGTCCAAAGCCGCTTGCTTTTCGGCACCATCCAATCCTGCGCTGAAATTTTCCATAAACTCTGGCTTGCGGCGATAGAAATCCACATAAGTAGGTCGGTATTCGCGGTCTGTGGTCGGTTTCATGGTGCGCTTGTCCGGCTCGTCGTTGTCGAAATAGAGCTTGATGGGCAGATACGCTTCGAGATAGAGCGGCCTGAGGCGCAACTGCTGTTCGATATGACGGAATGGAATACGCGGCAGATTTGTGGTGAACCGCACCGTATCACTCAAATAGCCATCTTTGGAGGCGACGATGAGATATTGGCGGTCGTAGCTGATGGTCGTTTCGTAGTATTTGGTGCCGGACGGATTCACATATTGCTCGGTGCGGCTGCCACCTTCTATTTCCATCAACCGATAGGTGACATCATAGAGCGTGTCGCGAGTAACAGCATGCAACGTATGCGCAACGAAAGAGATGCCTTTGGTCAAATAGACCTTCCGCTCGATGGTGATGGCATCATGTAGTTTTTCTGTGGTGACGACATCTGTGGAGTCTTGTGTGTACCCGTGTTTAGAGGCAAATGCTTGGTAGCGGTGTTCAAAGTCAATGGAATAGTCGTAGCGATTGGTGTCTTCCTTGACCTGCACCAATGATTCCAACGCCCCACCATCTTTGCCAGTGACAAAATTGCCGTTTTCCAAAAACCTACCTAAAGTATTAAGGCGCACAGTAGCTCCCGGAATAGGTTCGAGGGTTTCTTTGTCGAACACACTTACTATAAGGCGTGGTTTGGCTGGTTTCAAATAAAGTTTTTTGACCAACGTGTCTTTCCAGATAGTGGGGGGAGTCTCAAAGCGAACCGTATCAGAAGTAAAACGAGGTTTAGTAGCAATAATCATGTAAGAACGGCGCGGTTGCAAATCGAAGCTTTGAAAGGCACCCTCCAAAGCAACCGTGCGCTCGCGCACAATGGCGCCTTTGGCAGAATACTCCGTGAGCTGCAGGGTGGTGCCTCTCAACGAGTCGAGTGTTTCTTTGTGGAAGGTTACTGCCAACATGACGGGCTTTTCGATGGATGCTCGATAAATATCGTAACAACACGCTTGCTCGCCGGGAATCTCGCCTTTCTCATCCACCGTGAAGGCGTTCGAGCCTTTGCGGTTGGAGGCGAGATAACCGGTTTTGCCATTTTTCGTGACGGCAAAATATGCGTCGTGACCGGATGAGTTGATGGGTATGCCCATGTGCACGGGTTCATCCCAGCTTTCTCCATAACCCTTTGCTCGGTAGATATCAAAACCGCCGACGGTCTGCAAGCCATCGCTGCTGAAATAGAGCATGCCAGTTCCACTATGGAAGAAGGGCGTGATGTCGTTGCCCTTGGTGTTCAGCGCGGATAGATTGACTGGCTCTGAGAATTTGTCGCCTTCAATACGGCTGTACCATATATCCAAATTGCCTTTGCCGCCGGGGCGATTGCTGACGAAAAAGAGGGTCTCGAAAGAATCGCCATTGGCCCTGCCCACACTCGGGTGTGTGTTAGTGGAGTCTGGGTGATTGATGTGCGAGGGCAATTTGACCGGAGGCCCCCAAGAGCCGCCAGTCATCTTCCGCATATAAATATCGCAGCGGATTTTGGCTGTTTTGCCTACGAAATCGCAAATCGTATAGTACATCACATCACCATTTTCATTGAAAGTGACGTTGGTCGTGTGCCGATTTTCCTCATTGAAATCCACCATATTGGATACCAATGTGTCGCCGGGTTCTAAGGTGGCATACATGGTTTTTGTGAGGCGGCGCTTCGGATAGTTTTTGTCTTTTTCAAACTCGAACTTGTACGACGAGTAATAGAGCGTGTCGCCTTTGGCGCCTTTGGGGTAAAGCGAAAAGTCCGCGTAGATTGAATTGATGGCGTGCAGCGTGTCCAGAGGGGGCTGAGAATCCGATTCGGCGCTCAACAACAGCGCCCAATCGCAATTTTCAAGACCGCGTTCGGCGTTCTCCAACACCTGCTGCGTGATACCGACGGGGGTTTCGATGTAAAGAAACCGACGATATAGTTCTTTGGCCTCGGCGTATTTGCCGAGCAGGAATTTGGCTTGTGCCAATTTCACCAATTGCATCCCGTCGGATGTCACCATTCTATTGCCAACAATCCTTTCATAAGCGATTTCGGCTTGTTCTATCGCCGAGAATCGCATGGCTGCGTCGCCATATTTTTCCAATGCGGGCATTCGCAGGCTGTCGTATTCCAACACTCGCCTGTAATAAATCATCGCTGTGTAGTCATCGCCTTTGGCGACCGCTTTTTCGGCATCGCGTTCCAGCGAGTTGACGTTTTGGGCGCGGTCGTGGTCAGCGTTGATTCTGTCCGTAATACCGCTTTGGCTTTTGGCAGCCTGAACGGCCAAAAACATGATTACTATGGGGAAAAAAAGAAAGTGTTTAGCCTTCATGACGGCGTGATTATGAATTTCCGAAAGGGGGATTACGCTTTGTTGCAATGGTCTGTTGGTTATCTGGCTGAAAGCCAAGGGGGAGGATTAAGTGGTCGTTAAAAGGGTTGTTTTATTGTTCATAAAGCACCCTAAATAATAGGGCACGTTTTGAATTTTACGGGTTTCACTTTGTAAAGGCGATAGATAAGGGCTACTTCGGGGCCGCCGCGACCGCGTGTGACGAGGTCCACATCCGACCAGATATTCACGTCGTAGGTGAAGCCAATTGTCCATGTGCGCCAAAGCACCTCGACGTGAGGGATAAGCGCATCCTGATAGCGGTGGCGATAATTCACACCGATTTGCAAAGCAAGTTCTCGATATGGGTTCTGATTGAGATGCATTCGGATGCCTCCGCCATACACGATTTCTCGATAACCGCCTTGTCGTTGGAAAAGCCCTTGCCCTACCAAGTCAAAAGTATTGGACATTTGAAGAAGTCCCAATGCGTAGATGGACATCTTGCTGTGAAGCCGTACGTTGCCGGGGTCAGTTAGGCTCGACGACCAAAAATCGTGATTGGGCCGATTGATGTGGTGCATACCACCTCCCACATCAAGGCGGTGGCGCTTTTCCTCTGCTTGAAAACGCACGTTGACCCCAGCACTGAGGTCGAAGTATTTCAGGCTGTTGTTCTGAAAAAGCTGGTCTTCCCGCATATCCGCATTGGGGTCAAAGATGCAGTCCACCCATTGAGCATCGAAGGTGAGCCGATTGGTGCTGAATGCCCGTTGACCAAAAGCTGGCGTTACGCCTGCGGTGAGGTAGGTGTTCCGAGCCAATGGGAGCGTGGCCGAAATCGGAATGCCTATTTGCATGGAGGTCAAATTGAGACTGCCTTGCCTGTCGTAGTTCACGATGAGCGAACCTGTCAGGTAGCGGTCATATTTCCCTTTTGTCCAGTAAACCTTGTTTTCGAAGCTGCCGGAAAATGTGGTGTAAGGCACCGGCACACTATGCCATTGGCTGCGGTAGTTGCCCACAAAACGCATATCCCCGCCAAACACGCCCGCAAGCCCCGGGCTTAGATTGAGGGGCGAATTGCCAAATTGAGAAAAGTGAATGTCTTGCGCGTTCGCGGCAAAAACCGGGAGTAAAAGCGCAAGCAGGAGGATGATTCGCGGGCATGTGGTAAAAGTGTTCACAGTCGCTGAATTTTGGATTTGGTACACGTTCGGTACAAAATAACAGGCATATCGCAGCCCTACAAGCCGGTTTGGATTGCTTCAACGGCAAATGTTGTACCAATGAGACAATCTGCACCCGAGTGGAGGATTGCGTCAAAAAGACTAAAATCGAAGGAGGAGGAATCGCAGCACCCTTACAGGGAGGCAGACAGGCGTTGCGATTAAAATCATGAGATAAAGAAACCGGCGTAAAGTTAGTGTTTTCGCCGGAAGGCAAAATTTTTCAGGGGGATTAACACAAAAAAGGTTTGCCGTATAGCCGACAAACCTTTAACAAATTGGCATAAATGCTCAAAATGTCATTGCTGAATCACCATTCTCAGCATGGATGCTCGCTGACCCGCACTGATGCGCAGTAAATACAACCCTGAGGGTAGTTCGGGATATTCGAGTTGGCGAGTGAGCATACCTGTCTTGAAATTGGCGATTTCTCGGTGCAGCATCTTCCCTTCGGGGTCATACAGAGATATTTCAATATCCTCCGTTGCTTCTCCATTCAACTCAAGCGTGAAAACGCCACTGTTTGGATTGGGGAACAGCCGGCTGGTGCTGAGCCATTCGTGGTTTTGGGTGGCGACGATGCCGACAATCTGCTCTATCACACTCGACCCGCATATATTTTGGGCTGTCAAACGCACCGTATAGGTACCCGCTAGGGTATATGTGTGCGAAATTGAAGTGGAGGAGCTGTTGCTGGTGATACCATCGCCGAAGTCCCATTGATATGCGGTGGCACCGCCACTGGAAGTGTTGGCAAAATGGATTGTCGTCCCCTCTATATGGTAAGTGAAACCCGCTTGGGGAATTTGATTGGCCGCCGACAAGATTACTTCAAGGGCTTGGGATTGCCCACTCGCGTCAGTCGCTGTCACTCCATATATGCCCGGGGCGAGGTCGTCGGCAGTGGGGCCAGCCTGTCCGTTGCTCCATGAATAACTGAACGGGGGCACCCCTCCCACCGCACCCACCGTGGCCGAACCATCGAACGCGACTGGGCAACTGGGTTGGGTCGCGGAGAGGAGTTGAAGCCCCAAGGGGCTTACAAACAACATTTGTGCAAAGAAGATAGAGTTGGTGGTTCCTGTCGAGTTATGGTTGCCAATCGTCAGGGTGGCACTACTTGTGTTCCCCCCAACCACCAGTTTGTTGGGGCTTGCATCCATGCTGATGCCATTGTCGCCACTTGCTCCCACGAATGACTCGGCGTGTGCCACAGAGCCATCGGCAAGCGACACTTTTGCAAAGAATGGGTCAGCATTGCCTTGTGGGCTTAGAATGAACGTGCCAAAAAGAGCAGTGCTGACAAACGAGCCGAACATAAAAAGGTGGTTGTCAGCCACTGCCGACCAAATGGGGTAGTTGTCGCCCGTCCATGCGATTTTCTTCGCCCACTCCACCCCGCCAGAAGAGGAGGTCAGCGCCGTCGCCCATATATGGTAGTCGTCAGTGCCACTTTCGGCGGTCAGCGAAATGCCCGGCGCAAAGGTGGTCGTATGTTTGAAACTGGCCACAGCAAACACCCGTTGCGCCGAAGGGTCAAGGGCTATGGTCAGTCTGGTGGACGACCCCGAGCCTCCCGTGAATTTTTTCTGCCAAAACAAAGTGCCGCTCGTTGTGCTTCTTTTTTCAACAAAAAAACTGCCGCTCCAACAATAGCATCCAAACGGGAAACCACTATAAGTCTGGGCATGATGACCGCTGGTGTAAACACTCCCATTATTGTCTAGGCGAATGTCGAAAACTTGGTCGCGGTTGGAAGAGGAGCCTGTCGAAACGGCCCACTCCACTTGGCTCAGATTGGGCGAAAGTTTCAGCAGATACCCATCTTCTCCACCAATGGCCGACAAACTGTAGGGGCCATAAGTGACAGTGCCAAATTGTCCGCCAGCCACATAACAGTTCCCAGCCGCGTCGGTGCGTACTACCCTTGCCCAGCTTTTCCCGACACCAGACGTTTGGAAGGTGGCCAGCAATTGGCCGCTTGCGCTGTATTTCGCCAAATATGTCAAACTATCACCCGTGGTTGGGCTTGCCTCTATGGTGCCCGCCACAAATACGTTGCCCTGTGCATCGGTGGTGACATGGTTTGCCTTAGGTTCGAATAGCTGAACCCACTCCGCCTTGTTGGCTTGATTCAATTTGAGAAGGTAATGACGAGTGGTGGTGTTGTCGGGAGTGGCAGCCGTCAAGTCGTCGAAAACTACGGTGCCCCGAATGGTGCCTGTCAGATAGGTGCTACCGTCGGGACTGGCAGCAATGGAGGTGTTGGTAAGAGTGCCGGCAGGGGGGGCGGAATATCTTTTGGCAGTATTCCAATTTTGAGCTGTTAGCAAAACGGTTGAGAATAGGGTGAAAAGGGCTGGCAGGAAGAAATTTGGTCTCATCTTTCAAAAAAGTTGGTTTGACGTGAAAGAAATGGTTTACTATGCTTGGCTGGGCAAAAGTGTGTGCCTGCCACCTGCGCAGAAAACCCGACAATGGGTGAAATCATAAAAATCACGGCTCTACCGGAAAAGCTAGAACGGGGGGCAGGCTCCTAACGGGTTTCCGGGAAACGAACCGGATTTTGCATCGCCATACCGATTGACGTGGAGCATTTTTTCAAATACCCCCGTTTTTTTGAACAAACGATGCCTTTCCAGACTTTGGACTTATTAACTTCGCTTCTCTTATTTTCTTCACAATTAGTCTTGTCACATGACCAAATCAGAACGGATACAGTTAGTAAAAGAGACCAACTGGCACGCCCTTTCAGAGCAGGAGGTTTTTGAAAAATTGGAGACCAATAAAAGCGGACTGAAAGAGACCGCCGTCGCGGAACGATTGGAGATGTATGGCCCGAACACGTTGCCCGCTCCCAAGCAACCCACGATTTGGGACATTCTCTTGCATCAGGTTGCCAATCCCTTGATTTTTATTCTGGTGGCAGCCGCCATCGCATCAGTAATGATTGGGGAAGGCGTGGATGCCTTGTTTATATTCGTGGTCATCGCCCTCAATACCGCTCTCGGAGCCTATCAGGAATTCAAGGCGCAAAAGAGCGCCTCGAGTTTGCAAAAGATGTTGAAGATAAAAGCACTCGTGCGGCGCGAAGGGAAAAGCAAAGAGGTGCCTTCCGAAGACTTGGTGCCGGGCGATGTGGTGTTGCTCGAATCGGGCGCAAAGGTGCCTGCCGACTTGCGGCTGTTCGAAGCGAACAACCTCGCATCCGACGAGAGTTTTCTCACGGGAGAGTCGGTAGCCGCCGAAAAACACACCAACCCTTTGGATGAGGGTACAGTGGTGAACGACCGAGACAACACGGTGTTCGCTGGCTCCACCATCACTTCCGGTCGAGGGCGAGGCATCGTCATTTCGACTGGCACGGCGACACAAGTAGGCATGATTGCCCAGAGCGTAGCGGAGTCCGACACGGCCAAACCACCGTTGGTGCAGCGGATGGAAAAGTTCACTAAGAACATTAGCGCGATAGTGTTGGGTCTGAGCGTCGTCTTGGCCATCCTGCTCCGTTTTCAAGGTTACGACGCGGCTGCTATTTTCTTTTTTGTGGTGGCGCTGGCCGTTTCTGCCATTCCCGAAGGCTTGCCTGTGGCGCTCACGGTAGCCCTTTCCATCGCAACCAAACGAATGTCGAATCGCAATGTGATTGTGCGCCGACTGACCGCCGTGGAGAGTTTGGGCAGCTGCACCGTCATTGCCAGCGATAAAACAGGGACGCTCACCGTCAATCAGCAGACGGCCAAGCAGGTTGTGTTTCCTAACGGAAAAACATTTAGCATTTCTGGAGAAGGCTATCAAGGCGAAGGCAAAGTGCTTTCGGAAGGAAATGCGTCGCTCGACGATGACGAGATGATTCAGTTAAAGCGCCTGACCGAAGTGGCTATTTTGGCAAACGAGGCCAGCCTGGTGTATGAGCAAGACGAGTGGAGCCACCGCGGCGACGCGATGGATGTCGCATTGCTTGCATTGGGCTACAAAGTAGGGTTGGCCCCGATGGAAATGAAGGAAAACACGCCGCTGCTGGGCGAGATTCCTTACGAGTCGGAGCGCAAATTTTCAGCCGCGTTTTTTGAAAAAAATGGGAAAACATGGGTAGCCGCCAAAGGTGCGGTAGAGACTATACTTGACTTTTGTACCCATGCACAACAGGGCGACGAGCAGGTATCTCTTGAACGAAAAAGCATTGAAAAACAGGCAGATGAAATGGCCGAGAATGGTTTGCGCGTGTTGGCCTTTGCAGGCGGGGCGTGTCCTGATTTTGAAAAAAAATCAAAACACGATGCCGACGAGCTTAGCGGGCTGACTTTTTATGGCTTGGTCGGGTTTATTGACCCCTTGCGCTCCGAAGCAGCGGACGCAGTGAACAAATGCAAAAAAGCGGGCATCAAAGTCTTGATGATTACGGGCGACCACCCCGCCACAGCAGGTGCCATCGCGCAAGAACTGGGTATTTTCAAGGCAGACGAACAGACGGTGGTGACGGGGCAGCGACTCAGTGAAGCGGGTGGCCCCGACGACACGGCTTTTCAGGAATTGGTGCTTTCCACGACGGTGTTCGCTCGTGTGTCGCCCACTCAAAAATTGGAAATCGTGGATGTGCTCATCAAAAACGGCGAGTTTGTGGCCGTGACGGGCGACGGCGTGAACGACACGCCTGCCCTCCGCAGGGCTAATATCGGGGTGGCGATGGGGTCGGGTACCGACGCGGCGAAGGAGGTGGGGTCTATGATAATCGTGGACGACAATTTCTCTTCCATCGTGGCGGGTGTGGAAGAGGGGCGCTTTGCCTACGACAATGTCCGCAAAGTGATTTTCCTGCTTATATCAACCGGAGCGGCAGAGGTCTTTTTGTTTATCGCGGCCATCATGTTCCAATTGCCGCTGCCATTGCTGGCCGTGCAATTGTTGTGGCTCAATCTGGTGACCAACGGCATCCAAGATGTGGCACTTGCCTTTGAGGGTGGCGAGCCGGGAGCGATGAAACGGAAACCTCGCAAGACCACCGAACGCATCTTCAATCCCCGAATGATTAGCCAAACATTGGTGTCGGGCGTCACGATGGGGCTAATCGCTTTTGGCACTTGGTATTGGCTTATCGAAATCGTGAAAATGGATGAGGAATCCGCCCGCAACGATATACTTTTGCTTTTTGTGTTGATGCAGAACGTGCACGCTTTCAACAGCCGCTCCGAAACGACCTCCGTTTTCAGGGTGCCGCTGAGCCGCAACTATTTACTGGTGTTTGGCGTCCTCGTCGCGCAGGGCATTCACATATTGAGCATGCACATCCCGTTCATGCAGGGTCTGCTACGAGTGGAGCCTGTCAGCCCCTTCTATTGGAAGACCCTTCTCCTCTTGGCAGCCACTATTTTGGTAGTGATGGAAGTGTTCAAATGGTGGGTGCGAAGGCGCGAGGGATGACCCGGCGACGGGTTCCTTCTAATTACTCTACTTTTGGCCCAAAATCAGGTAAACAGTGGCATCAAATGATTCCAGATACGCAGCGCAAAAATGGTACGCCAAGCTGCGCTTGGGTTGGATTTTCAACACATCCACCTTTATCGGCAACTTGGCCATCGCGTTGATTATTACTTATTTTTTTAGGCGCTTGGGCTATGGCGACGAGGTGGATTATGTGTTTTTGCTCACGGTATTGTCCATTGGCCTTTGGATAACCGAGGCTATCCCACCTTTTGCGGTTGGCATTCTCATCGTCACGATGCTGCTTTTTGGCTTCGGGACGGACTACCTTTTTTCGGAGAGCAGCTCGGTAGAGATATATGTCGGCACCTGGAGCAGCAACGTGGTATGGTTGCTGTTGGGCGGTTTTTTCCTGGCGGAGGCGATGAAGGAAGCCGAATTGGACCGCAACCTGTTCAGGCTTGTGATTCGGAGGTTCGGCAATGACCCAGAGCGTCTGCTGATGGGGCTAATGTTCGTCACGGCTTTTGGCAGCATGGTGATGTCGAACACGGCCACGACAGCCATGATGATTTCGTCCATCATGCCGCTCATCCGTGTGTTGGGTGCTCAATCCAAGTACTCTATTGCTTTGCTGACGGGCATCCCGGCTTCGGCGACCATTGGCGGCATTGGCACCATCATCGGCAGCACGCCCAATGCCATCGCGGTGGGAGCCTTGCAGGAAAGAGGCATTCACATCACTTTCATTGATTGGATGCTGGTGGGATTGCCGACGGCGCTTCTCTTGATATGCCTGTTTTTCAGGTATTTGAGCCGACAACTCAACATCAAGGACACCGAGCTCGACCTTTCAAAAATACCAGAAAGCGAAAAAAAGGTCGAGCCATTCAAGCGCAGGGCTGTCATCGTCACTTTGATAGCGACCATCGCGCTCTGGGCCACCGAACCCATACACGGCATCCCGGTGGCGGCCACATCGGCAGTGCCGATATTGTTGCTCACGCTCACCCAAGTTATCAATTCGGACCAAGTGCGCACATTGCCTTGGGACACGCTCATGTTGGTAGCAGGTGGCTTGGCGCTCGGGCTTGCCTTGGTGGAGGTGGGATTGGCAGCCATCGTGATGCAGCAAATCAACAACCTTCCCGTCCCCACGCTTGCGGTGGCATTTCTCTTCAGTCTCATCGGCGTGTCGCTGTCGAATGTGATGAGCAATACCGCCGCCGCTTCCATCTTGATGCCGCTTGCCGTGAGTTTGCCTCAGCCTTTCGGCACGGCTGTGCCGGTCATAGTGGCCATCAGCTGTTCTTGTTCGCTGCTGTTGCCCGTCTCGACACCCTCGAATGCGGTGGCATATTCGACTGGTTTGATTCAACAGAAAGAATTTCGCCGAGGTGGGGTGTTTTTTATGTTCGCCGGGCCTATTGCCGCTTTTGCGGCGGCGATGCTTTGGGTTTGGCTGTACATGTGAATGCCGCCACGCGCTTTGGCGGTGGTTTAATGATACTGCAAAAGTTTGCGGAGCGTCTCCTTTTTTTGCTCGTAGTTGCCTTGGTTTCCATCAACTCGAAATCGGGAGTCGGCAACACTTGCCGCTCCCCCAACAATGCCGCCCACAGCGCCGCCCACAATGGCGAAAGCAAAGCCGTTGACGAAGCGAGGCACACGGATAATGGAATTGGGGTCTGCGTCCTTTGCAGAAAGAATGCCCGCCACGAAACCTATACTTGCACCCATCGCAAAACCATATTTGACCCCATGCCCCCTCCGCCCCATCTGTTTTAAACTTCGCGCCGTTAGGTTTTGGGCATGGCTGCAATCGCAATCTGCTAAAAATCAAGAACATCAATCATGTTCATCTAACAAATCCTAGCGAATCAAGGTATAATTTCACGATGCGCGAAATGGGTATTTCAATTTGCTGAATAGAGGTATCGAACATGGAAGAAACCAAGATGGACGAGTCGAGCAAAACTTCCATTCTTGCAATGAACACGTTGGGCGGTTTTTGAAGGTAAAACTTGGCTTCGCAGCCCAACCGCTGGGCATTTTGCCCTTGGGCGACATCCCTGCAAAGGATGAGAACAAGGAGAATGAGGCAGGCATTTTTCATAATCGAGACATTGGATTTGCCACCATGCCACAAAGTTTTGCCCACCAGCCCATTGCTTTTTCTCGAATGTCGCCAGATTCGGATTTTGTTTTATTGCATTCAAATAATAGGGAGCAAACTTCACTCGCTGCGTAACGAGCGCACTGGGTTGGCCAATGCCGCACGCACACTTTGCACCCCGACCGTCAGCACAGCTACGGTGAGCGTCGCCAAAAGTGAAATGATAAAAATGCCCGCGCCAACCGAAATCCGGTAGGTGTAGTCATCGAGCCACGCATTCATGGCCCACCAGGAAAAGGGTGTCGCAAAAACGAACGCAATGACAATCAAGCGCGTATATTCTTTGCCGAAGAGCCAGAGGATGCCTGAAACGCTGGCACCAAGCGTCTTTCGGATGCCGACCTCCTTGCGTTTGCGTGTCACCATGAAAGCCGCCAGCCCGTACAATCCGAGGCATCCGATGAAAATGGCGATGCCCGCAAAAGTGCGTACGAGCCTCAGAATCATCGTTTCCGCTTCCATAAAATCGGCCATGCGCTCGTCCATGAATCGGTGTTCGTAGTAGTGATTGGGATAGTGGCGCTCCCACACTTCTTGGATTTGCGCCAGCACAGGGGCCGGGTTGCCGGGGTTGAGTTGCACGGCGCAAGTTCTGTAGTCTTCAGCCCGCGAGCCGATGGCGATGGGGGATATTGGGTCGGAAAGCGACCAGTTGTGAAAATCGCGGATAACCCCCACGACAGGTGCCGTTATTTGGTCCACCGTGATTTTTTTATTCAGGATTTCATCGGGGGAAGCGAGGTTCAGTTTTTTGATAAATGTCTCGTTGACAAGGAATTCACGGGTGGTGTCGCTGGGCTGGATATTGCGCCCCGTCACCAATTGAAGCCCAAACGTTTCCAAATAATGAGAATCAGCAGGCTTGTCGTTGGCCAACCACGGCTCTCCGTCGGGGCGATTGTCGAATCGGACACCCGTCTGGTTGTTGCTGCCTGCGGCAGGTGGCTGGTAGCACAACGACACGCTTTTCACGCCGCTAATCTGCGAAAGCTGCTCTCGCAGGCTGTTCATATTGGACGGCTCTGGCACTTCGAGGGTCAGCACCGCCCCGGGACGAAATCCCCAATCGGATTCTTGCGCAAAGCGCATCTGAGCCGACACCACCACTACGCCGATGATGAGTATTTGCGAAATCGTGAACTGCGTGGTCACCAACACCCGCCGCAGCGAAAAACCACCCGCCTTCGGCACATCGGAGGAGGCTTTAAGGGCGGTGGCGGGGTTGAAGCCAGATTGCATCAGGCCGGGGTAAAAACCTGCCATCAGGGTCAGCACGACACCCATGACCACGAGAAATATCGCCATTGCCATGAGGGATGGCGCATCGAACCGTAGTTCGTGTTCGAGCCATTGGTTCAGATAAGGCAGGGCAAGCCAAGCCATCAAGAAGCCCAAAAACAACGAAGCCGCCACTATTAGCCCCGTTTCAAACATGAACTGCCAAAACAATTGCCTGCGGGTGCTGCCCAGCGACTTGCGCACACCCACCTCGCGGCTGCGCGTGAGGGCCTGCGCGGTGGCCATATTGACAAAATTGACGCATGCGGTGATGAGCAGGAACAATCCAATAAGCCCCAGCGCCCATAGGTATTTTTTGCTGATGCCAAACCCGTATTCGGTATCGAAATGCAAATCGAGCAGGGATTTCGCCTTGTAATGGAACAAATCGGGCGATTCGGGGTGAGGGTATTTTTTTTTGATGATTGACAAAAAGCGGTCGAGTTCACCGATGTCGTGTCCCTTTTGCAGCAGGGCTAAACAATAGTTGTTGCCACGCGCGCCCGCCCATGAGTCCAGCCCGCTTGTCGTGGGAGCGCTGTTTCTCAATGTTTCAAAAGAGCCAAGTATTTCGCGCTTGTAGTCTGTGTTGACGGGCAAATTGTGAAGGATGCCGACCACCCTCAAATCCGTCTTGTTGTTGAGGCGCAGGGTTTGCCCCAAAGCATCGGTATCGCCAAAATACTTTCGAGCCAGTTTTTCGCTCAATATCACCGTGTTGGGTTCGGCCAAGGCGCTTGCCTCGCCGCGCAGCAAAGGCAAGTCGAGGATGTCGAGATACTCAGGCTCCACCCACGCGAAGTTTTCTTCCTCCTTGTATTTGTCTCTGTTGCCCAATGGGTTAACGACACTGACGTACATCTCATCATAGCCGGAGCACATGGCTGTTTTTTCCAGAAAGGCGCACTCGGCGCGAAGGGTTTTGGCCATCGGCGCGGGCACCCCCGCGAACGGCATCAATACCTCCGTGCGCACATCCATCACGACCCGCGCTACGCGCGCCCCGTTTTTGTGGTAGGTGTCGAAACTGAGGTGATGCCGGATGAGCGCGAATATCAAAATCCCACAGGCGACGCTCATGCCCAAGCCCAATACGTTCAGCAGGGCGTAGTCGCGTTGTTTGGCGAGTTTTCGGAGGGCAACGGAAAGGTAGTTTTGAATCATAAGCGTAACGCTGGCTTTGGTCGGCATCTCATTTCCCCATACCTCGTGCCGAAATGCTTAGGGGTTGATTTCCAAATTTTTAGCGCCGGGTGGGAGCGAGCAAGGTGTTCGGAATCGGACGGTGGGGTGTGCGGGAGCGGACGGGGGCTTTATGCTGTTTTGTTGTTTCCCGCAAATCCAACATCCAATGTTGGATTTGCAAACAAAGGGGGGAAAATTAGAAAAGGGGCAGTGGATGGATGCGAGAGTGGAATTGTGGATAGGTGTTCATCGGCCTTTTTCAAAAACATTCTCCAAATGCCATTTAAGGTTTTTAGTTTGAGGGAAATGAACTTCATTGTTCGGCAGAGCGGCACGTTTACTAAACCTTGAAGGTTTAGTAAACGTGGGCTAAATCTCCCGATAATCCTCCGCCCGAAAACGCGGGGTACACACACAAAAAAACACCAAGTCGCCCTTCCCGGTATTTTCAATCCGCTGTCGCGTGCCCGCCGGAATGACGACCACGTCGCCCGGGCCTACATCCGTCGGGGGCAAATCGCCCACTTCCACGCGGCCTTGCCCGGAGGCGATGAGGTAGCGTTCCACCGTGCCGACCAAAAAATGCCAGCGCGTCTGGCTGCCTTCCGGCAGCCGGGCGCGAGCGATAGAAGCCGCCGGGTCGTCGGGCGAGTTGAGGTTCTCGAGGATGAAGACCCCTTCTTCGATGAAGAACTCTTCGGACTCGCTGGGTTTGAAGATTCGTGGTTTCATATACTTATTCACTTCGCAGGCTTTTCACCGGATTCGCCAGCGCCGCCCTGATACTTTGAAAACTGACCGTCAAAAACGCGACTGCCACCGCCACAACCCCTGCTCCTGCCAGCATCCACCATTCCACCGAAACGCGGTAAGGATAGTCGCTCAGCCATTTATTCATCCCGTAAAAAACGAGCGGCGATGCCAGCACAAACGCCATGCCCAGCAGTTTCAGATAACCCGAACTGAGCAGCCCGACCACCGACAGCACGCTCGCGCCCAACACTTTGCGAATACCGATTTCTTTTGTTTTCTGAAAAGCCGTGTAAGTCGTCAGGCCGAACAACCCAAAACATGAAATCAGAATAGCGAGCAAAGCGAAATATCCAATCAAATCCGAAAGCCGTTGCTCCGCTTCGTAGCTGCGGGCAATGCCTTCATTCAAAAATTGTGGCTCGAACACTTTTTCCGGGAAAAACTGCTGCCATGTCTTTTCGATATGTGCCATGCCTTCCGTGAAACGCCCGCCCTGTAACCGAATCGAAAACGTGTTGAACTGGTTGGGACTGACGACCAAAGCCAATGGCAGGATTTCGCCGCGCAGCGAGGCAAAATGAAAATCGCGGAACACACCCACCACCTGCCCCTCACGGCCTTCCATGTTGATGCGCTTGCCCACTGCATTTTCCGGCGTGTGCCAGCCGAGGGTTTTCACCGCCTGTTCGTTGATGAGGTAGCCGCTGATGTGGTCGGTGCCGAAAGATTTGTCGAAATCGCGCCCAGCGAGTATTTGGAGGCCATACAATTCCGAAAAATCGTAGTCCACCGCCATCGCCGACATGAACAGGTTGTCTTCCGGGCGGATACCGTCGGTCGTAAAATTGCGCCGCACCGAGCCAAAGCCCGGCACACCTTGCGACTGCGTCACCGCCACAATGGACGAATTTTTCATCAATTCCTCCTCAAACGCGAGGGTTTTGCTGCGCCAGCTCTGGTCAATCTGCCCGAACAGGGCGTTCATGTTGGCGCTGAACAGCGGCACCCGCAACACATTGTCCTTTTCAAATCCCAAGGGGAAATTGCGCAAATAGTGCAGTTGTGAAAAAATCACAATTGTACCCGCAATGAGTGCGATTGCCACAAAAAACTGTGCAGCCGTGAGCATTTTTCGCAGCAAGGCCCCACCCGGCGTGCCAGTCGCGCCCTTTAGCCCAGCCACTGGCTGGAAGCGACTGATGAACCATGCCGGATACCCCCCTGCCAGCAGCCCCGCCGCGATAAAAATCAACGAAAAAAGCCCCAACATCGGCCAATCGCGCATATATTCAAGTTTGATTTCCGTACCCGTCACTCGATTGAGCAAAGGCAGCCCCAGCACCACCAACACCAACGACATCAAAAAAGCCATAAAGCCCATCAGCAGCGACTCGCCGAGATACTGCCGCATCAGCGCCCCCCGACCCGCCCCCAGCACCTTGCGCAAACTCACCTCGCGCACCCGCTGCATGGCCGAGGCAGTGGTCAGGTTAATAAAATTGATGCAAGCAATCAGTAACGTGAGCAATCCGATGGTGAGGAAGATGCGCAAAAAATGGGTGTTTGCTGCCGCTATTGGCTCATTGTCCGCCGCTGATTTCAAGTGAATATCGCGCACGGGCAACAACGAAAACTCCTGCTTGTCGCGCACTTGCGGATTGCCGAATTGACGAATAAACGCGCTCATTTTCCCCGCCACCACATCGGGGCTGGCATTATCGGCAAGCAGGAGATAGGTGTAAGAATGAGATGCCACCCAGTTTTGCGTGAGGTTGTCACGAATTTGGTCGCGGGAGTTGTCCGGTTCGATGTCGTACATCGCCGAGTAGGGCGCGAGAAAATCGAAGCGAAGGTGGGCGTTGGAAGGCCAGTCGCGCACCACGCCTGTCACCTTGAACGGCCCTTGGTTGGCGAGATAGAGCGATTTGCCGAGCGCGGGCTGGGCGCCAAAGAATTTGCGGGCGTTGGTTTCATTCAGGACAATGGAAAACGGTTCGTTCAGCGCCGTGGCCGCATGGCCTTCCAGAAAGTCGAAGGTCAGGATTTGCAGGATGCTGCTGTCGGCAAAATGCGCGTCTTCGACTTCAAACTGCTTGTTGCTCCCGGGTTCGCGCACACTCACGCTGCGCGGGTACATCCGCGCAGCGACTTTGATTTCGGGAATCTGTGCCGCCAGCAAGGGCGCCATCGGGGCCGGGCTGTTGATGAGCACCATGTCGGGGTCGGCAAATCGCGGCAGGTAGTTGACCCGGTAAGCGGTTTTTTCATTTTTCTGAAAATCGTCGTAACTGTGTTCGTGCCGGATAAAGAGGATGACAAGAAAACAACACGCCAGCCCAAGTGCCAGCCCTGCGATATTGAGGAAGGCATAGAGGCGGTTTTTCAGCAAGTTGCGGAGGGCGATTTTGAGATAGTTTGAGAGCATTTTTTGTTGATTTGCCTACCCAGGCGAGCGGGTCGGGCGAGTGGTGCGTTATACTTCGCGCCGCCAAGTTTTGGGCATGACTAAAAGCGCAATCTGTTCAAAATCAGGGAGAGCAATCATGGCCACCCGACAAGCCATAGCGAATCATGGTATAATTCGTTGGAGCGTATTTTAATTCAAAAAATCGAACAGCCAAATCACCAAGAGTTCACTCACTTCGCAACGACTTCACCGGGTTCGCCAGCGCCGCCTTCACGCTCTGAAAACTGACCGTGAGAAACGCCACCAAAACCGTGACCACCAGCGAAAGCAGAAAAATGCCTGCCCCGATGGAAATGCGATAGGCGTAATCGGCCAGCCAGTTGCTCATCGCCCACCAAGCCAGCGGCGCAGCCACGACGAAAGCAAACACAATCAACCGGACGTATTCCTTCCCGAACAACCAAAGAATACCCGGCACCGACGCACCCAGCGTCTTGCGGATGCCTATTTCTTTCGTTTTGCGAGCCACCATGAACGCCGCGAGGCCGTACAGTCCAAGACAACCGACAAAGATGGCGATGCCCGCAAACAAGCGAACCAATTGCAAAAGCATCGCCTCCTCTTCATAAAATTCAGCAATCCATTCATCCATGAAATCGTATTCGTAGAACTGGTCGGGGTAAATCGCCGTCCAAGTTTTTTCGAACGCGGCGAGGGTGGGCTGAGTGTTTTGCAAATTTATCTTCACCGCGCACACATCGTAGTTTTCTATGTCGCTCCCCATGCACACCGGTTCGATGGCATCCCGGAATGAATGGTTGTGAAAATCTTTCACCACGCCCACCACGGTGTGCAGCCGACCGTCCACGTCGAGTTTTTTGCCGATGATTTCTTCCGCCGATGCGAGGTTGAGTTTCTTCACAACAGTTTCATTCACAATAAACTCACGCAGGGTATCACTAGCTTGCAAGTTGCGGCCAGCCACGAATTGAAGCCCGAATGTCTCGGCATAGCTGGCATCGGCAAATTTGAAATTGATAGCCCAGGGTTCCCTCTCGTTTCTGCCTTCCAGCTGGACTTGCGTTTTCCAGTTTGCCCCCGAAGCAGGTGGTTGCATGCACAAGCTGATTTGTTCCACACCGGCAATCTGCTCCAACTCCTGTTTGAGCGTTTTCTTTTTATCTGTTTCGCTGTCAGCCAAAGGAAGCGTCACGATACCCTCGCGCCGGAAGCCGAGGTCGGCGGTGCGGGCGTATTCCATTTGCGCCGTCACCACCACCGCGCCAATGATGAGTATTTGAGAAATGGCAAATTGAACACCGACCAACACACGACGGAGTGAAAAACCACCCACCCGTCGGCTATCGAGCGCGCCTTTGAGCGACTCCACAGGCCGAAAGCCCGACTGCACCACGCCCGGATAAGCACCCGCCAAAAAAACCACGACAAGCATGAGCAAAGCCAAAAAACCATAGAGCAACCCGTCCCGCGAAAAATCGAGCGTCAAACCCAAGCCCGTCAAATCGTTCAGGAAAGGCATTCCCAATCGCGCCAGCATTAGGCTTAAACCAGTGGCTATCAATACGATAAGACTTGTCTCGGCCATGAATTGCCCAAACAACTGACCACGCGTGCTGCCCATTGTTTTGCGCACACCCACCTCGCGAGCGCGGTTGAGCGCCTGCGCGGTAGCCATGTTGACAAAGTTGACACAAGCCGTCAACAACAGAAAAAGCCCGATGAGCGAGAGTGTCCAGAGGTAACTTTTGCTGGTACCCGAACCATAGTCGGGATCGAGGTGGATGGAATTGAGTGGCAGTGTATGATAGTACCAGTTTTTCACTTCCGGATGGAAATATTTTTCTCGAAAACCTGCGAATGCCGATTCCAGTTCTGCCGCCGAATGACCCTCGCGGAACAACACATAACATTGAGTGCCCCCCCGAATACCGCCCCAATTTTCGAGCATGCGCCGGGCATTCGAATCAACAGCCTCCATCGTTTTCCATGAAGTGTACATTTGGTATTGCAAGGCCGTGTTGTCAGGGATATCTTTCAAAATACCCACGACCCGGAGAGCGAATTCGGCGTTGAGTTTGAATGTTTTGCCCACAGCATCGGTAGTGCCGTAGTATTTGCGGGCCAGTTTTTCGGTCAAAAGGGCAGTATATGGCTCCCGGAACTCCGAGAAGCTGCCTTGCGTCAAAGGCAAATCGAAAATGTCGAACAGCTCTGGCTCGGCTAACGCATGGGTGTTTTCCTCTTTAAATTTGACAGGTGCCGCACCTTGCTCTTCAATGGTAATCAAAGAATTGCTGCGGCTCGACACCATCGCCGTTTTTTCCAAAAAGGAATACTCCTGTCGCAGCGCCGCTGACATGGGGAAAGGCGTGAGCGGCATTTTTTCCACCGTCTCGCCACGCGATTCGGTGCCAATTAGGGCAATCCTATCAGTCTTCGTGTGCCAAGTATCGAAGCTCAAATGCTGACGCACCAGCAGAAAAATCAGGATGCTACACCCAAGGCTCAACGCCAATCCAAACACATTGAGCAAGGTGTAAGACAGGTTTCTCCGCAGGTTGCGCAGGGCAACGGTGATATAATTTTGAATCATAGCGTTATTTTTGTACCTTGATTTGCCAGCACCTCGTGATTGCCCTCCCTGATTTTGAATCAATCAGTACTTCATCCTTGCTGAAAACTTGACGACGCGAAGCGTGGAAGACCGGAGAAAAGAAAAGGAAGGTCAACATCACTTTTCAAATTTTCCCCTCGTTCTTCCCCACACCCCGTGCCGAAAATCTTATCAATTGATTATCAATTTTTTGCAAAATAAAAAACACCGACAAGTTGTTCAGTTTCGGACGCTATGGTGTGCGAGAGCGGACAGCCATGGGGGAAGCTGCGCAAATCCGCCTTTTCCTTACCTTGCCCCGTAAAAAAACAGCCGCCCAATGGAATTGGCACCCGCCATATTGCTCGCCGTCGGTGTGACACACCTTGTCCGCAAAACGCTGGACACCGCACGTCTTGCCCCTGCGTGGGACAGAGTGTTGGCAAACGTATGGCTGGGGTCCACCGTGTATTTCGTTCTGTCGCTCGTGCCATTTTTAAGTTTCCTTAAAGATTGGTACGGCAGACTGATATACGTCTTGTTGCTCATCACCGTCTATTTGTTGCGCGAACATCGTTCCGCACGCTTGCTGGCGGGTGCTCTGCTGCCCGTCGCCGCAATCTATTTGGTGAATAACCTATTTCGCGCCACGCTCCCATCTTTTTACAACAGCTACAAAGAGTTCTTCGAGTCTGCCGCGACGTTCGCTGGCCTGTGGCTCTTTGGTTTTGGCATTTATGCGATGGTCCAAAACAATCGCGAGCGCAAGCAGCGACAAAAACAGGAAGAACGCATCCGCCAAGCCGAAGCCCGAAAAGCAGAACTCGAACACCTCGTGGCCGAGCGCACCGTTGAATTGACCCAACAAAAAGACGCGCTCGAAAAAACCCTCACCGAACTCAAAGCCGCCCAAGACCAGCTCATCCATTCCGAAAAAATGGCCTCCCTCGGCGAACTCACCGCTGGCATCGCCCACGAAATCCAGAACCCCCTGAACTTTGTCAACAACTTCTCCGAACTCAGTGTCGAACTCGCCCACGAACTGCTGGATGAACTCGAAAAACCCAACTTAGACCGGGAGCTCGTAAAGGATTTGGTGAGCGACTTGACCCAAAACCAAGAAAAAATCAACCACCACGGCAAACGCGCAGCCAATATCGTAAGCGGAATGCTCCAACACGCACGCAGCAGCACCGGCGCCAAAGAACCCACCGACCTCAACGCTTTGGCCGACGAATACCTGCGGCTCAGCTATCACGGCCTGCGAGCAAAAGACAAAAGTTTCAACGCCAAAATGAACACAGAATTCGACCCCGCCATCGGCAAAATCGAAGTGGTGCCGCAAGATTTCGGGCGGGTGCTGTTGAACCTGATAAACAACGCTTTCTACGCCGTTCATCAAAAAGCAAAGCAAGCCTCGGAGGGCTACAGCCCCACCGTCACCATCAGTACCAAAAAACTCAAGAACGCCATCGAAATCCGCATCCGCGACAACGGCACGGGCATCCCCGACAGCCTGAAAGCCAAAATCTTCCAGCCTTTTTTCACCACCAAACCCACCGGGCAAGGCACGGGTCTGGGCCTTTCGCTGGCCTTCGACATCGTGACCAAAGGACACGGCGGCACGATGGAAGTGGAGACGAAAGAAGGCGAGGGGACGACCTTTATCATTCAACTGCCACAACAGAAAGAAAAATGAAAATTTTAGTCGTTGACGACGAGCAAGACATCAAGGCGCTGTTCCAACAGCGTTTCCGGCGCGAAATCCGCGAGGGCGCCTTCCAGTTCGCCTTTTGTTTCTCAGGAGAAGAGGCATTGACTTTTTTGCAGGAACACCCCTCTGAAGCCATCCTGATTTTGTCCGACATCAATATGCCCGGCATGAGCGGGCTGGAACTGCTGAGCAAAATCCGTGAAAAAACCCCTGCCCCACCGCCATTCATCGTGATGATAACGGCCTACGGCGACCCCGAAAAACAAGCCGAGGCCATGCGCCTCGGCGCCAACGATTTTCTGAACAAACCACTGGATTTTAATAAATTGAAAGAGAAATTAGAGCAATTACAGAAGTGACACCTTTGAGAACCGCTTTAGGAAAAAACAACCGAACGGCCTTGTCATCCTGAACAAAGTGAAGGAACTACACAAGCCAAGCAACGATGAGAGGGTTCAAAAAGAACTTTCACAGCAATAAAAGTTGTGTAGCTCCTTCACTTTGTTCAGGATGACAAGGCAAACGCATCACTTCTCCACAGTACGTTATGAGCGCCAAACACAAAATATTAGTCGTGGATGACGAAGACGACGTGGCACAACTCATCCGCCAGAAATTCCGCCGCCAAATCCGCGAGGGGGAATATGAGTTCGTGTTTGCGCAAAACGGCAAGGAAGCACTCACTCGGCTCCACGAACACCCCGACATCGAAGTCGTGCTTAGTGACATCAACATGCCCGAAATGGACGGCCTCGCCCTGCTCCAAAAAATAGACGAGACGCACCCGCTGCTCAAGACCGTCATCATATCAGCCTACGGCGACATGGCCAACATCCGCACGGCCATGAATCGCGGCGCCTTCGATTTCATCACCAAACCGCTGGATTTCAACGACTTGGAACAGACGCTCCGCAAGACCCTCAAATTCAGCGAGCAACTCAGAGAGACCGTTCGGGCACTGCAGGAGAACAACATCCTGAAAATGTATGTGGACGACAGTGTGCTGCGCTTCATGTGTACCCGCGAGTTCGAGTCCACACTGCTCGTCAGCGAAACCATCGAAGCCACCATCGCTTTCATTGACATCTGCGGCTTCACGGCCATCTCGGAGCGCGAGCCACCCGACGAAGTGGTGCGCCTGCTCAACAAGTATTTCGACATCATCGTGAAGGCCATCATCGCCGAGAGCGGTGCAGTGGACAAGTTCATGGGCGATGCCGTGCTGGCCGTCTTCAAAGGCGACGACCACCTCGCACGCGCACTCCGCTCCGCGCTCGCCGTGAACGCCAACATCCAGTCCATGAAAGACACACTATCGGACGCGCAGACCTTCCTGCCCAAACTCTCCACAGGCATCAACACGGGCGAGGTGATTTCGGGCAATATAGGCTCCGACACGCTCCGCCGCTTCGATTTCACGGTCATCGGCGACGTGGTGAACACCGCCCAACGCCTACAGTCCATCGCCCAGCCCGGACAGATTCTGGTCAACCAAGCGACTTACGAAAAGGTGGGCGCTCGCTTCCAATGCCGCCCTGTGGGCGAGCTGACGCTCAAAAACAAAGCAAACGCTGTGATGGTGTGGGAGGTGGTGGGGTGATGGGGTGGGAGGGGCGCTGTGGCGGCGTTTAGGAGGCATGGGCATACATCCGTTGTTCTCCCATTTTTATTAGACAGTATCCGGAATTAGTGTGGTAAGATGCCGCGCACTTACCTTTGCGTCATGGTAGCGTTACGATACCGAGACATACGTGAGAAAAAGGACCGAGTCCTTCGGCTCACAGGTTTTCAACCGGTAGAACTCGAGGCATTATGCGCCAAATTCACACTAGTTTGGGAAAAATACATCAAAAACAACACGCTTGAGGGCAAGCCCCGGAAGCGACAGGTCAGAAAAGAGCGAAAGAACTCCATGCTGCCCACCTCGGAAGACAAGTTGCTGTTTTTGCTGTACGAGCATAAAAACTACCCTACGCAAGAAGTTTTAGCCACCCAGTTTGGGATGAAGCAGCCTCATGCGAACATGTGGTTGAAAATCCTTCGCCCGATCTTGCAAGAAACCCTTCAACGGGAAGGCGATTTGCCGCAACTTGTTTCAGAGCATTTGGACAGGGCCATCGGTGAGCGTCAGCGGGTGATCATAGACGGCGTGGAGCGCCCCATATTGCGTTCAGGGGACAACGAAACGCAACAGGAGGAATGCAGCGGTAAAAAAAAGACATTGCGTCAAGAACGTGCTGATTTCGGGCGACGATAAGAAGATTATCTACCTCAGCCCGACCTATAGCGGTTCCGTTCACGACAAAACCATTGCAGACGAACAGGATTTTCAATTTCAAAGAACGATCGATTTGCTTCAAGACAGCGGCTTTCAAGGCTTCAAACCCAAAAACGCCAACATCGTCCAGCCTCTCAAAAAGCCCAAGGGCAAAGAACTGACCGATGAACAAAAAGAACAGAACAAGGACAAATCAAAAGTTCGGGTTGTTGTTGAACACAGCATCCGTGGTGTCAAAATCTGGCGAATAGCCAAGGATGTGTGCCGAACTTGGAGGGTTGACCTGCGAGATTACCACATTTTCGTCCCCTGCGGGCTTCACAACTTCCGGTTGCGAGCACGCGGCAGACTATCACACTAATTCTGTATACTGTCTAATGCAGAACCCGAAACAGTTATCATCCTAAAAATATCCCTTCACCCCCTTCACCGCTTCCTCCAGCCCACTCGCATCGCTGCCCCCAGCCGTAGCAAAAAACGCCTGACCGCCGCCGCCGCCTTTAAGATGCTTTTGGGCGAGTTCGCGGACGATGGTGCCAGCATTCAAACCCCTTTCTTTCACCAAAGTGTCGCTGATTTTGACGGTCAGCAGTGGCTTGTCGTTGGCGACGGAGCCGAATGCGATGACGGCGTTTCCGAGTTCACGGTCGAGTTCGTAAGCGAGCGTTTTCACGGCGTTGGCATCGCTGAGCGGGAGTACGGCTGCGATGTGCCGAATGCCATTCAGCACCACAACTTTGGAGCGGAGGCTGTCACGGAGGCTGTTCGTCTGCTCCTGCACGAAGCGTTCGATTTCTTTTTGCAAGCGTTTGTTTTCCTCCTGCAAATCGAGGACGGCCTTCGAGGGGTCTTTCGGGTTTTTGAACGCCGAATCATAGACTTCCAAACGCTCCAATTTTTGTTCGATAAATGCCTCTGCTCCGGCAGCAGTCACGGCTTCCACGCGGCGCACCCCAGCGGCGACGGCGCTTTCGGCGGTGATTTTGAAAAAGCCGATTTGACCCGTGCGCTGCACATGGCAGCCGCCGCAGAGTTCGCGGGAGAAGGAGGGGTCGAACGTAATCATGCGCACCGTCTCGCCGTATTTTTCTCCGAAGAGCATCATCGCTCCCGCCTTTTTGGCTTCTTCGATGGGCAGTTTTCGCGCTTCTTCGAGGGCGATGTTTTCGCGTATTTTTTCATTGACGAGGCGCTCCACGCGGGCGATTTCCTCGTCGGTCATTTTCTGAAAGTGCTGAAAGTCAAAGCGCAAAGTCTCATGGTCGAGGTAAGAGCCTTTCTGCTGGACGTGCGTGCCGAGCACCTTGCGCAGCGCGGCGTGGAGCAGGTGTGTGGCCGAGTGGTTGTTCTCCGTGAGGCGGCGTTTCCAGCCGTCCACAGAACATTCCACCGTGCGGTCCATCACGAACTCCGGCAACTGGTCCACGATGTGGATGACGAGGTCGTTTTCCTTTTTGGTGTCGAGCACGCGGATTTTTTCGTTCGGGCCAAAAGTCATGTAGCCCGTGTCGCCCACCTGACCGCCGCCTTCGGGGTAGAAGGGCGTTTTGTTCAGCACGATTTGGTATTGTGGCTGGCCTTTGAGCATGACGGTGCGGTGTTTCACCACTTTCGCGTCGTCCACTTCGAGTTGGTCGTAGCCGACAAATTCAAACTGGTTGATATCGCGCAACACTGTCCAGTCGCCCACCTGTTTGGCGGCGTCTTTTCTGGAACGCTCTTTTTGTTCCTGCAAAGCGGCTTTGAAGCCTTCCTCGTCCACCGTCCAGCCTTTTTCGCGGGCGATGAGTTGGGTAAGGTCGAAGGGGAAGCCATAGGTGTCGAACAATTCGAAGGCCTGCTGGCCGGAGATGCCCCCCTCTGCTTTTGGAGAGGGGCTGGGGGTGAGGCTTTCGATGCGTTTCAGACCCGATTCGAGCGTCCGCAGGAATCCTTTTTCCTCTTCCAAAACCACCCGCGACACGAAGTCAACCTGCGCTTTCAATTCGGGAAAAACATCGTGAAACTCATCGGCCAAAATCGGCACCATGCGATACATCACAGGGTCTTTTTGATTGAGGAAAGAGTAATAGTAGCGCACGGCGCGGCGCAGGATGCGGCGGATGACATAGCCCGCGCCGGTGTTGCTCGGCATTTCGCCATCGGCAATGGTGAAACTCACGGCTCGCAGGTGGTCAGCCACGACGCGCATGGCGACGTCGCTTTTGAGCCATTCAGGGTTAATTCCGGGATAGGTGCCTTCGTAGTGATGGCCGGTCGCTTTTTCCAAAAAATGGAAAAGCGGTTTCCACAAATCGGTGTCGTAGTTGGAAGCGACACCCTGCACGGCGCGACAGAGGCGCTCGAAACCCATGCCCGTGTCAACGGATTTGGCGGGCAGTTCTTCCAGCGAGCCGTCGGCTTTGCGGTTGAACTCCATGAACACGTTGTTCCAAATCTCGATGACGTTGGGGTCGTCGGCGTTCACGAGAGCGCGTCCGTCTTTTTTAAGTCGTTCAGCGTCAGGACGCAAATCCACATGGATTTCGGAGCAAGGGCCGCAGGGGCCTTGGTCGCCCATTTCCCAGAAGTTCTCTTTTTTTCCAAAAGCTAGGATGCGGTCTTCGCTCACGAATTGTTTCCACACGTCGAATGCTTCTTGGTCGAAGGGCAGTTTTTCTTTATCGTCGCCTTTAAAAACGCTGACGTAGAGGCGGTCTTTCGGAATTTTATAGACCTCTGTGAGCAATTCCCACGACCACGCGATGGCTTCTTTTTTGAAATAATCGCCGAACGACCAGTTGCCCAACATCTCGAACATGGTGTGGTGGTAGCCGTCGAAACCGACGTCCTCGAGGTCGTTGTGTTTGCCCGAAACGCGGAGGCATTTCTGGGTGTCGGCCACGCGGGGAGCGGGCGGTTTTTGGTTGCCCAAAAAGAAGTCTTTGAGCGGCGCCATGCCGGAGTTGATGAACAGCAGGGTGGGGTCGCTCTTGGCCACGATGGGCGCGGAGGGGATGATTTTGTGCTCTTGGGAAGCGAAAAAGTCGAGGAATTGGCGGCGGATGTCGCGGGAAGTCATTGTATTTTAATGCGCTAATGAGGGAATGTGCTAACGAAAAAATGGCTTTGGTGCAGAATTGGCACATTGGCACGTTAAATCAAATAGCACATTAAAAAAAGAGGCGCAAAGGTAGGGCGATTTCAAAACAAATTAGCGCCGCGCAGAAAGTCTGTTTGGTTGCGTCCGCCGATGTGCCAGAAAAAAACTACCCCTTGTGTTCGCCGTCGTCGGGCGGCAGGGTGGCTTTTCGCTCCTTCGGAGCTCGACCAGCTTCTCGAAGTGCCTGATGAATAATCCATTCCAATTGCCCGTTCACGCTGCGGAACTCATCGGCGGCCCATTTTTCGAGTGCCGTGTATGTGGTTTCGTCCATGCGGAGAACAAATGATTTTTTTGATGCCATGATGTTTGCGGTTGGCGGTTGGCCTGAACAAAACAAGTATGGGGTTGACGAGGACGGACTAGCGTGAATGAAGATTGAATTGCTCCCAATATGCAGTGTATCAATGTTCATCAACGAAAGCCTGTCCTCGTCAACCCTACTTCGGGGCCAACATTTATTGATGCAAAGTCCCGGTGTTGAGCACGGGTTGGGCGTTTTTGTCGCCGCAGAGCACGACCAGCAGGTTGCTTACCATAGCGGCCTTTTTTTCTTCGTCGAGTTCGATGATTTGCTTGCGCGACAGATGCTCAAGAGCCATTTCGACCATGCCGACAGCGCCCTCCACTATTTTGCTGCGGGCAGCCACGATGGCAGTGGCTTGTTGGCGCTGAAGCATGGCTTGAGCGATTTCGGTGGCATAGGCCAGATTGTTGATGCGGGCTTCGATGACTTCTATGCCCGCGATTTCCAATCGCTCGCTGATTTCGTGCGCCAGCTGGTGGTTGATTTCGTCAGAGTTGGCTCTGAGGGTCACGGTTGCCTCTTCGTCTTCAAGGTTGTCGTAGCTATACATCCCCGCGAGTTTGCGGATGGCTGCCTCGCTCTGGATTTTCACGAAGTCGGCGTAGTGTTCCACGGCGAAGGCCGCTTTGAACGTGTCGCGCACCCGATAGGCTACCACTGCGCCTATCATGATGGGGTTGCCCTGTTTGTCGTTCACTTTGATGGTGTGCACATCAAGCGTCACGGCTCGTAGCGACACCTTTTTCTTGGTGTAGAAGGGGTTGGCGAAATAAAACCCACTGTCTCTGATGGTTCCGATGTACGCGCCAAAAAGCGTCATTACCCTGCTGCTGTTGGGTTCGATGGCCAAAAAACCGGGGGTGATGAGTGCGACGTCGAGCACCAGAACGATGACACCGAGCGCGATTTGCTTGGTGACGACTAAGGCGATGCCAGCTGCCAAGAGCAATATGCAAAGCGAGAGCATTACCCAACCAGATGTGGGCTTGATGGTCTTTTCCATGATTTTGGTCTGATTTTTATGTGATACTATTTTAATAGCAAATGTAATCACATTAGAATCGTTTTGTCAAGTGGTGCGGACGAAAAAGACGAAGAACGCATGCCGATAAGCGACAAACGCAGCAAAAGGCCGGATGGGAAGATGCGAACTTATATGTGCCGCATCAATCGTTCAAGCCATTTTTTCACCACCGTTTTTTCGGAAAGATATTCAAACACGAGGTAAGAAAACAGGGCCACCGCGCCACCCAATAGGACATCAATGATGTAGTGATGCCGCGAATAAACTGCCGTAAACCAAACACCCGCCGTAAAAACGGCAAAAAGCAAATTGAGCCATGTTTTTTTCAAACGCCAGCCGTAGAGCAAGCAAAGCACGGGATAGGCCGAGTGCAAGGATGGTATCGCCGCAAATACGTTGGCGTTTTTTTCATACATACTGGCGAAGAGGGAAATGCCGAGCAGTTTATCAAACTCAAGCAGTCCTGCGGCGTGGCCGGGTGTGCCGTGTAGCACCTCGAACCCGTATTGCTCCACATACCACGGTGGCGCGGCGGGGTAGAGGTAGTAGATGCAAAAGCCTACCAAGTTGGTGAAGAGGAATGCATTGGAAAATTTGAGAAAAAGCAGTTTGTCAGTACGCAGCAGCCAAAAGGCGAACAGGAGTGGTATTGGCACCCAATTGAGGTAAAACAGACCTGTCAGAATATCCCAGAATGGGGTGTGGCGTGTTTTGAAGTACTCGTTGGGGGTGATGCGACCTTCCGGCGTGTTCAGCCCGAACCACGCTTTTTCGATGTTGTATGGTTCGGCGACGTGGATTGGATTGACCTCAAAGTTCGGGAGTACGCGCATGGAATCATAGATAATCCAATACGCAATGAAGGCTCCAAATGCCAACACGAAGCGCCGTGTGGTTGCGTGCGCGTAATAGAGAGACAGCACGGCCACATAAAGAAACAGGTGCTCGGTGCGCCACCCCACAAAAAACCAGAACCATGCAAAATAGGCCGCTGAGCCAACGAAAAGGGTGGAAAAATGTCTCAAGTCAAGGGATGAATTTCTCATAGATGGCTGCGCCCGTGCGGGGGTCTTTGCCCCAAAGCTCCACATACTCGACTTTTGGCGTGAGTGTAAACGTGGTGCTTTTGTCAATTTTCACGAAGATTCGTTCCAGTTTCATGTCGCGGCCACTCATTTTGAGAGCCGCATAAGGTTCTCCTTGGGCATCAAAGGCGAGGCGCAGTTTTTTCTTGGAATAGCAAACCAATTGAAACTCATATTCCCCGGCACCAGCTATCTTTTTGGTTTTGACCCCATAAGCAAAAGTTCTTTGTAAGTAGTTCAATCCCTGCATGCTGCCATCTTCGGCGTAGCGAATCCAGTAGATGTTGATAGGGTCGCCATTTTTAAACGCGTTTTTTCCTGTTACGTTGGCATCATACACGATGGTGTTCGTGTTGCCCGTCCGCTGGATATAAAACAGCCGGTGTTTGCCATTGGGCGGGGTGGGATAGTTTTCTTGCGCGGATGCTCTAATGCCGATGCAAGCCAACAAGAGGAGGACGAGAGGCAAACTCAAATATGTGTTCATGGGGACGCACGGTTTATTTGGTTTCCAATTTGTCCAGCGCCGTCTTCGACTCTTGAAGTCTTTGAATAGCCGTCCAATTGGTCAAGATGGCAAGGACAAAAATAGGGAAGGTGAACAAAGTGATATTTTCAAAAATAGGAAAATTGGTGCCGGGAAAGGTGTATTTGAATTGGCCAGTGTAGTCTGCCAATAGGCCACACACCACCGCAGAAATACCAATCAGCAAAATGCGCTCGGGTCGCTGCATGAGGCCGCCTTTGCACTCTATGCCCAGCCCTTCTGCCCGCGCGCGCACATAGCTTACCATGATGGAGCCTATCATGGCGACGAACGCAAACAGCGAGCTCAAGAAGTAACTCTGCGCTACTAGATAGTAGCAGATGCCCAGAAACATGACCAACTCGCTGTATCGGTCGAGCACGGAATCGTACAATGCGCCGAATTTGCTTTCCATCTTGCCCACGCGAGCCAGTCGCCCGTCAATCATGTCGAACAGCCCCCCGAACAGGATGATGGCACCGCCCCACCCCACATAGCTCAAGTCGGTGCGTTCCTTGCCCCCTCCGGCGATGAACACGATGGTGGCTACGATATTGATAAGGAAGCCTATTGTCGTCACCGCATTGGGGGTGATGCCTGCTTTCAAGAGCAGGTTGATGAATGGGTTGATGGCCTTGTAAACAAGCGGTTGGCCTACGTCTTTCAGAAAGTTTGACATGACACACGCATTTTGTTTTATTGATACTTCGCGCCGCCAAGTTTTGGGCATGGCTAAAAGCGCAATCTGTTCAAAATCACGGAGAGCGAGCATGGGTTCTGACAAATCCTAGCGAATCAAGGTAGAAAAATAGCGGAGGATTATGTCAAAAGTAGTTAAAACTCCAACTTGAAACGCATCCGAACGCCCATTTTTGAAATGCCGGGATTTTCGGTGTAGGTGAGGCGGCGCACCAAATCAATCCGAACAAACTTGAAGATATTGGCAATGCCCACGCTGGCTTCCACATAAGGTTTTTCGTCAAGGGTATATGTGATGTTGTTGCCGTTGGCATCCACCGGGAACAGCAGCAGGCCATTTTCCGAAGTGGGGCGGTTGCGAGCGTCCAGCCCACCCCAAAGCACTTTGGCCGTCACCACCTCGCGCCATTTCAATTTTTTCAGCAGCGGCACACGGTTGAAAAAGAACCCGCCGAAATTGTGATTGACGTTGATGGAAACATATTTGTCGCTGATGAACTCGAGAAAATTCATCAGGTTGTATGATTCCAACTGATAGGCATAAGTTTGGTTGGCGCGATGCGCGATCAAGAGCGGGTATGGCACCTGTCCAAATATGCGACTTGCCTCCACGGTGGCCACCGTCCAGCCAAAAGGTGCCACAAAAAAGCCTTTGAAAATCTTGGCCGATACTCGATGATAGTTGTATTCGCTGCCGAGAAAATTGCGCACCCCTATCGCGTAGTCCACATTGAAAATGGGATATTTCGTCAAGAAGGGCGTGCGATATGTGGCTCCCTGATAGAATTTTTCGTTGGGTGCATAGCGAAAGCCCGCGCTCAGCTCCGTGGTGTTCACTTGCTCTTGATAGAACAATCCATCTCGAAGCTCGTAGTCGAACTTCAAGATGCCCCCGGGCCGATAGCTGATGTTTCTGGCCGAAAACGAGTAGGTAATGCCGTCCTGATTTTCGTTGATGTACTCTGCGCCGATGGTGCGGGTGTAATACATTTTATCATTCACGCCGCGCTTGAACGAAAGCAGGAAGTTGTCTTCCTGAATGAAGCTCAGATTTTGTCCGGGAATTCGGACATCATCCTGATACCACAGTTTGAGCTGATTGAGTGGGAAACGCAGGGTTTGTGCGCTGCCAAAGTTGTAGTAGGCCGCCAAATAGCCTTTTAGCTTTTCGTCCTTGAAACCATAGGCCGCGTAGGTCTCCAGCATGATGCGATTGTGGAACTTCAAGTTGGTGCGACCTCCCAGCCGCGCCCTGAAACCCTCGACCTGATTGAAGCTGTAAAAGGTGTTGGCGGGGCCAATGTCGAAGCCCCCGACGGGTGTGTAGCCTTCAAACAAAAACTTCACCCCTCCCATGATTCGGCGAAAGGGTTTGTGATTGTTCAGGCTATCCACCATTTTATAGATTCCCTGCTCGCGGGCAGAAAGGGTGTCGTGCCGATTTGCTGCCCAAAATTGGTCGTCTCTCGCATCTGCCCCGACATCCCTGAATTGGTTCACCTTTGTGCGAAAAAGGGTGTCGGACAAAATTTCATTGACCCGATAGTTCTGATAAGATGTAATTTTTCTTCCAAGAAATGAACGCGCATCACTATTCTTGGTTAAGCCGAAATCCATAAAAATTTCATCTTTCGATAGCATCAACGCGCTATCTGCATCCGCCGTCTTTACCCAGTTGAACTCTTGATTGATTTGCATCTCGTTCACCCAGTTGAGGTTTGCGTCTCTCGGAATCCCCACTTCTATTTTGCGCAAGGAGTACGACGAGTCCAGCGCCACCCACATATATCCCATGAATCCCAAGTCGCTTTTTTGACGCGGCGCAAAGTAAAGATGCACGCAAGGCGTATTCATCAACAGTACTGTGTCGAGAATATAGAAACGATAGATAGTGGGCGCATAATCGGCTATTGGGCTGATAAAGTCCATCGTAACCAGATTGATGGCGTTTTTATAGAAATCTACTTCCTGATAGATATTTTCTATAGAGCTGGAAAGGCCTTGATTGTCCAAATAGCCGGGCAGGGTGGAGTTGCGCTCGCCTCGTATGTATTCTTTTTGTGCTTGCGGTATTTTCCGATAGTAAACATCCGATATTTTCTCCCTCAAAAAGAAGGGTAGGTTGACATCGCCAGTCACCCGGTTGGTGTCCACGTTGTCGAAAATGAAATTGATTTTGCGAAATAGAAATCCGTTCCGCATTTTATCTGTCACGTTATTGATGGCGAATTGGACTTTCTCATATTTTTCAAACTGATAGAAATCAAGTGCCTCCTTGCGATTGCGCGACTTGTTGTCAATCACTTTCTGGATCAGCTCTACCGCTGGATTGTTCTTGTTGCGGTATTTGCCGGATTTCACCACCACCTCTTTCAAATCCGTCCCGGATTCTTCCAATCGAAGGGTTATCTCTGTCTTTTTGCCCTGCGTCACTTTGACTGTCAACGATTGATAGCCAATATGTGTCACCGTAAGCGTGCTCACGTCCTCTTGCGTCTGCACCCGAAAATTGCCATTGATGTCGGAAATAGTACCGAGGTTGGTGCCATCGAATTTGACGGTGGCATAAGGCATTGGCTCATCGGTTTTTGCATCCACGATGCGACCGCGCACTTCTGTGAGTGCTTGACCAAAAGCAGTGACATGGATGGCCGCGACAAGGGCAATTAGCCAATATCGCAGGCTGGGTTTTGCGTACATAGCAACAGTTTTGCCGAGATGATAGAGAAAGAATGGTGTTTTCATCGCGGTATTGGACTTTGTTTGGCGTTCAGAGTAACAGAGGGTAGGATGCGCCAGTTAGGGCCTTCTCTCTGTGGCTTTGAGTCACCGATTCCTGCTATCCAAACACAATTTTTTTGTTGAACAAAAAACCAAACAACCACACCGCCGTGGCAGTAACCACCCGTGCAGGCCAAGGCTCCACCCCCAAGCCACCATTCAGCAGCCACACGCCCGCCGCATTCAGCCCCATCCCGATAAAAATGCCCACGACGTATTTTATTCGCAGCGCATTGTCATCGCGGTTTTTGGCATTTTTGAAAACCCACGAACGGTGCAACAAAAAAGCCACGACAGAACCCACCGAACGCCCCATCACGGTAGCTTGCACGGGGAGCGCTCCCAACAAAGTCAGCGCGGCATGGAACATGGCAAAATCAGCGGTGGTAGCCGCAAGAGAGGTAGAGCCATACTTGCCAAGCAGCTGCGCCTGCCTACGCAAGGGTCGCGGCAATGGCTGCTCGCCCGCCACTATTTTTTGTTTGTTCGTTATGTTGTCTCGTGTTTTCACCAATTGATGTTGAGAACCTGTTTTAGGTGTGGCATGCCCCCTTTTGAGGACAGTGTCAAAGTAAAATTCCCATGAACGGTCATGCCACATTTGTTCTGACAGAGTCGTGAGATGCTCTTGACTTTGAAGGGATTATGGATTTTATCGCACTAAAAATATGGTAGCGCGAAGCACAGGTTGGCCAGCTGAAGCAGGATGTTTGCGTAAACGCCAGCCAGTACGTCGTCGAGCACTACCCCCCAGCCACCCGGTATCCGCTCTAACCGCCGCACGCCCAATGGCTTGGCGATATCGAAAAACCGAAAGAACAGGAAGCCCAGCCCAATGTTGCCCCAAGTCAGTGGATTACCGACCAATGTCACCCACATTCCGACCATCTCATCCGCCACGACGCGGCTGGGGTCTTCGCCCCATTCGTCGGCAAACATATCCGCAGCCCGCGCACAGATGAAGCTGAACGCGATGGCCGCCACTATGAGCGCCAGCCTCGCCAAGTTGGAATCTGCCCACATCAGCGGCGCGGCGAGCAGGGCCGCCAGCGCCGCTCCCCAAGTGCCGGGCGCTATCGGCAGTTTGCCCGTGCCGAAGCCTATGGCCGTGATGCGGTAGAAGTTTTTCATTTCAACTCATTGTATACCTTGATTCGCTAGGATTTGTTAGATGATCATGATTGATGTTCTTGATTTTTACCAGATTGCGATTGCAGCCATGCCCAAAACCTAACGGCGCCAAGTATAAATCAAAAACAAGGCTGCGCTCGGTGCCTCAATGATGCGCGGGGATCATTTCCTCGTATTCCTTCACCAAGTCCTCATAGTAATCGAGACCCAAGTGCGTGATGAGTTCCTCGCCCATGAGGTAGCGGAGCGTGTTTTCGAGTTTGCCCAGCTGTTTGAAAATATCGTGCTGTGGGGGCAATCCGGGCGCGGTTTGTGGTGCTTTGAAATAGAACGACAGCCATTCCTGAATGCCGACCATGCCAGCGCGTTGCGCCAAATCGAGGAAGAGCGCGAGGTCGAGCACGATGGGCGCGGCGAGGATGGAGTCGCGGCAGAGGAAGTTGATTTTGATTTGCATTCCGTAGCCGAGCCAGCCGAAAATATCTATGTTGTCCCAGCTTTCCTTGTTGTCGCCGTGCGGCGGGTAGTAGTTGATGCGAATTTTATGGTAAATCTCGCCATAGAGGTCGGGCTGTTGTTCGGCGTTGAAAATGCCATCGAGCACACTGCCTTTGGATACCTCTTTTGTTTTGAAATTTTCGGGCGCGTCCAGCACGGCTCCGTCGCGATTGCCGAGAATGTTGGTCGAAAACCAGCCTTTCACGCCCAAAGCGCGGGCGTGAAGCCCCGGTGCCACAATGGTTTTCATCAGCGTTTGCCCGGTCTTGAAGTCTTTGCCTGCGATGGGTGTTTTGGTTTTGTGGGCCAGTTCGAGCATTGCCGGGATGTCGCAAGTCAGGTTGGGAGCGCCATTGGCAAACGGCACGCCACTTTTTAGGGCTGCGTACACATAAATCATGCTCGGCGCGATGCGTTCGTCGTTGTTGCGCAGGCCTTTTTCAAATGCTTCGAGCGAGGCATGGACATCGCTTGGCTCGATGTAGGCTTCGGTGGAAGCGCACCAAACGATGACCAGACGGTCGCAACCGTTTTTGGTTTTGAAGTCGCGGATGTCGGCCATGAGTTGCTCGGCCAAATCCATTTTGGTGGCTCCTGTCTTGATGTGGGTCCCGTCCAGATTGCGGACATATTTTTTGTCAAAAACCGCCTTCATCGGGCTTATTTTTTGCAAATCCTCTTTCAAGACCTCCACGAGCGGGCGTTCGAGCACTTTGGCTTCCAATGCTGCTTCATAGACGTTGTCGCTGTAAACATCCCAGCCGCCGAACACAATATCGTCAAGCCCTGCGAGCGGCACAAAGTCTTTGATGAGCGGATTGCGGTCTTCGGTGCGCTTTCCGAGGCGGATGGTACCCATTTGGGTCAGGGAGCCTATTGGCAAAGCGATGCCTTTGCGTGCCGCGACAACGCCGGCAATAAAAGTGGTGGCCACAGCGCCCATGCCCGGGGTAAGGATGCCAAGCTTGCCCTTGGCGGGCTTTATTTCTATTTGTTTGCTCATGATGTGTGTGTGTTTAAAGTGTTAGGAATTTTGAAAAACAGACACCCTGACAGACTATTCCGCGTTGGTTGTTTTCAATACTTGCAAATCAGGGGTCGAATTGTCGGCCAAGGTGACGTTGCCACGCTCTTTTCGCAATATCCTCGAAAACAAACCAACTTCTTGGCTGAAAAGGAAGGTCAGCCAAAGTTTGGTGTACGAGCCATGGTACAACAGATGGTCGTAGAATTCGGGAGCGAGCTTTTTCAGCTTTGGCAGGTTGTTCCACGGAATGGACGGCATGTCATGATGTTCGTTGTGGTACCCCACGTTCAAATTGACGGGATTGAGGCGACCATAGTAACTGTAAGTCTCCTGATTTTTGTCGAGCACGAGGTAATGCTCCTGAATCCATCTGGCCCCCAACGGATGGAACCCGATAGAAAACATGAAACTGAGGGCGAGATAGGCGAATGCTTTCCAGCCAAAAAAGTAAATGATGGCGATGTCGAAAGCAAATTGGGCGACCACATTCAAAACGACCCACTTGTCCACGACGGCTACCTCGCGGCACCGCACGGTGCGGGCAGCTTGGAAAACGGGGAAAAACAAGAGCCACAATGCCTTGCCTATAAAATAGTTGTTTATCAATTTTGCTTCCCAGCGCGAGGGAAGGTCGGCGTCCAACTCATGCACACCCTGAAAACAATGGTGCTTGATGTGGTAATTTTTGAACGAAATGGCGGAAGGAAGCAGGGTGGGAAAATTGGCGACGATGCCCGCTACGATGTTCCAGCGGGGGCTGCGAAAAATCAGATTGTGCGCCGCCTCGTGGATGCACACGAAAAGTGTGTGTGACGGAAACGCTCCGACGAACCACGCCAAAGCGAGAATTAGCCACCAGCTTTGGTCGCGGAGCAGATAGGCCACCGCGACCTGAAATAGCACGCAGGCTGCGATGATGACTGCCGTCCACGGGTTTTTTCCAATCAGATTTTTTACTTCTGGATGTGCTGCGATGATTTCACGGGTGCGGATGCGATGTGGCTCCGTACCACCGACGTAAGTGAAATCCTGTTGATAAGCCATAGAAGAGTGCGTATTTTTTTGCTTAGCAAAAATGTTGTTCGAGTATCCTGCCGCCTACACACTTGCGTTGGACGGTCGTTTTTTCAAAGCCAGCGGTTGTTTTTGTACCATTGGATGGTCTCTTCCATGCCCGAGTACAAATCGTACTGAGGCTGAAAATGTAAGTCTCCAAATGTTTCGCTCATGTCACAAATCCAGCTTTCGGCAGCGAGCTCGGGCAGCTTTTCGCGGTTGAGCGGCGGTACCTCCCCTTTTATTTTGCCCGCGATTTCGGACACCCCCGCCACGATGCGCACCAATGACAACGGCACTTTCAGCTGAATCGCCCGACGATTGGTGACGGCTTCAACGGCCTTGCTCACCTCCGTGCTGGCATACGATTTTCCATCGGTGACCAAATATCGCTTGCCCGAATGTCCGTGCAAAAGCGCGGCGTACATCAAGTTCACCAAGTCTTTAACGTATATGAAGCTCAATCGCTGTGGTTGGGTGCCTATCTGGAACGCCCATCCTTTGGCGGCGAGTTTTATGGCGAGGTAGATGCCTTTTTCGCGCGGGCCGAACACGGCGGTTGGTTGCACAGCGGCCCAGGTAAAATCACTCAACGACGCAAGGTATTCCTCGGAAGCCAATTTGCTCTCGCCGTAAAATGTGACGGGTCTCGGCGCTTGTCCGGGTTTCAAAACATGGTCGTATTGTGTTGGCCCCACGGCGGCTAAACTACTGACGTAGAGAAACTTGTCGGGAGCCAACCCTTCTTTGCGCAGCGCGTCGGCAAATCGTTTGGTGTTCTCGAAATTGGCGGCGAAGTATCTTTCTCGATTGGGTTCTTTGGTGCTGCCCGCGTTGTGAATGACATAATCGAATCGTCCGGCGGCGCTCAGTTTTTTTTGTAGGTCAGCCTCGTTGCCGAAGTTGAGTTCCACAAACCGAATGTTGGGGTCTTGCAGCCAACGCTTGTCGCTACTTGGCCTAACGGCAGCCATCACCTCCCACCCCCGACGCAAACCCTCCTCCACCAAAAAGCTACCGATGAACCCAGAAGCACCGGTGATGAGTATTCGTTTCATAATGTCTTTTCGTAAATGCGGTATTTTCGGTACACCTCCCCTTTGATTTGAACGAGGGCGCGGTTCATCATGTCGTTGTTCTCCAAAATCCACGATGCTTCGGCGCGGCGAATGCCTTTGCTGAGGCCGTATTTGATGATGCGGACGTAAAAACAAACGTCAATCCCCAAGCGCCGATATTCTTTCAGCGTGCCAAGGGCGAGGATGCGAATGCTCTTTATTTTTTTCAAACCCAACAAAAACTTGACAAAGCCAAAAGGAAACAGCCTTCCTCGCCGGAGTTTGATTTGCACCTCGTTCACGTTCGGGATGGCGAGCGCCACGCCTATGATTTTCCCTTCTTTTTCGGCAAAATAAATCAAGCCTGGGTCAACAATCGCCTTCAAGTCCTTGCCGATTTGACGCACTTCTGCATCGGTCATGGGCACGAAACCCGTGTTCTCCGCCCATGAAGCATTGTAAACCGGCAGGAATTTTTCGATTTCCTGCTTGTAGTTTTTCATATTGACCTGCCGGATGGAAATACCGCGCTCGGCCAACCGCGTCTCCAATTTTTCGGCAAAATGAATGACCTCTTCTGGAAGCCGCTCGTCGCGGAAATCGTAGCACAGCAAATCGGTCATTTTCGCAAAACCATATTGCTCCAAGAGCGGGACGAAATAAGCGGCGTTGTAGGGGTTCATCACGAATGGCGGCTCATCAAAATTTTCCACCAATAGGCCGACCACCTCGTTCGTGGAGAAACTGGCTGGGCCGAGCATTTTTCTCAAGCCCTCTTGGCGTAGCCATTCCGCCGCGGTGTCCAATAGTTTTTTGGCCACCTCAAAATCGTTGACGACATCAAAAAAACCAAAGAAGCCTTCTTTTTCCCCGGTGAACTCGATGTGGTTGTTGTTGCGAATCGCCGCGATGCGTCCCACAATTTTCCCGTCTTTTTTTGCCATGAAATAGGCTGCTTTCGAGTGTTCCCAAAAAGGCGATTTTTGGGGATTGAGCAGCGTCTCTTGCTCCATGAACAGCATGGGGACGTAGTTGGGGTCCTTGGCATAGAGGTCGTGCGGAAAGTCAATGAACTGTCGGAGTTGCTTTTTGGATTCGACTTTGCTGATGTCAATCATGCCCGAAAAAGGGTGGTTAGGAATTTGATGCTCAACGTTTTTTAAGAATTACACCTGCGTCTGAAAAACTTCGACTGGCGCTTCTGAGCGGTCGCTGCCGATGATGCCAAGCTTCACGGCATTGCTGTACATGCGGTCAATGGCGCGGTCAATTTGCTCTATGCTGTGCGTAGCCATCAGCGAGAAACGGATGAGTGATTCCGCGCTGGGCACTGCGGGCGACACAACCGGGTTGATGAACACGCCCGACTCGAAGCAGGCTGTGGAATAAGCAAAGGTTTTGAGGTTGTCGCGCACATAAATCGGGATAATCGGCGACTCGCTCGGCCCTACCTCAAAGCCAAGTTCAAGGAATCGGGCCAGCGCGTAGTTGGTGTTCTCCCACAGACGCTCCATGCGTTCCGGCTCGTCGCGCATGATTTCGAGGGCTGCCATCACGCTGCCTGCTGCGGCAGGTGTCATGCTCGCGCTGAAGATGAGCGCTCGGGAGTGGTGTTTCAAAAATTCGATGACATCGCGGCTTGAAGCTACGAAGCCGCCCAGCGAGGCCAGTGATTTGCTGAAAGTGCCTGTCTGGATATCCACTTGGTCGAGCAGGCCAAAATGTGAGCCAGTGCCGATGCCTCTCTGGCCGATGACCCCGATGGCGTGGGCATCATCAACCACTACCACTGCATTGTGCCGACGCGCAATGCGCACGATGTCGGGGAGTTTGGCAATGTCGCCTTCCATGCTGAAAATGCCATCCACGATGACATATTTGAGGGCGGCAGCATCAATGGCCGACATCTTTTTTTCCAAATCTTCCATGTCGTTGTGGCGGAACTTCTGCACTTTGGCAAACGAAAGCCGCGTGGCGTCAATGATGGAGGCGTGCACGCGCTCGTCAATGAGGATGTGGTCGTGGCGACCCGCCAATGGCGCTATGGCGCCCAGGTTGGACTGAAAACCTGTGCTATACAATAGCACGGCCTCTTGTTTGAGGTGTTCGGCCAGCATCTCTTCGAGTTCGATGTGGATGCGAAGGGTGCCATTCAGGAAGCGGCTTCCGGCGCAGCCGGTGCCGTAGCGGTCGGTGGCCGCTTTGGCAGCTTCTTTGATTTTTGGATGGTTGGTAAGCCCCAGATAGGAGTTGGAGCCAAACATCAAAACAGGATTTCCATTGATGATGACCTCCGTGTCTTGTTCGGAATCTATCTCACGGAAATATGGGTACCATCCTAAGGCGCGTACTTCTTTTGGTGCAGTGTATTGACGCACACGGTCGAGTAGGTGTTGGTTCATGTCTTGTTGTGTTACGGTGAAAGAAATTTGGAGACCAGCAGGTTTGAGTTGAATGGGAAGGGCGTTTCCGATGATTATTTTTTCCGGGTCAAATTAAAGGTTGTGCGAAACACATAGTCCCACAAAGGATTGCTCACACCGAACCCGCGGTCATTTTCTTGATAATGGTGTAGCATGTGATGATGCTTGATGCGTTGCCAAAGTGGATGATTCCAGCGGAGGTGGTGTATTGCGTAGTGCATGGTGTCATAGCAAAGATAGCCTGCCACGAAGCCCGCAAAAAAGGGGAACACGACGGGCCTGCCCAGCAATGCCTGAAAGCCAAAAAAGAACAAAAAAGCCAAGGGGATGCTCACGCTTGGCGGCATCACCAAGCGGAGACGGTCGTTGGGATAATCATGGTGCACACCGTGCCAAATAAAATGAAGACGCTCGCCCCAACGACCGGGAGGAATCCAATGGAAAACAAAACGGTGCAACACATATTCCGCAAAGGTCCAAGCGAACAAACCCAAGAGGAACAGCCCCATCAGGGTAAGCCAATTGCCCGGCCATTGCCAAAGCAACCAGCCTATCACGGGCAGATAGATGATAAGCGGCACAGAAAAATGTACCTTGGAAAGCGCTTCCATCCAGCTGGCCTTAAACATTCGGATGGACTCGGTCGAGTTGGATATGAATTTTCTTGATTGTTCTTTCATTGCCATTTGTCAGACGATTTGCAGCAATTAGGGATGGGAGAATCGCGTGGGTCTTTTTCCGCCGCAAAAAAACTGTAAGGAGGATTGGGAGCCGGTTCGTGCCTGCACCGCGCGTTTGCGGCAAAAGGACTTGGCTCGAAAAATGGCTAGTCTGGTAAGGTGTCAGGCGTGTTCGTTCGCATTTTCGGGATAAAGGTAAGCTGCACAGCGGATGGATTGTTAGCGTCAAAAAAAAATTAAACAATCGTTTAAAAAAATTACAATTCAGTGATGTTCCGTGCCTTCTCAAAAAGAACGGCGCCGCAAGGTGTTTGCCTCACAGCGCCGTGTCATTCAGTATGTTATCCGAACCTTAGTAGCGGTAGTATTCCGGCTTGAAAGGCCCTTCTGGATTGACCCCAATGTATTCTGCTTGGTGGGGACGCAGCTCTTCGAGTTCCACGCCAATTTTGGCAAGGTGGAGGCGTGCAACTTTTTCGTCCAGATGTTTTGGCAGCATATACACTTGGTTGTCGTACTTGTCCGCGTTTTGCCAAAGTTCGATTTGGGCCAATACTTGGTTGGTAAAGGAATTTGACATTACGAAAGAGGGGTGGCCTGTGGCGCAACCCAAATTGACCAATCGCCCTTCGGCCAATACGATAATGTCGTTGCCGTCCACGTTGTAGATATCTACTTGTGGCTTGATGTTGACTCTGGTCTGACCAAAGTTGTCGTTCAGCCAAGCCATGTCTATTTCATTGTCGAAGTGCCCGATGTTGCACACGATGGTCTTGTCGTTCATCATGCGGAAGTGTTTTTCGGTCACAATGTCGCAGTTGCCGGTAGCGGTCACGATGATGTTGGCGCGCGGGATGGCATTTTCCATGCGCTTCACCTCAAACCCGTCCATTGCTGCCTGAAGCGCGCATATCGGGTCGATTTCGGTGACGATGACACGCGCACCCGCGCCGCGCAGCGAAGCGGCGGAGCCTTTGCCCACGTCGCCGTAGCCAGCCACTACTGCCACTTTTCCGGCTATCATGATGTCGGTGGCGCGGCGAATCGCGTCCACAAGGCTTTCCTTGCAACCGTACTTGTTGTCAAATTTCGACTTGGTGACGGAGTCGTTGATATTGATGGCAGGGAGTGGCAGGGTGCCTTTGGCAACTCGCTCGTAGAGGCGATGAACGCCGGTGGTGGTTTCCTCTGAAATGCCGCGAATGTTTTGCACGAGTTCGGGGTATTGGTCGAGCACCATATTGGTCAGGTCGCCGCCATCGTCGAGAATCATGTTGAGTGGTTTCCCGTCTTTGAAGGCAAACAAGGTCTGTTCGATGCACCAGTCAAATTCTTCGGCGTTCATGCCTTTCCAAGCATAAACCGGGATGCCAGCGGCAGCAATGGCGGCGGCGGCATGGTCTTGCGTGGAAAAGATGTTGCACGACGACCAAGATACTTCTGCACCGAGCTCGACCAATGTTTCAATCAGGACGGCGGTCTGGATGGTCATGTGGAGGCAGCCTGCGATGCGAGCGCCTTTCAGGGGCTTGCTTGTGCCGAATTCTTCTCGCAAGGCCATGAGACCCGGCATTTCGGCTTCGGCAAGTTGAATTTCTTTGCGGCCCCAATCGGCAAGGGCAATGTCTTTTACTTTGTAAGCGGGGCGAGTTTCGGTAGCAACAGCCATTTTTTTGAAAATGATTTTAGTGTGATAAATGATGTGATGGGGAGGCAATTATTTCGTGGTTGGGCGAATCAAAACGCCCAAACAAAACATCGTTCGGTTTGGTTGTCGAAAAAGAAGTGCAAAGGTAGGGAATTGTTTGCCGTTAGGCTTGGTTTGCGCGACGATTTATACCCGGATTAACGAGGAATTAAGGATGAGCGCGGCCTTAATTGGATTTCGATGTCCACCTTGTCGAAAACTTGACCACGCGAAGCATGGTTGAACAGTGAAAAGGTTTTGACAAAAAACTTGCCAACACCGCGTCAATTGCCTTCCAATACCCTTATCTCGGCTCTCCTGTTTTGTTCCGATTCTTCGGGGGGCTTAGGTTTTGGAAAGAGCATTTGCGTGTTCAAATAGCCTTTGTCGGTCAGGCGCTTGGCGGGGATGCCATTGTTTAGCAAAGAATCATAGATACGCTTGGCGCGTCGCTCCGACAGGCTTCTGCGCCACTCCGGCTCTTTCGGCATATCAAGGCCCGGGCCGTTGATATGTCGGGCTATTCCCACTTTCAAATCGGGGTTCATTTGCATGAATCTGAGGACTTTGGGAAGCGCTGGCTCGGAGGCTTTCAGCAGGATGTCTTGGTCGCCAACAAAAAAGAGGTCTCGCAGGATGGCGGTTTCGCCAGATTTTGCGGGAGGCAGCTTTATGTTGGGATTGACTTTATATTTTTCGCAAAGTTCGGGGCTGTCGAAAAAAGATTTCAAAAGGGTGCAGAATGCCGCCATTTTGCTGCAAACGGTTCTCCAGATTTGTTCTCTCTCACTCCTCTGGAGCCACCTCCACCCTGTACCCCTCGCGTCGGAGAAGTGCCACCACCCCATGTTCGCCCCCCAAGTGCCCGGCGCCGACGGCAAAAAGTGTGGGTGTTTCCCGCATCATACGCCCCATGATGGGGATCCAATTGTGGTTGCGATTCTTCAAAAGAATGTCCTCATAGCCCCCCATGCCGTATTGAGCATCGCCAATCATGGCTTGCATGGCGCCGATGTCTTGGTCGCGGTAGAGTTTGAGCATTTTTGCCAACTCATTTTCGCCACTCGGATTGTCCTCGGCCGTGCGCAAGCTTTCCACCAACATCTTGGCCTGCGTTTCGTAGGGGATGCTATCAAAAATCGCCATTTGATAGGTCGCCGTCTCCAAGCCGGCGGTCTCGAGCTTGCGGCGACGGGTCATGCGGTAGAGTTCCATCTCTACGGAAGTCATCCGGGTATTTGTTGCCGCGCCACTATCATCGTCGGAGGAGAAGAGTGTGCTGAGAAACATCGGTTTCATGCGCTCAAACATACCGCCCGGCAGCCCCTTTTCCTTCATTTTATCTTTAACATAGTCGTAGTCATCAGCAGGCAACAGGTCTTTTAGTGTCTTGCCGCCAGCCATGAATGCCTTGCTCATTAGACCGATTTGTGTCCGAAAATTGGTCATTTCTTTCATGTCTATCTCAAAAGCCACGCGCCTCACGTTGTCCAGCGCCTCGCGAGCAGCAGGTGGGAACTGAAATTCGCTTTTCGGAATGAGGTGAATGGTGCCGTAGAGGTAGGATGGTTTTTTAAGGCCGTTTCCGCTGATTTTCCAAACCAAGGACTTTTCGTCTGGAACGATTTTTTCAGGATGATAAACGGCTTTTTTGGAGGTGGCACAACCCACGCCGACTAGCGCCGGCAACAACCAAAACAGGTATTTTTTCATGTTTACTTTTTCAACGAATTTGCGCTGCCACTACTTTTAGGATGACCGAAATCGCTATTTGTTCAAAATCGCTGTCATCTGAAAAATCATGGCGAATCATGGTGTAAAACCGCCATTTCTCAAAAATGTTGGCGTTGCAAAGTTGAGGAAAAACAAGTCAGCATACAGAGAAAAACAAAAACAGCGCCTCTCGTTCGAGGCGCTGTCTCAAATTTTCCGGTCTCACGGATGTATCACTCTCTATTGATGAACGTATGCCTTGATTCAATAGGATTTGTCAGACGAACAAGATTGCTTTCCTTGATTTTGAGCAGATTGTGCTTTTTGCCATGCTCAAAACTTGACGGCGCGAGGCGTATTTCAAAAAGAAAAGGACTCGCAAGTATTTGACGATACCTACGAGTCCTGTCTGCTTGTTGGTTTTCGAGCGTGTTGGTTTCTTTTAATTTTCGTACCGCGCATTCCGAATTTTTGCTCCTCCATCCACTTTTACCTGACTGCCAGCGTCGTTAATGACGACGGCTTCTTCCTTGGCAAAGAGGCGTGCCTTCGAGCTGCCCGATGCCGTGATTTCCACGTTGCTGGCACGCCAGTTCACGGCCTCCAACGAGGCCCCATCGTTCAGGCTGACGTCCATTCGGCCCCCTTCTCCGACCAGCTCTAATGAGCATTTGCCACTGAGCGAAACATTGAGCAGATCGGCCACATCCAAATATGCCTTCACGCGGCTATTGCCCGTTATTGTGATGGATGCGTCGTCCTCTTCAAAGCCACGAATCACGATGTCGCCCGCGTTGTCTGCCACTATCGAGGTCATCACAGGCGACTCGATGAAAACCTTTACGCCTGATGTCCCTCTTTTTTTGCTTAGTGTCAATTTTCGACCTGTCCGAATTTTTTCGATGGCATCGGCAGGTCCCTCGAAGCGAATTTTGAATTCATCTCCTTTGCGCATCTCCGTCTCGAAATCGCCCTCTAGGATGAAATGTTCGTAGTATTCATCGCTGCTGCTGTAGTCGCGGTCTCCGAATTGGGGGCAACCTGTGCAGACCAGCCCCCGATGAGTCATGCGGAATACTTTTTCCGGCGAGCGGGAGATGTAGTTGCGCTCGTTGTCTTTGGAGTACTCGTCCAATTCAGCGGCGGAATGCCTGTATATTTTGTCATCGAACACGATGCTTTTGCCTACTGGCAATTCGATATTCAATCGGATGCGTTGCCCTCGCCATTTTTGGCCACTTGGTATGCCGAATGCTGTGGGTATTTTTAGGGTGTTGCCCACAATTTCGACCGGGAAAGAAATCTGTTCGGCATTGGAAGCTGCATCCCGGCTTGAGGAGCCTCTTGAGCGACTGATTTGGGTGCAGCGAAACCTGCCATCGTCGCTTTTGCGCACGCGCACTTCTACCAAGCCTTTCATGTTGAATTGGCCATCGTCGAATGAAAAACCGTCGCCCTCGTCAAACCAACCAAAGGATTCCATGCCACGGGCAGATGGAGCGATACCTTCCACGCGCAAAGTGTCAGAAGGCAGCCCAGACAAGTCATAAGTCTTGGTAGAGCTTCCACCAGAGCGGTAATTTTTGGAGGCAACGGCGAGCAGCATGACTGCCGATATGAGGTTGATTGACCAAAAAACCCAAAGCCCGCCTTGCAACCAACTGGGGGTGCGTACCTTGAACAAAGCACGAACAAACATTAAGGCCACGCTCAGTATCGGAATACCCAACAAGAAAAACATATTGGCAAAGCCCAGCCAAGTGACGCTGCCAGAGAATGGACTGAAATACTCGACGAATGGCGCAGCCACAAACAAGCCCCATATACCAGCCACCCACGACACAGCTAACCCAACAAACAAGGCTATGGCAACTATAGCGGCTATGGCGAGACCAAACTTGGAGATGAAACGCACGACAAACCCAAACATCTGCCCTAAGACGGAGACTCCGTTCGATACGGCGTTGCCAAAGCTTTTGTCACTTCCGCCCGCGCTTTTTTTTTCCGCCCCCAACTCGTTGACCTTTGTGCTTAGCCGCTCGAAACTATCCTCGATTTCCTTTGCAATGTTGTCCACGTTTATCGGTTCCCCACGCATGGCCAAGCGGTCGGCAGCAGTCTTGGCGGGTGGCACAAGAATCCATAGAAGCAGATAGGCTGGCATCCAGAAGCCTGCGGAGAGAAAAGTGAGCAACACAAAAATCAAGCGCATCCACACGGGGTCGTGCATGCCAAAGTATGCAGATAAGCCAGAGCAGACACCACCTACCACTGTGTCTTCCTCGTCGCGGAACAGCCGCTTGCCCGTTTTCACGGTTTGTTTCTTAGCGCGGTTGCCGCTACCCGCTGTGCCGGAACGCTCTGCGCCGCCACCACTACCTTCAGTAGTCGGCTCGCCGCCAAAGTCTTCGGGCTTGCCCATTACCTCCACGGCAGCCTCCGCGTCGGGCAACATGACAATGGTGCGGGTACCCATGTTTTGAGTGATGATTTCGCCCAACCTCGATTCTATATCGTGCACGATTTCGTCGCGCCCTTCGCTTTCGCTGAATCGTTTTCGGATGCTTTCAAGGTAAGACAAGAGGTATTCGTAGGCATCGTCGTCAATCGTGAGTGCGTATCCTCCGAGATTGATATTGAGTATTTTATTCATTGTTTAAGTCGGTTGAACGGTGACTTGTTTTTTTACCCGCCTGTGCGATTGACTCGCTCAGACGGGGCAATTGGTTGGGTTGCCGGGTTGGAGATTTGGGCAATCGGCCCGGCAGCTCAACCCGTTACGAATCGGGCGGCAATGGCTCGATTTTGAGGGGCTTGGGAGGAGCCTCCATTTTGCGTTTGCGTTCGTTTTCCGCGGGGGCAGCAGCGCTACCTTTCAGGGTTTGGTTGACGGAGTGTACCAGCTGATGCCAGCCTTCGGTCAATTCAGTCAAAAATTGAAGCCCTTGCTCGGACACGGTGAAGTATTTGCGTGGAGGGCCTTTTTCACCCTCGCGCCAGATATAGTCCACCAACCCATCGTTTTTTAGTCGAATCAGCAGAGGGTACAAGGTGCCTTCCTTCACGATTAGGTTGGTCCATTCCAACCGTTTCATGATTTCCGGCGGATAGGTCTCGCCCTCTGAGATGACCGCCAAGACGCACATTTCGAGCACGCCTTTCCGCATTTGAGCTTTCGCATTTTCCAGATCCATATTATTGTTGATTTGCTGGATTTTGATTAATGATTACCGACTGCTCGGTTTCGACAGCCTGATTGAGCCTTTTGTATGTTCGGACACCCGGCTCATTGACTTCCAATACTTCCCCTGTCTCGTGCAGTGCAGGCAAGCCGACTGGCAATAGCGATACGTCCAGCCCGCTAAAGGGTTTTGCAGCACCGCCGCCGCAAGCCGTGATTGCAAGCGACACGACGGCCAAAAAGAAGATGATGTGTTTCAATTTTGCATTCATAGCTTATCAGAAAAATTGTCGCCCCGACCCCAACCTGCTCCTCAACTCAGCGCAAGCTGGAGAGGCAATGTCCTTGTTTCATGGAACAAAAATATGGCAAGGGACAATACCTTGCAATACATAGAACCTATTTTAGCAAAAATATTTTTTTAGGAAACTACCTTGCTTGATGTTAATTTTTTGATTTTCAGTTTTTTAGGAGATAACTTTTCTTAAAAAAATTTTTTTAAAAAACATAGCCGTTCGTGCTGACCCCTCCACTCGGGGAGGGGTCGGGAGGCACGCTAAGTTTTTACAAAATTTTTTAAAAAGAGACACACGCTTTGGCGTTGGGGAGATGAACGTGCCGAAGACTCAAACAATATGCACCGATGATGGACTCGTGCCGCGTCGGTTGCGACGTTTGTATTGCAGGGCGAGAAAGCTTGAGCAAATGTCGGCACCAACCTTGCCGAGACGTTGGCATCCGATAGGCGTGGGAAATGCCAGTACTGGCACAAAAGCCAAATGCTCTAAAATTCCGAGAAAACATCTGGATAGTTGGCTAAATTTGCCTAATCGCCCGAAAAAACCCAAGCGGAGGTGTTCGTTGTGCCAAATCCGGCGTATGACTTTATGTTTTTGAAAGCATCAAATGGGGGGATGCTCAGCATCTTTACCGTAGAAGGGAAATTCGTCCATCAAACGTCATTCACGGCCGGGGCAAATAGGCATTCGCCGAACCTCTCCCCCGGGCTGTACTTTTTTCGATGCCGCTTGGAAAATGGGAAAGTTGTCACCCACAGAGTCGCCGTTCAGCATTGAAACTTTTTTTCTCTGAATCTTCAAAACTTGCTTTGCCATTTAAGCGAAGCGTCATACTTTTGCCGCCCGATTTGCAAAACAGAAGCGGAAATGAACGCATTTAAAGCGTATTCCATCCCAATTCAGGGTCTAAAAATTGGAATACATCACTTCAAGTTTTTGATTGACAGCGCGTTTTTCCGCCATTTTGAGGATTCTCCCGTCCATGAAGGCGAAATCCAATTCGATTTGCAACTTGACAAACGGCCAGATATGCTCATCCTTGATTTTGAACTGAGGGGGCATACAAGAGTGGAATGTGACAGATGCACGGCGATGATTGATTTGCCCTTAGAGAGCGAAAAGCAACTCATTGTGAAATATGGCGAAGATGAAGGCGAGGAAGAAGACGAGGTGGTGTTTATCCACAGGGAAGCATCGGAGTTCAATGTAGCCAAGTACCTCTACGAATTCACGGTGCTTGCACTGCCCATAACAAACACCTATGACTGTCAGAGTGAGCCGAATCCGCCTTGCAACTTTGATGTCTTGAAATTTTTGAAGAAAGAATCCGACGAGCAAAAACCCAACGCCGTGTGGGATGCGCTCAAAGGAATTGATGATAATTAGTTAATTACCACGTGTTGATTCGCGGAGGTTGAATTGACAACCTCGTCTGAATGGCTTGACCATGCAGACAAACGATGAACAACGAACAACGAAATAGGTCATGCCAAATCCTAAATGGCGGCACTCGAAGCGTCGTAAGCGCGCCCGCCGCACACACTACAAATTGGAAGCGCCCAACGTCTCGATTTGCAAGACTACTGGCGAGCAACATCTTTTCCACCACGCCTACAAAGTGGACGGAGACCTGTACTATCGCGGGCAGGTGTTGGTGCCGGGCAAGCAACGCTCGGAGGCGGAAGCATAAGCGACAAGTTTTCAAGCGCCCAGTTTTTGAGGAGGCTCCAGTCCCGATTGTCGGGCGATGGGGCTTTTTCTGTTTATTTACACAAAGGCTGACACGAGCAGCACACTGTCAACCCAGTTTCAATTTCATCAAGTTATCCATGTCGAAACAAATCATCAACACTCCCGCTGCCCCGATGCCCATCGGCCCCTACAACCAAGCGGTTGCGTTCAACGGCCTGCTCTATGTTTCAGGCCAGATTGCAATCGAGCCAAGCTCTGGCGAACTCGTGCTCGACGACATAGAACTTGAAACGCGCCAAGTGCTGAACAACGTGAAAGCGATACTGGATGCGGCTGGGTCAAGCCTCAAGCATGTGCTGAAAGCCACGGTCTTCGTGCGCGACATCAATCAATTCAGCCGCATCAATGTTGTTTATGGCGAATTCTTCGAGCCATCTTTTGCCCCTGCGCGAGAGTTGGTGCAAGTGGTAGAATTACCCAAATTCGTAAACATCGAAATCTCCGTGGTCGCATCGTTGGCCTAAACGCTTCAACATCAAACAAGTATGAAAAACGTCCTTTCTTGTATCCAACCCACTGGCGACCTTCACCTAGGCAACTACTTTGGAGCGGTGCAAAACTGGGTACGCCTGCAAGAAAACTATCAATGCACCTACGGCGTGGTGGATTACCATTCCATGACCATGCCTTACAAAGCCGAAACGCTTCGCGAAAACACTTGGAAAATGGCGTTCTACCTCTTGGCCTGTGGCATCAAACCGGAGAACCTCTTCATCCAAAGCCTCGTGCCAGAACACGCGGAGCTCTCTTGGGTGCTGAGTTGCCTTACATCTTACGGTGAGTTGAGCCGTATGACGCAGTTCAAAGACAAGAGCAAGCAATTGGAGGAAAGAAGTGGACAAGATGTTTTCGTGGGCGCTGGTCTATTTGTTTACCCCGTGCTGCAAGCAGCGGACATTCTGATATATCATGCTGACTATGTGCCGATTGGTAAAGACCAGCAGCAGCACCTTGAGCTTTCGCGCGACATCGCTCAACGTTTCAATCACCAATTCGGAAAGGAGTATTTCATTCATCCAGAGCCTTTATTTACCGAAACCCCTAAAATACTTTCTCCTGCCGACCCCAGCAAAAAGATGAGCAAGAGCCTCGGCGAAAAGCACTACATCAATCTTTTTGGGGAAGAAGACCGTATACGAAAACAAATCAAGTCAGCGGTGACAGATACTGGCGAAACGAAGGCCGGAGAAATGAGTCCCGGCGTGCAGAATTTGTTTGAGCTCCTCCGCGCTTGTGGCAATATGGCGGCCTTCCAAAGTCTTATGGCTGACTACCACGCGGGCACATTGAAATATAGTGACTTGAAAGAAGAGGTGGCCAGCTCGGTGGCTGGATTAGTCAACCCGCTCCGCGAACGATTGGCCACCTTGCAAGCCGATAAGCGCAACGTGAAGGCACAAATTCAAGAAAGCAGTGCCGAAATCCGCAAACGCGCACAGCAGACCATGCGCGAAGTAAGAGAACTGACGGGATTGGCTTCGTTGAAATAACAACATAGCTTGCTTATCCCCAAGCGGCATACATCTCTCGTGGTGTATGCCGCTTTTGTTTTTCTAACCAATGCCTACATTTACCCCCGACATTTTCAACCTACTTTTTTTACATGAAAAAGCGCCACTCTCGCCGCAACTTCCTGAAAACCACCGCTAAAGCCGCCATCGCTTTCACCATCGTGCCGCGTCATGTGCTGGGCGGCACAGGCCACCTCCCTCCCAGCGACCGCCTTAATATCGCCTTCATTGGTGCAGGAGGAAAGGCCGCCGACAGCATCGGCAAACTCAAAGGCACCGAGAGGCTCGCCGCTTTTTGCGATGTGGACGACCGCCGTGCAGCCGACACATACCAGCAGTATCCCGATGTGCCGCGTTTCAAGGATTTTCGCAAAATGCTAGATGCCGCCGGGCGCGACATTGATGCTGTGGTCATCTCGACACCAGACCACACCCATGCCGTGGCAACTTTGGCATCCATGCAAGCAGGCAAACACGTATATGTGGAAAAACCGCTGACGCACAACATCCGTGAGGCGCGGACATTGTTGGAGGCAGCTCGAAAATACAAAGTCGTGACCCAAATGGGCAACCAAGGCGCCTCTATGGATTGCAATGCAGAATTGGCCGAATGGGTGCAAGCGGGCGCTATTGGCAAGGTCAGTCGGGTACACGTCTGGACCAATCGCCCTGTATGGCCACAGGGAGTGCCCACCCCCGCACCCGGCGAATCCATCCCCTCCGAGCTTGATTGGGACCTTTGGCTCGGTCCTGCCAAAGAGCGCCCATTTAGCGCCCGCTATCTTCCCTTTGGTTGGCGCGGCTGGTGGGATTTTGGCACCGGTGCGCTGGGCGATATGGGGTGCCATCTCATTGACCCCGTCTATCGCGCCCTCAAACTCACTGTGCCAACGGCTGTGGAGGCCAGTGCTGCCACTGTGTGGTCGAATGATTTTCAGGAAGCCGACTACCCAGATAGCTGCCCGCCAGCCTCTATTGTCAGAATCGAATTTCCCGCCCGCAACAAGATGCCCGCTTGCGAGCTGCTTTGGTACGATGGTGGCGTTCGTCCCATGCGACCAGCAGAATTAGGCGCCAACGAACCATTCGGCACTTGGGACGGCGGCGTGCTCTTCGAGGGCACAAAGGGCAAAATCCTCTGCAACATATTTGGCGACAAAGCTACTCTGTTGCCCACGTCGAAGATGAAGGATTTTAAAAAACCAAAGCCAACAGAGCCGCGCTATTCCGCGCCCTCGCACCAAATGGTATGGGCCGATGCTTGCAAAGGCAAGGGCAAAACTTCCTCTCCGTTTGAGTACGCCGTGCCATTAACGGAGGCTTTGCTGATTGGCAACCTCGCCGTGCGCTGTTACGATTTCAAAAAATTGAAACCCGGAAAAACGCCGACTTCCTGGGCGCCTTACGACTACCCGGGACGTGTCCGGCTCGAATGGGACTCCGCCAACCTGCGCATCACTAACTTCGAGGAGGCCAACGCGTTTGTGGGAAGAGAATACCGCAACGGTTGGTCGTTGGCAACATGACACTTTGAAATATAGCGTACATTCTCGTACACGCTTGTCCGCTTTCGGACACGCCAATGCTTGGTTTTGTCAAGTAAAAAACTGACAATCAACTCACAAGCATTTCGGCACAAGGTATGAGCCACAGCATTAGGCTTTGCCAATCAAGACAATACCATCATGCTACACAACTATCTTGTGCTTGCCCTCAAAAACTTACTAAAACGACGCTTCGTGGCGAGTATCAACCTGTTGGGGTTGTCAATGGGCATTGCCGTTTGTGTGCTGATTGGTCTGTTTATCCGACACGAAAAGGCCTATGACCGATTTCACGCAAAGTCGGAGCGTATTTGCCGCCTCAATACGACGATGAAATACCCCGGCGCAAGTGAGAGCACTATGCCATATTCTTCTTATCCGATGGGGCCTTTTTTGGCCGAAACATTTGGAAAAGAGATAGAAGCCTTTTGTCGAGTGGTGCCCATTGACCAAGATTTCATTCTGCAAAATGGCGAGCATCAAGCAACCATTCGACAAGTGTTTGCGGCTGACAGCACATTTTTCCAACTATTCGATTTCAAATTTTTGCAAGGCGAACCAGCCACGGCATTGAGCCAGCCTCAAAGTATCGTGCTGACGCGAAAAACCGCTGAAAACATTTTCCAAACCGCAGAAGCGTTAGGGAAAACGCTCTCCAAAACCTATGTATCCCCATATTCTCAAGAGGATACGACCGAGCATTTTACCGTTAGCGCCGTACTGGAAAATGTGCCGACCCAATCGCATTTGCAATTCGATGCGTTGCTTTCAGGCACCAAAAAGCCATTTTGGGCCTTTTGGAACCCCGAACTGGTGCGCGACTGGCATGTATTGGCCACCATGACCTACCTCTTGCTCCGTTCGGAACAAACCGACCGCGCCGCATTGGAACAACAAATTCCTTTGGCGTTGCGCTCACGAATGCAGGGTTCAGAGCAAGTAGCACATCAGTTGCAGCCGCTGCTCGATATTCACCTCGGCTCTAAAGGTGTCTCGACTGACCAGATAAGCAATTTTGCCTCATTAGACGGGCAATACCTGCGTATATTTGGATTCATTGGTCTGTTTGTGCTGCTCATTGCGACGGTGAACTATTCCAATCTATCCACTATTTTGGCAGGGCGGAGGGCCAAAGAAATTGCCGTTCGGAAAGTAATCGGCGCCAGTCGGCGAGCAGTAGTATCACAATTCTTAGTGGAGTCGGTGCTGACAACGGGGTTGGCGTTGCTACTGGCTGCGGGACTGATGGTTTTTGCACGCCCCTTTTTACAGCATATTGACTATCCAATTACCGCATTGGAACACCTAAGCAACCCCGCCTTTCTCATAATGGGTATTACTGGCCTATTGATGATAGGCGTGTTGGCTGGTGCTTACCCTGCATTTTTTATTGGAAAAACGGGGCCTGCTCATGTTTTGTGCGGTCAAAAACTGACCTTGAAAAGCAAGCAGAAGCTCATACCCATTCTGGTGACAGGACAGTTCGCTATCGCAGTCGCGTTAATAGCGGCTACGGTCGTATGTTATCGCCAAATGCAGTTTTTACAGAATGCCGACCTTGGATACTCCAATGAGCAAATCGTGACGCTCGACCTCGGCATGTCGAACATGATGAAAGGACAAGTGCTGAAAGAAAAATTAGAAAAGGTACCCGGTGTCATTGGAATCACCATTTCGGACCAAGTAATGGGTAAAGGATTCATACAAAATGGAGTGCGCTACATACAAGATGGGAAAATGGAGCATATCGCTATTCCTTGCCTTGCTGCCGACAACCAATTCGTAAACTTGTATGGTATGGAACTCGTGGCCGGGAGCGGTTTTTCCCACGACGGCATTGAACGCGGCTCCGAATATCTAATCAACGAGGCACTCGCCCGCCGCATCGGATGGGGCGAAAATGCTGTGGGGCAGCAAATATCCATCGCATGGCAGCAAGAATATGGTACCGTAGTAGGCGTGCTTAAAGATTTTCACTTTAACTCGCTGCGCCACAAGATAGAACCAGTGTGCGTGCGGGCAAGCAATTTTGCCAACAGCATCAGCCTAAAAGTAGATACCAAGAATCTACCCCATACCCTGAGCGAGGCAGCGACCGTGTGGAAATCGGTTGTTACTGACAAACCCTTCGAATACAAATGGGCCGACGAACAGTTTGCCCAAGTGTATCGGTCAGAGACGCGATTCAGCCGCCTGACAGGCTTGGGTGCTGGATTGGCTGTATTTATCGCTTGCTTGGGCTTGCTTGGATTAGTCACTTTCACCGCTGAGCAGCGTGTGAAGGAAATCGGTATTCGCAAAGTCCTTGGTGCCAGCGTTGCAAGCATCACTTCTTTGTTGACACGCGACTACCTAAAACTTGTGGTGGCATCATTTGTCATTGCCTTTCCCCTCACCTATTTTTTGATGGAGCAGTGGCTACAGGATTTTGCCTATCGCATTCATATTGAGGGGTGGATGTTTGCAGTAGCGGGGTTCGCCGCTATTTTGGTTGCGCTGCTAACAGTGGGTTTTCAGAGCGTGCGTGCTGCGTTAGCCAATCCCGTGCGCTCGCTCCGCTCGGAATAAATGGACCCGGTATGTCCGAAATCGAACGCCCTTGTCCGCTTTCGAGCATATTTGAGCCGTACTACCATTTGCAAACAGTTGAAAACAAAATACTTGTGCGCTTGGCAACGGAATTGCCCAAACCTGTGAAAGCATTATTGTCAAAATCTTTCCGCTATGCTACGCTACCTACTCTTTATCTCTTCGCTCTTGCTGACCGCAGCCTGCCACAACACGTTGCCCGAAAATCTCACGGACATTATTGCATTGCCAGAATACACCCCTGCCGCTCGATACGAGCGTTCTGATTTGTCGAAAATGACTTGGCTGGCAGGTGTTTGGAAAGGAGAAGAAGCGGGGCGGGCCGTCCGACAGTCGTTCCAGTTTCACAACAACCAAACACTGGAAATTATTCGCATGGAAGGCAACGGCGACATGATGTCGTTGCTGCTCACATGGCACAACGGACGCTTCTACTACGGCCAACATCGCCAGTGGGTGGTCACATGGATTGGAGAGAAGGATATCCGGCTCGACCCCACGGCTCCCGGTTTGGAACCCATGACTTGGACTCGCCTCCATGCCGACCAATGGCACTTGGTGCGTCACACGCCCAGCGGCGACGAGACAACAATCATGGAACGCACCGGAGAAATGAACCCGTAAACGCAATAGTAGGGGACATGAACAGACTGGATTAAAAGGGTAAAAATTAATTATCCCTTTGAAATGGAGCAGGAATACCTTCTTGTACCTTTGACCAAGAAAATCCGTGTTCCATGTCCAAACAATTGCAAATCAACAAAAACCCCCAAGCTTCCCAGCCGCTTAGCAAGGAACAAAAACGCTTCAACAACTATGTGCGCCGTATAGAGCAATTGCGCAACGAAATTGAGATAACAAAGGAACAAGACCTCAAACTACGACAAACCGGGGAAAAGCGCGTCACTCCAGCCGAAAAAGAGGCTATTGCCACCCTCCGCGAGCTGGTGCTGGCGCTTGACGGCAATCCTCATCTCCCCTCGTTGACCGAGAAACAATATGAAAAGTTCTGCTCCATTATATCGCAAGAAATCGAGCGCCTGCTGCAAACTCATTTCCATCATGACGACGAAACGTTAAAAGCGCTATACGAAAAATACAATCCCGATGAGGAATCTTGGGACGAGGCAATGGAAATAGAAAATGAAGAAATGAAGGACATGGCCTCGCATTTTTTCAATCAGATGTTCGGTACCAACTTTGAGGGCAGCGATTTTGATGACCCTGCCAAAATGAAAGAAAAGATAGAGGCGCGTCAGGCCGAATTTGAAGCCGAAGAAAGAGCGCGAGAAGCGCGTCGCAACCAGCGCAAAAAAACCAACAGCCAATTGGCCGCCGAGGCCAAGCGCAAAGCCGCAGAAGAGGCTGTGGCCAAAACTGCCAAACAGATTTATGTGGACTTGATTCGACACTTCCACCCCGACAAAGAACCCGACGAACAAAAACGCCTTGAAAAAACCGAAATCATGAAACAAATCACCGTCGCCTACGAAGCAAACGACCACCTGAAACTACTGGAGCTACAAATGACCCTGTTGAATGAACGAAACAATGTATTCGCAGACTTCAATGAAAGTCAACTCAAATACTTCAATGATGTATTAAAACGTCAAGTGCAGGAATTGGAGATGGAGTTGGAAATGTGTTCGCCCGACATGAATGGAAATATGTTCGCCATGCTCTATCATCCAGACCCCTACATCATGGACTATCGAATAGAGCAACATGTGCGAGAACAAAAAAGATATGCTAAAATGGTGCGGAACACGATAGAGGGAATACAAACCGTGAAGGGGTTGAAGCAATTTGTCAAAGCGTATCATATAGAAGAAGACAGTTTTGACGACATTCCACCTGAATTACTGAAAATGATGGGAATCTTTGGTCGCTGATGCCGCGTCCGGTCAATGCCCTTTGGTTTTATTAGCCAGTCTCGTTGCCAATTGGCGCGTTGTGGGGGAGCGCATAACTCACACATCACGCTTGTGGTCTCCACTTGAATGCTTTTTCGTTTACTGCTCTCATCGTGCACAGTATTCCTTCCAAATGGTCGCACTCATGCTGAATGAGTTCTGACAAATCATTTTCCACAATCCACGACTGGCGCTCCCAATGCTCGTCAAGATAGGTCACCGTGATGCGTTGGTGGCGTTGCACGCGTACCAGCAGATGAGGAAAGCACATGCAGTCGTCCCAAAGTTCGAACACCTCCGCACTGCGGTCGGTGATAGATGGGTTGATAAGCAGTCGAGGTCTGTCTGCGTCCATGTAAATCACCCTCTTCATGTAACCCAATTGCGGCGCGGCGATGCCTCGCCCGAAGTGGTATTTTGCTCGCACCTCCATCACTACCTGACGCAGGTCAGCAGCGATTTGGGGCAAGAGTGTCAATTCGGTTTCCAAGATGGGTTCGCAGCATTCGTAGAGGCGTGAGTCGCCAAGCAGAAGCAAATCGGACAGGTGCTTTGATGGAACCAGTCTTTGTGCGTCGAGCAAGATGTCCATGTCGGAAATTTTAGAAATGCTTATCAAATCTGGATGAAATTATGGAGCAAGTTTTGCGTTTTGGGCACTCAAAATTTATTGTTCAACGATGAATCAACTGCTTCGCCTCTGCATCGCCATACCCTTCGTGTTGGGTTTATTCCAATTGCCCGCCCAACCTTCCAGAAAAATCAAGCTCACTCCCGTCAGCCTCGGCTTTGATTTGCCCGACACCTACAAGCAGCGAACTTTTATCAAAGGGCTGTCGGGATTCGTGCACAAGATTGACCAATTGGCTGGCACCATGGTGCTTATAGACGGCAACAAAACGACTGTGTTGACCAGATTTGTGCGGCAAGACCGTCCTCCCATCGTCACCACCTCCACTTCGGACGTGATATACAGCGCCAAAATAGATTCAAGATTCAAAATGAATGGCTCTTACAGCATTGCCTCCACAAAAGTAGAAAAGGACAATGTCTATGAAATTATCCTGACTGACGTGGGCTATGCCTTTTTGCCGGAGGACTATATTCCTTATCTGGAAATATGCCGCGCAGCCACCAACGTGGCACCTGAAACCCGGCAAAAAACTTATTACATCCGTTCGGCCAAACTGACGACCGTCTACACCCGTGCCTTTCAAAAGGTGGTTGGCAATTCGGATGTCAGCGGCGTGGTGTTCAGCGTTGGCGGAGAAGTATTCAGCAGCAGCGACCAATTCAAATTGGATTATGTGGTCTCTGTTGACTTGGTGAGTTTGGAGAAACTTCTCTCTCTGCACAACTGTAATGACCTCCTCAACAATGAGGAAATTGCCCGCCGCGAAAGAGCCGAACGCGCCCGCATGGAAGCCCTGCGAGCCGAAGAAGAGAAAAAAGCCCGCGAACAGGAGCTTGCCTCCGCCAAAGCCCAAGTGGAGGACCTAAAGAAAACACTCAGCGACAACATCATCCGCACCACCGAGATGCAGCAGCGCCTCCACGAGGCTCAAATGAAGGAACATGCTGCGCTCGAACAACTCAACACCGCTATCCGCCAAGCAAGTGACCTTGCCGCATACGCCGAGCTCGCCCGGCAAAACGCCGAAGCGCGTGAAGAAGTGATTCTGACCTTTAAAAATAAAGAAGGGAAAGTCCTAGAAATCAAGAGCCTTGACGAATTGAGCGAGGACAAATTGAGGGCGTTGGGATTCGATGTGGAAGTGTTGAAAAGGTAGGGGTCATTTTCCGTACCCGCCAAACATTCCTCTCCATCTTATCTGCATCACACCCAATATGGCTTCTCGAATGATGTGAAGCGACATCTTCGACTGTCCTTTCTCGCGGTCTTTAAAAGTGATAGGCACCTCTTTCACTTTGAAGCCCAATGAATAAGCCGCATATTTCATCTCAATTTGGAAGGCGTAGCCGATGAAGCGAATTTTATCCAAATCCATCGTCTCCAACACTTCGCGCCGATAACAGATGAAGCCGGCAGTCGGGTCCGACACAGGCATCCAAAGAATGCAGCGGGTGTAGAGCGAAGCGCCGTAGGAAAGAAAGATGCGGTCTTTGGGCCAATTCTGCACCTTGCCGCCAGCACAATAACGCGAGCCGATGGCTACGTCGGCACCCTCGTCGCGGATTTTGGCCAGCAAGCGCAACAAGTCGGCTGGGCTGTGTGAGAAATCCGCATCCATTTCAAAAAAATACTCATAGCCGCGCTCCAATCCCCAACGGAAACCTGCGATGTAAGCCGTGCCGAGGCCGAGCTTGCCGCGGCGCTCGAGCAAGTGCAGGCGCTCTTTAAACGCGACTTGCAGGTCGCGCACAATTTGGGCCGTGCCATCGGGCGAGCCGTCGTCCACTATGAGGACATGGAACAATTCGGGCAATTCAAATACTGCCCGGATGATGGCTTCAGCATTTTCGCGTTCGTTGTAGGTGGGTATTATGACGAGTGCGGACATTTTTAGTTGTTTGTTCTTGTCGTTCGTTGTTCGTTTTTACTCGGTGTTGGTTGCATTGTTTCTGAAAAAACATGAAACGGATTTTTTTTAAAAAACAACCGCAAACACCATGAGGAACAACAAACAATAAACAACTCCGCCCCAATGGCCGGACAGGGAACAACGAGTATTTAAACGACAAATGCGATAGCGAACGCTGCTACCGAGATAATGAGACCGTACATGAAAATGTTGTAGCAGATGCTCAAATAACGGTACTTCTGCGCCAGCACGATCCCCAAATAGTAAAGGTCGCGGCTCATGGAGCTGTAGAGAAAATCAGAGTCTTTGAGCATTTCGTTGACCCCCCACTGAAAATCCTCAAGCGGCATGTTGTAGAAATTTCCAAAAAAGAGCAAGTTGGCCTTGCGCTGCCTTATGGATTCTCGCGTCACCTTTCCCTCTGTTACTTTGGGGCGCGTGGCTAGTGTCGCAAAAATCATGGAGCCCAGGCAGGTCAACGTGAGCAGGCTGGTTGGAATAGCGAGCCGAAGGTCGAGTGTGCCGGACTCCATCAGCCTCGGAATGAGGCTGCTGACCAAAATGGAGATGACGACCGCGTTCACCGACAGCATCAGGTTGGCCTTGCTATCCGCCATCGCGCTCAGGTTGGTATGGGTGCGGTAGGTGGTTCGATACATGGTCTCCACGCCACGGCCCATGCGGGCGTGTTTCAGCTCTTTTTCGCTTTCTTTGAGAATTTTGGAGATTTCGGTTTCCTTGTCTTTGTCGTCGAGCAAGGCGAGTTCCTCCATGGTGGTGGCATTGGGGTTGAGCCGCCTTTTTTGTTTGATAAGTTGTTTGATGTGCTTGGCTTTGCGCTTGTTGAACAGTTCGTCCGCCACGGTGGTGTGGTAGCTGTGATTGAGCATGAAATTGATTTCAAAATCCAGCCAATCTTGTTCGCTCATCACGGTTTTGCGGGCGAGGATGAGCTCTTGACGAAATTTTCCGGTACGGTCCCAGTATGTTTCCATGCCGAGATGGCTCAGGTCGGCATCGCAGATGATTTGCTCCAAGAGCGTTTGCGGCTTCTGCGGCACTTTGGTGGCCCTGATGAGTCCCATCACGATGGCAAGCTCGGCATCGGAAATTTTGCCGCGCAAAAAATGGTCGGCATTGTGGCAGCTGCGCTCTTCATGGTCTTTTGGGCCTTCCGAGTAACCTGTGTCGTGAAACCACGTCGCCAGCAACAACAGCAACATATCCCGTTCGCTTATCTTGAATCCCTCGCCAATGACACGCGCCGCCGCGACGGTCTGCGCCGTATGTTCAAGGTCGTGAAATACATGCTCCGGCGAGATGTGTTTGGCGAAATAATCCTGAATGTACTGCTCCGTTTCGTGTAGGAGTTGTTCTTGAGACATCATGTTCATTTTACACCATGATTCGCCAAGATTTTCCAGATGCCCCCGACTGCTCCCCTTTATTTTATGGGGTAGCGACTTCAATCATGCTGAAAATCTAAGGCGTGAAGTATATGTTGGGGGGCAAAGGTAATCGTTTACCAAGTTCGTTTTCGTTGTTGTTTTCGCTCATTCAATACTGTATTTCCATTTCCCGCCACTCTTTTTCGGTGAGTTCCACATCCGCCGGTTTGATGCGGAGAATCAACCCTTTCAAATCTTCCCAACGCAGGCCGTTGCGGTGCATATCTCGAAAATCTTTCTGGAGCAGCTCCCAATGGTCATAGTCGTAGCTGTTTTTTTTCAAAAACTCTTGGTATATCGAAATGGCCTGCGTTCTATCGCCGGGGTGGTTGCGCAAGGATAGGGCGTGCGCCACATTCGTCTTCAACCAACTTCGATATGGGTAGGACGGGTATTCTTTCTCGGCGTATTCTTCGGCTTGACGGGCACATTCAAGGGATTTTTCGAAGGCTTCGGGGTTCTGATTGCTTTGATACAAAAAATAATAGGAACGCGAAAGCAACGCATTGAGTTTGTTGGTTTTCCACTGATAAGCAGCATCTTGACCGTCTGCGAGAAGCTCCAATGCGGCAAGGCTTTTTTCGTTCCAAAGAAGTGTTTTGTCCCAACGATGATTCGCAAAATGATACGCGACCTGATTTTCGGCCAGCCAATAATCGGCGGCGGCCTTCGACATTTCTGGGTACTGTTTCAAAATCGTGTCGCGCAATTGTGTTGCGAACGCTTCTAAGCGAATGCGCTTCGACATTCGCCCTGCCATGCGGCTAATATCGAACAGCGCCTGTCCCAATTGTGCTTCGTTGTAAATGCCTTTATATTTTTCGAGCGCCTCGGTGGGGTTGTTTTCCAGCAGTGCCACATGGCCGAGGTAGAGCGAGTTGAGGCCATAGGTCATCGCATCAAACGCTTGCTCGAAGTATGTTTTTGCGGCTGTTGCGTTGCTATCCAACAGATGCACCATGCCCAGTTGTGTCAGTAGGGGGGCCTGATAGTCATTGCGATAAGGAAGTACAGAGTCGGCTGGCGCATTCTGGATGAGTCGTTGCGCCGCCTCAAGACCCAGTTGGTATTGGCGCCCTGCGTCCGATATGCGGTCTGTGGCATAAAGGCGGTTGCCCAACAGCAAGCGATTCGTCAGGAGCGCCTTTAGCCGCTGAGGTTCGTGCTGCCTGAACGTCCCGAACGTGTCAAGCAAGCCGATGGCCTGCTGATAAAGCCGCTCCGAATATTCGTTTCCTTGTTCAAATATGCCCCAATCTGTGTATGCCTTTGCCAGGGATAGGGTTGTTTTTTCCAATTCTCCGCGCCAGCGCGCGGCGTTTTGTCGGTTAAGTGCTGTAGCGTCATCCAACGCAGACTCCAGCAACTGTGCCTTTTTTGAGTGGTTGAGAAGGCGCGAGGCCGTGTAATGTTGTTGGAAAATATGCCACCGCAAACGGGTTTCGTTATCAAGCGACACCGTGTTGGCTCTGCCGACACGAGGGCAGAGGTTCTCGATTTTTAGTATGCCGGCATAAAGGCCACAAATGCAGTCTCGTTGCTCGGGGCTGAGCAAATCGTACTCAGCTAGCTGGCGAAACTGCTGCTCAAGGCTGTCCATGGCTTGATATGGCTCGGCACCCGACGCCTCATACACGAGCATTGTCCAGTCGGCATATTGACGAGCGGCGGCGCTGATGTCATTGCGAAGCAGGGCGGTGTGGGCGCTCATTTTGGTGGCTGCGAGCGGCTTGTCGAACAAGCGATTGAAGTCGTTCAGCACACGCTGGGCTTCTGCGTTCTTTTCACGCAGCAACAGTTTCCAGTTGTAGTCCTCGTATATTTCGGACATCACGGGCCGTAGCGCCCGCTGCGCCGCGGGGTCGTCGAGTTTTGCAAAAAGGCTGGCGGCACTTTCAAAATAGGTTTTCACGCGGTCTATGTTGTTGCTGCTAAGTGCCTGTAGGCGATAGTATTCAAAGAAGGAACGAATGAGTGGCAAGTCTCCCGATTCTGCCAGACGTTGGAAATTACCTGAATAATCTAGGGCTTTTTCCAATTCGTATTCTCGAATTTGTTCGGAAGTGAACGCCGCCATCCGACGGTTTTTATTTTGAGCAGCAGCGCGAATCAAGTCGGGTGCAATGTCGCGGCTCAGTATTTGACCTTGTAGTGTTTTCAGGCGCAATCGGCTGCCATCGGCGGAGAAGCTCAGTTCGTCGATCCAATCATCAGCCACTTTCAAACGAAAACGGGCCTCGTAGGTGTTCAAATCCCAGACGACCACAGTGCCATCCTCATAGCCCGCCGCGAGCGCCGTACCGTCGGGATAGAATGCCAGGGAACTAACGATATGCTCACCCAAAGGTCGAATGCGGGCGCTTTCATCAAGCAAATTGTCGAGATGAAAAATCCGGATATCCTTGCCCGACGAAAAAGCCATCAATTTCCCGCTTCTTGCCACATCCGACCAGCCAATTTTGTAGCCATGCAACCGCACCGAACGCGGCTTGTTGGAGCTTGCGGATGGATTCCAAATTTTAGCAATAGTCTGACTTTCTGTATAAAAACTGGAATTGGCACTTTGTATGACTAACAACTCCCGGCTTTCAGGCAAAAAGTGCATCTGCAACACCTCTCCATTAAAAGGCTGGCTCGACAACACAGCGCCACTTGCCAACGACCGCACTATCACGGTATCTGGGTTGACTGAATAGGCAACATGGCGGCCCGCATCGTCAAAAGCTACTGGCAGGAAGGAGCTCATGTCTGACTCCACCGGCCACTTCCATCGCTGACCAGTTTTTACGTTTTTCAAATGAATTGATTCGGCATCCACGCGCCATGCCACCCAGTCATTTCCCATCGCATCCATCAATACCTCCTCGCCATCAATAGGTTCGGTGTAGAAGGGTTTGCTCGGTTGCTCGGTATTGAACACTTGTAACACGCCTCCTCGGTGACAGGCGAATTGGTCGCCACCGGGACTAAAAACGACACGCCAAACATCTGGCAAGGAGGCAGCCACGTTCCCTTGCCAGTCGTGCAGCGCCCATATTTTCAAAGTACCCGTATCGGTCGCGGCTGCTAACCAACGGCTGTCAGGCGATATGGCGCCACTCAACGGACGGAATTCCTCTCCGGGCTGTACATAGCACCCATAGTGAATAGCGCTACTATCCGATGCCACTCCTAGCGATTCGTAGCGTGTGTATGCAAACCATTCGCCATCAGGCTTTATGGCCAACGTCGTGCCAGCGATATTTCCCAGATGGGCGGCCTCGCCCAACGCTTCTTTTGTGTCGGGCAAATGGTAATAGTGCAGGCTATCTGCAGACACAACCAGCGCCGTCCGTCGCTTCGGAAACAGTTCCGCATAGTACGCATAATAGTGGGGGCCGTTGTTCCAGCTCATCTTGCTGACCAATTTCCACTGGCGCTCTTTTCCCATGGATAGCTCCATCACCACTATGCTATCTCGCCCAGCCAGCCAAAGTTGCCTGCCGTGAGCAGCCATGCCTATCACTTCAAATGGTTCGGCAAAAAGCATACGAGGCTCCGGTCTTTTTTCTCCTCTATCCCCTTTGGTTTGCACATTCTTGAAGTTGCGCTGCACCATGTCGGCAGCGCTCAACTCGATGGAAAAAACCTTTCCTTGCTGGTTGTCGCTAAAGAAAAGCTCATCGCCCGACGGGCTAAAGCAATAGCGGGTGATGCCGGGAATTTGCACCTTGAATGTATCCCTAACGCCGCGCCAAAACAGCAACGTATTGGCGGAGAAGAACAGCAAGGTGCGCTCGTCGGGCGAAATATCAAAGTAGGGCAACCCCTTTTCTATTTGAATTGGCTTTTTGGGTTCCCATGTTTTTGATTCCCAAGAAAAAAGAGTGCTCGTGGTCGGGGAGTACGCATAGAGCCAACCGCTTGCCCCGAATCTCGACTGCACACCGCCACCCATATCATAGTCCAATTGATAGCAGAAAGGCACCCGGAGGGCACTCGACTCCTGACCAGATTGCTGTGGCGGCACATAATACCAAGCGTCCAGCAGGGCTTGCAGACATTCAGGATTCGGGCCGGGTGCGACGTAGCGTTCGGCAAAATCGGCTAAACGGTAAGCCGTCGAACGATCGTAGTTCTTGAGCAGGGCTTGCGCGTCGTAAGCTAAATTGGCGGCTGTGGCGTGAAGAAATTGGCGACGAGCCGCCTGCTCGCTCCTCCGCAACTCCAAGTCGGCAGAATCGCGACAAGCCTGAATGCGCTTGTTCATTTCCGAACGCGCGTTCTGATTGGCATCCGTGCAGCTCTTTGCCGCCCGGTAGAGCAGCATCGCCTCGTCCCAGCACCTGCAACCAAAAAAACGGTCGGCCTCGGCTCGTGTGATTGCAAAGCAGGAATCATTTTTTTCCAATATAAAATCTCTTCGCGCACGGCACTTGCAGCGTTTTTCGGTTGAAGGGTTTTCTTGCTGTGCCTCCGAAAAAAATGGAATGGACAGACTGAGGAGCAAAATGAGATAGCGCATGACAAGCAATGATTTTGGGAAAACAGGACAGTAGATACGACTTACCCGATGCGAGTGACTCGAATACGAATAAACGCGCCAACCTTCAAAAACCATCCCCAAAAGTAGCAGACTTCTTGAAAAACAACGGTTTTGGACAAGTTCAAACATTGTGTAAATACCTGCTCGCAAAAGCAATTCGCCGTAATTTTGTGCCCCTTGTGTTGCTTGGGCTCATCCAATCCTTTTTTCAAATGACACCGCGCACCGTCGCCTTTCACACATTAGGCTGCAAACTAAACTACTCGGAGACTTCCGCTTTGGCCCGCCTCTTCGAGGACAATGGTTATTTGCCTGTCAAATTTGATGACGGTGCCGACATCTATGTCTTGAACACCTGCTCCGTGACGGAGCAGGCCGACAAAGAGTGTAAAAAGCTCGTGCGGCAAGCCCTCCGGCATCACCCTCACGCATTTGTGGTGGTGACGGGTTGCTATGCCCAACTCAAACCACAGGAAATCGCGAACATCCCCGGTGTGGACTTGGTGCTGGGCGCTGGTGAAAAATTCCGAATTCTGGACTATGTGGAAAACCTCGCCAAGGCACAAGGCAAAGGTATGATACACACGGGCGATGTGCGCGATATCAATACCTTTACCCCATCCTTTTCCTTTGGCGACCGCACGCGCTCATTCTTAAAAGTGCAGGATGGCTGTGACTACAAGTGTACGTTTTGCACCATCCCGTTGGCACGCGGTGCCAGCCGTTCAGACACTATCGAAAATGTAATGGACAACGCCCGACAAATTGCCGTCAGCGGAGTGAAAGAACTCGTGCTGACAGGGGTCAACTTGGGCGACTTTGGCAATGGCACGGAAGTCATCGAGGGGCATCGCACAAAAAAAGAGGCCCTGTTTGTTGACCTCGTGAAAGAATTGGACACGCTGGACGAAGTAGCCCGCTTCCGCATATCAAGCATTGAGCCCAATCTGCTGACCAATGAAATCATTGATTTTGTGGCGAATAGCAAGCGTTTCATGCCGCACTTCCATGTCCCGCTTCAGTCGGGCAACGACAAGCAACTCCGAGAAATGCGCAGGCGTTACCGCCGTGAATTGTATGCCGAACGGGTAGCCAGCATCAAAAGAACCATGCCCCACGCATGCATTGGCTGCGACGTTATCGTCGGTTTTCCCGGCGAGACGGAAGATGACTTTTTGGAAACTTACCGCTTCATCCAGCAACTCGAAATTTCATATCTCCACGTTTTCACCTACTCCGAAAGAGCCAACACGCTGGCGGCCACGATGCCCGGCGCTGTGCCTATTGAAGAACGCCGCCGCCGCAACCATGTCCTGCGTGGGCTATCCGAAATGAAACGCCGCGCTTTTTACGCCGAGCATTTTGGCAGCGTGCGGCCAGTGCTGTTCGAGCAGCACAAAAATCCCGCTCTATTGAGTGGGTTCACGGACAACTACATAAAAATAGAAATGCCATTCGAGGTCGGGCGAGTGAATACGATTGCTCCCGTGTCATTGGATAATTTGACCTCGACAGGAGAGGCTTGTGCCGCTCGTGCCGTGAGTTTTGAACAATTGGGAGCGGATGCCCGCTTGTCACAATTTTCGCAGGTCGTTCTCGACTAATTCTCCCACATAAAACTTCAGGCAATTGTCGCAAAGGCATTTTTTGTCAAACTGCCGCTCCAGCGTCTCTTTTGTGGCGGGGTGCAGGTGAGGAAAGCGCTTCCAGCAATCGTCCGAATCATAGTTGATGAATTTTTTCTTGCAGCGCGGGCAGTCTCTGATGAAATCGTGTTCTTCCTGCACCCACGATTCTGCCACCCGCCCGCCAAGCGGCGGGTTGAGTTTTCGGACCCGCACGCGCAATGCCTGCATTTCCAAAAATTGGAACTTCATCCGTTTCACGATGTTGGCCACTACCGTCTCGAGCAATTTTCGAGGCGTTTCCATTTCCATGCGGCATATCTGATAAATCGTCTCATAATTCATCGTTTTTTCCACATCGTCGTCCTTTGCTGCCTTTTCGCTATTGAAATTGACAACGATATCCACCACATACTCACCGCCAAGCACTTGCTCGGCATCATGCACGCCGTGTCGGGCGTGAAACCTCATTCCTTCCAATGAAATTAATGCCATGATGTTAGTTTGTTGACGATTTTATACCTTGATTCTTTGGGATTTGTGGGACGAACATGATTGCTCTCCATGATTTTGAACAGATTGCTCCGGCAAATATGCTCAGAACTTGACGGCGCGAGGTGTAAACCCACATATCATCGTAGCAAGATAAAAGTCACGATGCGCTTTGCTATTCGCCAAGCATTTCTTGGAGCAAGTCGGTTTGCTCGGCCATGAACGCACACCTTCCAGCCAAAGCAAGTTTCACGGAGTCAAGTTCGGAAGGAGCAAGCTTGCCAAATTGAGCGACGATGTTTGAGGAGCATAATTTCGCGCTGTCGTATTCCACCTGAATTTGTTGAAGCCGCTCCTGAAAGGTCGCCACGGCATTGGTATCTGCTGCAAGACTGGCGGCCTGCTCATTCGCGGCGGCCAATTTGCCAGTACACTCGCAGTATGCTTTTGCTATTTTGTCAAAACGGGACTCTGTTGGCTGATTGGCACAGCCCAACACTAACAAAACAAGAAAAGGGACAAAAAGACGCATGAAACCTTTTTTTCCACAAAGGACAAATAATTTTCCGAAAACTAAAAAACGGCTACTCGCTCACACCTTCACAGCCTTCCATTTACCCCTTCTGAACACCCACATCGCCGCCAATGCCATGCCTGATTCGGCAATCACGATAGCCCAATAAACACCCACCTGCCCCCAGCTAAGCTGGAGCGCCAGCAGAGCCGCAAGGGGTGTTTCCACCAACCAAAAAAAGATAAAGTTCAGGATAGTGGGCGTGCGGGTGTCGCCCGCGCCGTTGATGGCCTGAGAGAGAATCATGCCCCAACCATAGAACACATAGCCGCCGGCCAAAATACGGAGAGCCATGGAGCCTGCCGCCACGGCAGTAGGCTCTTGCGTGAACAATCGAATCAGCATCGGTGCGCTGATGAGGCAAATCGCGCCCACAATAGCCAAAAACACCATGTTGAAATATCCCGCTCGCCACGCCGATTTTTCGGCCCGTTCGGGTTGGCCTGCACCAAGATTCTGGCCGACTAATGTCGCCGCGGCGTTAGCCATGCCCCATGCGGGCAACAAGGCAAAAATCACGATTCGAATAGCAATGGTGTAGCCTGCCGTCACCTCCTTGCTGATTTGCCCCAATATGTAAATCATAAAAATCCAACTAGCCGACGCAATGAGGTATTGGCCCGTGCTGCCCGCCGATATTTTGAGCAACCGCACGATGATTTCCAATTGAGGACGAAGGTGCTGCCATTTGATTTTGACGATTTTTCCTACTTCAAACAAATGCCAAAGTTGGTAAAGCACTCCTGTGGAGCGGCCAATCGTGGTGGCCACACCGGCACCCAACACGCCTAATTCGGGGAACGGCCCAATACCGAAGATGAATAATGGGTCAAGAATGATATTCACTCCATTGGCGAGCCACAAAGCCCGCATGGCAGTAGCGGCATCGCCTGCGCCACGAAAAATGCCGTTGAGCATCCAAAGCAACAGAATGGGAAGATTGGCCGTCAGCATCAGGCGTGTAAACTGCGTGCCCACGTCCGCCACGCTCTGGTCGCGTGCCATGACACGCAAGATGTCTTCCGCGAAAATATATCCCGGCACCGCTATGAGCACCGACATGACCAAGGCAATCAAAATGACTTGTGCGCCCGCCTTCGCGGCTGCGTCCCTGTTGCCCTCACCGATTCGCCTCGCCACCATCGCCGTAGCCGCAGCGCTCAGACCGATGGCGATGGAATAAATCAGCGTTAGCACCGACTCGGTAAGACCAACCGTGGCGACAGCATCCACGCCAATTTTTGCCACAAAAAAAGCGTCAACCACCGCAAATAGCGACTCCATCGCCATTTCCAAAATCATCGGAATCGAAAGCATGACGATGGCGCGGTCAATGCTCCCCGATGTAAACTCCTGTTCCTCGCCATTGATGGCCTGTTTCAAGATACGGCCAATCCGCCGCGAGCGCGTTTCGAGTGTTTTTGTTTCAGACATAACATTGTAGGGAGCAAAATGCCGCACAAAGGTAGGGCTTACACAACAAAATGTTTTGAGAAAGTTTAAAACCAGTGAGACAAAACCAGGATTAGCCCTGCTCATCGGTGATTCAAAGTGAACTACCTACGTTTGGGGAACTGACACTAAGACTCAACGGTACATCCACCATAGTATTCAGAAAGGCGGAAAAGACCAGAAGTTCGGCAGAAACGACCATAAAGCAAGCATAGTTCCTTCGTGACATCGTTCCCTTGAAAAATGACCGCGAACGCAGCCAAGATGTTGCTGCAAAATCAAGAATTTTGAAAAACCCTAACTTTGTGCCACTCAACCAATCCATTTTTATTTCCCATATTTTTAGCAAAAAACGCTCACTCATGACATTGAAATGTAGTGCCTTCCTCTCGCTCTCCGTATTCGGTTTGTGCTTTTCGCTTCCGGCCCAAACCATCACCGAACACGGTTATCGCTATGTGCATCATATAAAAAAAGGAGGGACGAAACCCCAAAAGGGAGAATCCATCATGGCCCATGTGGACATATATGCAGGCGATGTCCAGCTGAGCTCTTCCCGAAAAAACGGTAGCGGCTCTTATCGCTTCGACATCGCTCCCGAAAACGAAACACTGACGCACTATCCCCCGCTTTATGATGCCGCCCTTCTTATGAGCATCGGCGACAGCCTGACCATTTTTCAGGACGTGGATGAAAATATGCGCCGATACCTGCCCTTATCGCAAAAAGATGCCAAAGAAATTCGTTTCGAGCTGGTGCTGCTCGAAATCGTGACGCTCGACCAGAAAGCGGCGGCAGCCAAAGCCCTCGAGGCAGCCGTGGAACAAATCGGCCAGAGAGTGAAGGCAAAAGTGAAAGCCTACAATGCGGGGCTACTCAACGCCGAAATCGTCGCTCGTCCTTCTGGCCTCAAGATGTTGGTCGAAGAGGCCGGGCAGGGAGCCGCCATTCAAGAGGGCGAACCCGTGCAGCTGCACTATTATGGATGCCTGCTCGATGGTTCTTCATTCGACAACTCATACATACGCCGCCAGACGCTTCAGTTTGCCGCTGGCGTGGGCCAGATGATTGCTGGATTCGATGAGGGTGTGATGCAGCTTCGCCACGGGGCACGCGCCTACCTGTTCGTCCCGCCCGCTTTGGGCTATGGCGACCAAGAGGCTGGTGGTGGTGCGATACCTGCCAACTCGGAGCTGGTTTTCTACATCGAGATTTTTTAGAACCCTCATCCCGACACTGCCATATACCATCCATTGGAGGTACCATTAAGGGTTTGAAAAAACTTGCGCACCAAACGTGGCGGGCGCGTATTTTTGCGTTACAATCCGCAAAATCATTTTTCCAAAACAAAATACATGAAGTATGTGGAAAAAAATCTCTTTCAGCCTATTGGCGTTGCTTTTTGTTTTTGCTTGCCACAAAAACGCCATGACCGGGCGCAAATCACTGAATATCATTCCGTCCGGCACCATCAACCAGCTGAGCCGAGACGAATATCGCTCTTTCATTCAGCAAAGCAGAACCCTCACTTCTGGGCCGGAAGTGGAAATGGTGCGCCGCATCGGCAGGGATTTGGTCGCTGCCACTGAAGTCTATTACCGCGCCAAAAAACGCTCCGCAGAGCTCAAGGAATTCTCTTGGGAGTTCAATGTGGTGGACGACCCAACCGTCAATGCCTTCTGTATGCCGGGCGGTAAAGTGGTGGTCTATACTGGCATCATGAAAGTGACACAAAACGAAGATGCTTTGGCTGTGGTGATGGGGCACGAAATAGCCCACGCATTGGCACATCATGGCAACGAACGCATGAGTCAGGGGTTGGTTGCCCAGCTCGGTCTTACCTCGCTCGACATCGCGCTTTCGCAAAAACCCGCAGCCACCCGCCAGTTGCTTATGAGCGCGGCAGGTGTGGGCACCCAAGTTGGCGTGATGCTGCCGTTCAGCCGCAAGCATGAGTCCGAAGCCGACGAGATGGGGCTATACTTGATGACGATGGCCGGGTACAACCCCGACGAAGCAGCGCCGTTTTGGAGGCGAATGGGTGGCTCGGGCAGCCGTCCGCCGGAGTTTCTCAGCACGCACCCCGACCCCGACAACCGCAGCCAAAAACTGAGGTCGTTGGTGCCGAAGGCTCGAAACTTGGCCAGACAATATCCCGTGCCAGCCAGTTCAAAGCATCGAAGCAAATGACAGTTTCAGAACGAAACGGGCCTGCTCGCTTGGTCGAGCAGGCCCGTTTTTGTTGTGGCCAAAAATGATTTCCAAGTTAGCAGCAACTCGCCATCACATGGCCACGGCTTTTTCGCCTATTATGACCCGTCTGTTCATCACACCAAACCAGGCGGGAGGCAGGAGGGCCAATAGCATACTTGCCGGATAGCCATAAGGGAGCTGCGGGCTTTCGTCGAGATGACGGAGAATTTGATACTTGCGGGTCGCCTTGTAATGGTGGTCGCTGTGTCGGGTGAGCTCATAAAGCATAATGCGACCCAATTCATGGTCGCTGTTCCAAGAATGTGTTGGCGAGACAGGCTCGGGCCGCCCCGTGGCAAGCACCCGTCGGCGCAGCCCATAGTGCTCAACGTAATTGATGGTTTCCAACAACAAAAAACCAATCGCGGCCACCGCAAGTGCGCCAGCCAGCCCTTTCCAACCTAGCATATAATATATGGCTGCCAACCAGAGACTTTGAGACAGGCTGAACCGTAGCATTTCGTTGTGCCAACTCCAAAACAACTTTTTTTCTTTCTCCAACCGCTCGCGCTCAAGTGCCCAAGCACTGCGCCAGCTACCCACTACGGACCGCCACCAAAAGGCATACAAATGCTCTCCCAATCGCGCCGAGGCAGGGTCTTTATCGGTCGCCACGTTCTTGTGATGACCGCGATTGTGCTCAATGAAGAAGTGTTGATACAGAGCAGGCAACAACATGATTTTGGAGAGCAGCTGCTCTCCTTTGGCAGCACGGTGGCCGAGCTCGTGCGCCACGTTGATGCCATTGGCACCGACTATGATGCCAACGCTCAGGGTAATACCGGCAACTTCAAAAAGGCTAAGCGAATCGTGCGCGACCACCCATAGATACCATCCCACTATGCCGAAAAGCATGGGCGCGTTCAAGTACAAAAGCCAATCGAAAAAGCGAGTCTTGGAGCGGCCCTCTTCCAACTCAGGCGACACGTTGCTCGCAGATTGGGGCAGAAACAACTCGGCGATGGGCACGATGACAAAACCCAGCACCACGGTTGACCACGACCATCCGCCTTGCCGAGTCAGGGCAAGCGCGGCGCTTAGAGGAATCAGATATGCGGCGAGATACTTCAAGTCTTTCATTGTCAATTGTTTAGCCAAACGCCTGAAAAGATTGACACCCTGCAAAACTATTCAAAATTCGTTTTGTTGTGTCGCCATATTTTTGCCCCCCCATTGACCCATCCACGTTGACCCATAGGCCCTTAATTTTTTCGCATCAATGGAATTTTATACGCTCAAAATAAAGGAAATCACCGCGGAAACCGCTGATACCGTGACACTCGACTTTGAAATACCGGAAAACCTGCGCGAGACTTTTTCCTACATACAAGGGCAACACATCACGGTTCGGTTGCAAAAAGACGGCCATGAGTTGCGCCGCTCATACTCGATGTCGTCCAGCCCATTGGAAGCGCACCGACTGGCCGTGACGGTGAAAAAAGTGCGCGGCGGCACTGTTTCCAACTTCTTGCATGATTCTGTCAAAGTCGGAGACACTCTTGAAATCGCCCCTCCCGACGGGCGTTTTTTTACCCAACTTGACCCCGAAAAACGCCGTACCTACTTTATGTTTGGCGCGGGCAGCGGCATCACGCCACTCATCTCAATTTTAAAAACCATCCTTGAAGAAGAGCCGATGAGCTCCGTCTTTCTGTTCTATGGCAGCCGCAATGAAGAAAGCATCATTTTCCGCGATAAGTTGGAAGAGCTGACTCGGCGTTATGCTGGTCAATTGCAGGTGGAACACATCCTCAGCCAACCCAAAAAAGAAGGTGGCTCTGGTGGATTGTTCGGGCTTTTCAAAAAATCAACAACCAATTGGCTGGGCAAAACCGGACGCATCACCCATAAAGCGGTCCATTCATTTTTGGATGAGAACATGGCCCGCGGCCCGGAAAGCGACTGTTTCTATTTCATTTGCGGCCCCGGCGACATGACCGATACGGTGAAAGCGGCCCTTTTGGGTCGGGGCATCGAGGCCAAACAAATCCACACGGAACACTTTGTCAACGCCAGCCACATCCCAGGCGAATTTTCTGCCAACGGCGGAGGCAAGCGCGTCGTGGTGCATCTGAAGGGTAAAAAAATAGAGACACTCGTGCCGGAAGGAGCAACTGTGCTGGATGTACTGGTCAAAGAGAAGCACGACCCACCCTACTCTTGCACGGCGGGGGCGTGTTCTACTTGCATGGCTAAAATAATAAGCGGAAAAGTGAAAATGGATGTTTGTTATGCGCTCGACGATGAAGAAGTAAAATCGGGTTACATTCTGACCTGTCAGGCACACCCTGAGACGGATGTGGTAGAGCTTACCTACGATATGTAACCGCTATCCAGGCTATTCGCCTACCAACCATTTTTTGAACTCTGCCGAACGTTCGGTACTGACGATAGTTTCCAATTCGGTGCTGGGTTCCAAATCTACTTTGACCCTGCTCTTTGAATAGGGGTGCATCTCTTTGATAGCGTTTACATTGATGACGAACTGGCGGTTGATGCGAAAAAATACGGAGGGGTCGAGCACACTCTCCAATTTATCCAAGGGGTAGTCCACCGGAAATCGCTTGCCAGTGCTGCGAACGACAATAAACGTGATTTTATCTTTTGTGTAAAAATAGGCGGCATCGGTCATGTCCACGAGTTTGATGCTGTTGCCAAATCGGATAAGCATTCTCCTAAGAAATGCCTGCCCTTCCTGCTTGCGAAGCATTTCGAGCAAAGGCGCATAATCAGGCGCGGCATTTTTGTAAATCTTCTTATACTTTTCCAATGCTGCGGCCAATTCGTTGGTTTTGATGGGCTTGAGTAAATAATCCACCGCGTTCACCTTGAATGCCTTCAGCGCATATTCGTCATAGGCAGTGGTAAAAATGACGGGGCAGACGATGTCCACATGCTCAAATATCTCAAAACTGTCGCCATCAGCCAAGTGAATATCAAGCAGGATGAGGTCGGGTTGCGGATTGCCTTGAAGCCACATTACGGCAGCCTCCACACTATCCAACCGAGAGAGCACGACGGATTCGGGAGCAACCTCCTTGAGGAGTTTTTCCAAACGCCGGGCAGCCGCGTGTTCGTCCTCTACGATGACTATGTTCATTTTCTAAAAGGTTTTATACCCAACGGAAAGTGGTTTGCGAAAAATGTCCATTTAAACCCTTGAAAATCATTGTTATCAATCAAGGCAATCTTGCAAATCATTTTCATCTGGGTATAATTGAGAAAGTGAGCCGCTATTGCTTAAGTGGAATTTTTACAATGAAGAAAGCATCATTCTTTTCTACCAAAACAGGCTTTTCTCCCAACAGCTGATACCGCTTTACCAAACTATGCAAGCCAAAATGCGTGCTTGGCTCTGGCTTTATTTTGGGCTGCACATTGTTGCGAACCACGACATAGCCGCCTTTTTCCGAAAAAATTTCCACTATCAGCGGCTTTGTTGCGGAAATGACATTGTGTTTCACGGCATTTTCAACCAGCATTTGCAAAGCCAGCGGCATGACTAAGCCCGTTTCTCCGTTCAGATGTTCTACCAATCTGAAGCCGTCCTCGTAGCGTTTTTTCAATAGGAAATCAAAGTTTCGCACCAAATCCATTTCTTCTTGAAGGCTGATGAAGTCTTTTTCTCGATAAGCGATGATGCTGCGATAAAAATCGGAGAGGTGCTCCAGATACGCCACGGCCATCGTGGGGTTCTCCTCAATAATCGTGATGAGCGTATTGAAATTGTTGAACAAGAAGTGAGGATTAATCTGGCTTTTGAGTGCTGCGAATTGAGACTCCACCTTTTCCCTTTGCAGCCTCTCCTCGCGTTGCAGTCGTGCTTCGCGGTTTTTGACAAACATAAAAAAAATACCACTTGCCGCCACAATGCAGGGCAAAATAAACCACCACCGTGCCCAAAGCGGCGGTTCGATGGTAAATTGCCACGTCGCCTCCGGCACACCTTCAAAATTGCCGTGCTCGCTGGTCTGAACCCGAAATGTGTAGCGTCCGGGGGGCAGGTTGGGATATGATGCCACATGGTCTTTGGATACCGTCCAATCCAAGTCAAAACCCTCGAGCCGATAGCGATAACGAACCGACTCGGGAGCCGTGTACCAAAGGCCAGTAAAGTTGAACACAAGATAGTTTTGATGGTGCGGGAAGATACTTTTCGACAGAAAATCAATGGGTTCGGAAAAATTTGACACAGAGACGATGCCCGGTTGAGGGTCGTCCATGAATGATTCGTCGAAGGCTGCCACTCGCATGATTCCTTGTTGAGTGCCAAGCCAAACATTGCCTTGTGCGTCGCGGCAAAGCGCATTTAGATTTACCTCTACATTCGGAGCCCCAATGGCCGCGTCGCAAAATGTGACGTGTTCCGAACGCGCAGGATTCAACACGTCAACCCCATCGTTGTAGGCAATGATGAGTTGACCATTGCCGTCAGTGGCCAAGCCAGTCACGGAAAGACTATGTAGGCGTTGCTCGGTCCCGAAATGACGAAAATTTTGACCATCGTAGCAGAATACCCCTCCTCTTTCCGTGCTGAACCATATACCCCCATTGAGGTCTTCCGCAATACTGTATATTGTTTTTAGCGGTTTGCCATTCGCTTGCGTAAAGTGGCGAAACCTGTTGTTTTCTAATGCGATAAGCCCTTTTCCATCCGTTCCAAACCACACCCTTCCTTTGCTATCGGGAAACACTTTATAGACGTACCCGTTGCCAAGTTCTTCAATGCGGGTGATTCGTTGGGTGTGTAAATCTATCTCCATTACCCCGCCAAACGTGGCAAGCCAAACACGGCGGTCGTCACCCGCGATAGAAAGCACGTTTGCGTCGCTCAAGCCGTTGCTCTTACTGAAGTTTTTCAAGACCTTGCCTGTCGGACTTACCACATATACCCCATTGTCGAAGGTACCCGCCCAGATGTTTCCATCCACATTCGACTCCCAGATGGATATGACATTCTGTGGCTTGAAAACACCGTTGATGGTGGTTACAGATTTTTTTTCTCCATTTTTTAGCAGAGAAAGGCCGTCTTTGTTCCCAACCCAAACTCGATGTTGGCGGTCAATGAGCACGGCTTGTGCGTTGTTGGAAGGTGCCTCCAACATTCCAAACTTGATATTGGCGGCGTACAACGCACCTTTGTCGCCCAACAGCCACAAAAGCCCCTCTCGGTCTTTGAGCAACGCCCTGATTCGAGCCGAGCGAAGCGTATGCGCGGATGGTAGCGGATGGGTTGTATTCGTCGGCAAGTCAAGACGCAGCACGCCATCTTTCTCCGTGCCGACCCAAAGCTCCTTGTTTCCAGTGGTGGCGAGATTTAGCACGGCGCTGTAAGGCCATTTCTCGGTTCGGAAATCAAATTTATTTTGAAAAACGTCATAGTGGCACACACCGTTTTCTTGCATCCCAATCCACATATTTCCCCTTTTATCGGCCAACAATGCGGTCACGATTTCGTCGGGCAAACCATCCTCGGTCGTCAAGCGCCGCACTTGTTTCTTGCCGGGCTTTGGCATCGAGCAAATACTGATGCCTGCATCTGTCGCAGCCCACACTCTTCCTTTCGCATCGCAGGCCAAAGCGTAAATTTCGTCGCTACCCAAACCCTCGTCAGCGGCATTGAATTGATATATACGTTTGTTTTTCAGGCAGTAAATCCCTTCACCATACGTCGAAACCCAAAATCCGCCAGCAGAATCGGCGGCAAAGGCGGTAATGGGTTTCTGAGGCAACCCCTCCTCTGGCAACCACGCTTGCAATTGGGCAATGTGCATATTTTGACCATCCTTGTCGGAAGCAAACGCGCTATTGAGCAAGACAAAGCCAATGGCGCCATCGCGAAACCCAACCCATAACCGGCCATCCAACTCGAACAAAGCACTGATGGCACTGGAGAAAGAAGCGGGTAAGCCCACAGCTTGGAACGATAGTCCATCATAGCGATAAAGCCCGTTCCGGCCTCCCAGCCACAACCAACCTTTACTGTCCTGAAAGACCGCAGTCAACTGGGTGTTGCCCAACTCCTTTGTTTCTCGAAGGCGGAAAACAGGCGTTTGCCCTTGCGCGGAAAGGCAGATGAAAAGGAGAAATATGTTGGCTAATCTGTGCAAAATAAGGATGTTAGTTGCCTGTCAATTCTGCATCCACCGTCACCGTGATTTCCTCGGCAATTTTTTGGTAAACGACCTTGGGTATCGTGATGTCGTGGTCCGCCAACGGAACGGTAAAGGTGGATTGAACCCTGAGTTTGTTTCCGCTCAATTCCAATTGGCTTTTTATGATGCGCTCTTGCTCCACGCCATGTATATTGAGATTGCCTTTGGCGCGAACGGTGTATATCCCGTTCTTCTGAAAGTCTATTTGTTCGATAATTTTTCCGGCAAAACTTGCCTTCGGATATTTCCGGCTTTCCATGTAGTTTTCATTGAAATGCTCTCGCTGGAGAGGGCTGTTGAAGCCCTCGAACGTCTTTATTTCCACCGTCCATGCGAAGGTCTGTTTGGAGGTGTCTATGATACCCCGCAGCTTGCTGCTCTTGGCCGTGATGCTCTCCAACGGTGCATCGGACTTGAAAGCGACCTTTCCGTTTTCACATCGAAACACGCCTTGCTGGGCGCCATTTTCAGCATGGCGCACAAGGCCCACCTTCGTTCCCAACGACGATACGGCTAAGAACAACAGCCCGCTTAAGATGCTTGCATACATGGGTCAAAGTATTTTCCGACAGGTGAAATTAAGGCCAAACATCTTTCTGCCGGCAAAAATGCTTGCTGAATGGGTATTTTAAATGGATGACATGGGCGTAGTTTTGTTTCAACATACTTGCAACCTTGTTCCAAAATCAGCTATGCCATGAAAAATTCACTTGTTGTTAGTGCTCTCTTTTTGTCCACATTTTGTGCCGCGTCTTTTGCCCAAGACCGCCTGGTCGGTCGCGCTTTTGCGACCCGCTCGGAAGTGATGGCCCGCAACGGCATTGCTTGCACAAGCCACCCCTTAGCGAGCGCCGCGGCACTCGATGTGCTACGCAAGGGTGGCTCGGCGGTGGATGCGGCCATTGCCGCCAATGCAGTGCTTGGGGTGGTGGAGCCACACGTCAACGGCATTGGAGGAGACCTCTATGCCATTGTCTATGAGGCAAGGACTGGCAAGCTTCATGGGTTGAATGCCTCCGGTCGTTCACCTCACTCGCTTCATTTGGATACCTTTGTTCAACGCAAAATTCAGCATATCCCGCCTTTTGGCCCACTGCCTGTGTCGGTGCCCGGATGTGTGGATGGTTGGTTTGAGCTACATGGCAAATTTGGCAAAAAACCGATGAAGGAAAATCTATCATCAGCCATCAAGTATGCCCGTGATGGCTTTGCGGTGGCTGATGAAGCTTCGGCTTCATGGCAACGCATGGAAGAGGTATATGGGAAGTTCCCAAACGTGAAGGAAGTCTATTTGCCGGGTGGAAACGCGCCAAAACGCGGCGATATTTTCCGAAACCCCTTGCTGGCCAACACGTTGGAAAAAATCGCCAATGGCGGACGCGACATATTTTACAAAGGGGAAATAGCGCAAGCAATAGACGAGTTCATGCGGAAAAACGGTGGCTTCCTCTCCCTTAGGGATTTGGCGGAACACACCTCCGAATGGCTTGAGCCTGTCTCCACCAATTATCGAGGTTTCGATGTGTGGGAATTACCGCCCAATGGCCAAGGCATCGCAGCCTTGCAGATGCTCAACATTCTCGAGGGTTTTGACTTTTCCAAAATTTCCTTCGGCTCCCATGAGCATGTTCACCTGTTCGTGGAGGCCAAAAAACTTGCTTATGAAGACCGCGCAAGGTTTTATGCTGATTTGGAATATATGCAGCCGGGCATCGTGAAGCACCTGATTTCAAAAGAATATGCCGCAGCACGTCGCAAACTGATAAATCCCAATCGCGCTGCCGCGACGGTAGAAGCAGGAAACCCCAATCTGAAAGATGGCGACACGATTTATCTCACGGTAGCTGACGAAGAGGGCAACATGGTGTCGCTCATCCAATCCAACTTTAGGGGCTTTGGCTCTGGCATGGTGCCTGATGGCTTGGGATTCATGTTGCAGAACAGGGGGCAGCTTTTCACGCTCGAACCCGAGCAAGCCAATACTTACGCGCCGCACAAAAGACCTTTCCACACAATTATTCCAGCTTTTGTCACCAAAGACGGCAAGCCTTGGATGTCCTTTGGGGTGATGGGAGGCTCGTTTCAGCCGCTCGGCCATGTCGAAATACTGATGAACATGATTGATTTTGGCATGAACGCGCAAGAGGCTGGTGACGCGCCGCGCATTGACCATCAAGGAAGCAGTGAGCCTACTGGCGAGCGAATGAAAGATGCTGGGTACATCACGCTTGAAAATGGCTTCCCTTACGAGACCATTCGCGCCTTGATGCAGATGGGGCATCGCGTGGGTTGGGCACCGCCGGGCAGTTACGGTGGGTATCAGGCCATCCGATTCGATGCCTCGAAGAGGGTTTATTTTGGTGCTTCGGATGCTCGAAAGGATGGTCAGGCTGTGGGGTATTGACCCCTCAAAACAAGCGCAGCTGAGGAAATTTGACTTGTTCGTGCAAATAAAGATTGTAGCTCGGCATTTTCCTGTCTTTCAGATACTTCTCTTTTGCCACGCGAAACTGGTCGTGAATAATCTGGGCGATATTGCCTTCGCCACGCATCCGTTTTCCAAAGCGTTTTTCCTCCAAACTTCCGCCGTGCGTATCGCGGATTCGGTTGAGCACGCGGTCGGCACGGTCGGGCATGGTACGTCGTATCCAATCCTCGAAGATAGGGCCAATGTCTCCATTGAGTCGCACGATGGTGTGACCCACGCCCAATGCCCCACAATCGGCAACCGTTTTTACCAATGGCAAAATTTCGTGGTCGTTGAGGCCCGGAATGATGGGTGCCATCATCACGAACACAGGGACATCTGCCTTTGATAGGGTTTCCACCGTCCGTAGGCGCTGCTTCACGGAAGCAGTGCGGGGCTCGAGGAATTGACGCAGTGTCTCATTCAATGTGGTGATACTTATAGCGACATGGACAAGTTGCTCGGCAGCCAGTTTTTTCAAGATGTCGAGGTCGCGCAGCACAAGGCTGTTTTTGGTGATGATGCCAACTGGGTGGCGGTATTTCCAAAATACTTCGAGACAGGCGCGTGTGATGCGGAAAGTTCGCTCGGCTGGTTGATACACATCTGTATTGCCCGCAAACATAATGGGCGCGGCTTTCCAAGATTTCTTTTTCAATTCATTTTCAAGAAGTTCGGCAGCGTTTCGCTTGACAAGAATTTTGCGCTCAAAGTCAAGTCCGGCACTGTATCCCCAATAAGGGTGCGTATTTCGAGCATAGCAGTAAACACAGCCATGCTCGCAACCTTGATAGGGGTTCATGCTCCATTCGAGCGGGATGTCGGGGCTTTCCACACGATTGAGGATGGTCTTGGGGTGGGTTTCGAGATATTCTGTTTTTAAACTGCCATCTTCCCATTCATCGGCAACGAGCGCCCAGTCGAGCGGTTCGTGGTCGCGCACGAATTTTTCATAAGGGGATGGAGGATTGATTTGCGCGCCACGCCCTTTCAATTGTCTTTTTTCGTTTGTCACGTTGTTCGTAATTAGGAGACAAAGTTAAAACAAAATCGCGTTTAAAAAACTTTTTGTTTTTTTAAAAAGTGCGTTGCTGAGCATGCTTTTTTGTTTTGCCACAAAGACTTCCAAAATCTTTGTGCCTTCGCGTCTTTGTGGCAAAGTGCAAATCACCGTATAACGACACTTAGCTCGGAAAATAAATTGACATGAGGTAGGCGTAGATTCCGAAACAAACGCTGCCAATGAGCAAGCCAAAAGCCAGAGGGCGGTCGTCGCTGGTTTTATACAGAAAAAAACCAGCCGCGATACCCCCAACGACGAGCAAAGGGTAAGGGATGAAGAACAACAAGACCCAAAAAACCGCGAACACTGCGATGATTCGGACGAGAACAGGCACCAATGATTTCATAAGTGAGATGTGATAATCCCGGTATTTCGGGACAGGTTGTGATAATTGCTTGCCTTTTATTGGTCAAACCGATTTCGTTGTTCCGCTTAAAAGTTGCGTGCGGCGAAATTCTGACAGCTCACTCGCATTTCCAAATATCCCGCACTGATTGCCAGTGCCTTTGTGGTGCTCACACCTCGAATCGAAGGTGTTTCACCGTCAGGCCCTTGTTTATGAGTTGTTTGAGCGAGTCCACCCCAATCCGCAAATGCAAGTCCGCGAAATTAGCCGTTACTTCCTTGTCGCTTGCTTCTGTTTTGATGCCTTCCGATGTCATAGGCATATCACTCACCAGCAAGAGTGCGCCGGCTGGCATCCGATTTTTAAATGCGGCTACGAAGATTGTTGCTGTCTCCATATCAATGGCGATGCAACGCAAATCGCGGAGACGCTGCTTGAAATCTTCTCGGTGTTCCCAAACACGCTTGTTCGTGGTGTAAACGACCCCGGTCCAGTAGTCTCGCTCATAGTCGCGGATGGTAGTGGATATAGCTTTTTGCAAAGCAAAGGCTGGAAGCGCAGGCAGCGCGGGGGGCAGGTAGTCGTCGCTGGTGCCCTCACCACGCACTGCTGCGATAGGGAGAATCAGGTCGCCGACGTGATTTTTGCCCGTTTTTAAGCCTCCGCATTTTCCAAGAAACAAAACAGCGTTGGGGTGTATCGCCTCCAACAAGTCAATCACCAGACCAGCGTTGGGGCTGCCGATGCCAAAATTGATGATGGTGATATTGTCGGCAGTGGCAGCCTGCATGGGGCGGTCCGTGCCATAAATCGGAACCTCGTTTTGGTCAGCGAAAGTTTTGACGTAGCCGCTGAAATTGACCAGCAGGATGTATTCGCCGAATTCTTCCAAGGGCATACCCGTATATCTTGGCAACCAATCCTTTATGATGCGCGATTTGGCTTCCTTTTCCTGTTTCTGAATTTCTTCGAGATATTCGGGGAGAAAAAAATCTTTGCTGTCCATAAAAATTGATTTGTTGTTTGCGCAATTGTTCGGCTCAAAAGTAACGGCAAGATTCGAAGAGCAGCCTCGTTTAAAATTATGTTTGGCCAGCATCAGCTGTCTTGAAACGACGGATGCTGCGAAAATTGACGAAACTTGCCCAAAAATTGAACATAGACATGACAATGAAATTTTTTCTGCTTTGTTGCCTTTCGCTGCTACTTGTGTCGGGAACCTACGCCCAACCCGGATGCCCAGACCCGCAGGCACTCAACTACAATGCTTCAGCCACCTCGAACAACGGTTCGTGCCAATACCCTGCCACCAATTATGTGCCCACGCTCAAGGCACTCTTGCCCGACACGTTGGTTGAAATAAGCGGACAAGTGAGAGTTGGAGCCAATTGGTATGCCCACAACGACGGGAGCGATGGGTCCCGATTCTATCGTTTTGACCCTGAAAACGGGAGTATCGCCCAGATTATTCATTTGAAACAAGCCTCCAACAAGGACTGGGAGGATATCGCTGCGTCCGACACACATATCTATATAGGCGACGTTGGGAATAACAACAACAATAGGCAAGACCTCGGCATTTATCGGATTCCGCTTTCCAAAATCGGCAACACCTCTTTTGTAAGCATCGAGACGAGCGACTGGTCTTTTATTCCGTTTTCTTACGAGGACCAAACGGATTTCTCGTTTCAGCCTGCCGATAGCGCTGTGTTCGATTGCGAGGCGATGGTTGTGTTGAGCGGAAAAATTCACCTATTCACCAAAAATCGCAAGGAATACACGACGACGCACTATGTAGTGAATCAGTCCAACGGAAAAGCCGAAAAACTTGAAACATTCCCCTGCGATGGCCTCATAACAGGGGCGGACGTGTCGCCCGATGGCAAACTAATAACGCTGCTCGGGTACGATTTGCGAAACATCCCAAAAGTATTTGCATGGCTGCTCTGGGACTGGCAAGCTGGCTCTGATTTGTTCTTCACGGGTAACAAGCGACGCATCGAGCTTGGCTCGGCTTTCACAACCGGGCAGGCGGAAGGTATCGGCTTTTTGGGCAATCGCACTGGATACATCTCCAACGAACGGACAGTGGCGGGTGGTGTCACATTCGTGGAGCAATCCACCCGATGGTTCGATTTTGGGCAGTGGGTGCCTGAAAATGTCGGTAGCCAAGAGCCAAGCACCGCCTCAGGGTTTAAAGTCTTTCCTAATCCTTTTGTGGAGTCGGTGCGCTTCGATTTTTTTGAGCACAAAAAACCGCACCATATCCGCGTGCTGAACCAATCCGGTCAGGTAGTGCTTCACCTCAACGAGGTGCCAGAAGCGCTGGATATGAGCACCTTGCCTTCTGGGGCATATACTTTTGAAGCAGTCTGGGAAACATATATTCAGGTTTTCAAAGCCTTGAAAATGTGATTCGACTTTAATTCTTCTAAAAATTTTTCCCCATTTTCTTTCCCCAATCTTCAAACCCACCTACTTTAACCGCTCAAAGCAGATTTTTTCACCAAACAAAATTCTTGGTCATGCATTCTGCCCGTTTACACTAAACGGTACACGGCTGGAGACACGCGGTTCAGGGCGTTTTTTTCCTGCATCGCGCACCGCCAGCCGTGTACCGTCTTTCGTTCACCAAACCAAGTTCTTTGCCAATGGCAGCCTACACTACTGACAAGATTAGGAACGTCGTCCTCGTGGGACACTCCGGCAGTGGTAAAACCACTTTTGCCGAAACCATGCTTTATGAAGCTAAAGCCATCAACCGCAGAGGCACCGTCGGCGACGGCAACACGCAGAGTGACTACGCGCCGCTCGAACAACAACGCGGCCACTCCCTTTTTGCCTCACTCCTTCATTGCAGCTGGAAGGATACCAAAATCAACATCCTTGACACGCCGGGTCTCGATGACTTCGTGGGCGAAGTGGTAACGGCTTTAAAAGTAGCTGACACCGCAGTAGTCATGTTGAATGCTCGGAGTGGCGTGGAAGTAGGTACCGAACTGATATGGGAGTATGTGGACAAGTTCGAAACACCCAGCATATTTGTCATCAATCAATTAGACCACGAAAAAGCCGACTTCGAAATGACACTCGAACAAGCCAAAAACCGATTTGGCAATCGGGTGTTGCCCATGCAATTCCCCGTCAATCAAGGCCCGGACTTCAATGCCATCGTGGATGCCTTGCGCATGGTGATGTATGTTTTCCCAGCTGGCGGTGGCAAGCCTGAAAAGAAACCTATACCTACCGAACACAAAACACGCGCCGACGAAATGCACAACGCACTCGTGGAAGCTGCCGCTGAAAATGACGAGGCGCTCATGGAAAAATACTTCGAGAATGGCACCCTCGACGAGGAAGAACTTGCCAAGGGCCTGAGCATCGGCCTAGCGCATCACCAGTTTTTCCCGGTGTTCTGCGCCTCGGGCCTGAAAGACATGGGCAGCGGTCGCATCATGGGTTTCATCCACGACATTTGCCCAAGCCCTGCAGACCGGCCCGCTGCCGACCTCGAAGGCGGCGGCTCCAAGCCTTGCGACCCCAATGCTCGCCCGTGCGTGTTTATCTTCAAAACCGTAAACGAGCCTAAGGTGGGCAACGTCTCCTATTTCAAGGTTTATTCAGGTGTGCTTAAAACAGGCGACGAATTGACCAACGCCGACAATAGCACCGTTGAGCGTTTTTCACAACTCTTTGAAAGCGAGGGCAAAAACCGCGACCAAGTGGACGAACTGCGTGCCGGCGACATCGGCTGCACAGTGAAACTCAAAGGCTCGCACACCAATCAAACACTCAACCCAAAAGGTTCCGATATCAAAATCGAGCGCATCCACTTCCCAGCCCCGCGCATCCGTATGGCTGTGGTGCCGCCAAGCAAGGCCGAAGTCGAAAAAATGGCCAATGCCCTACATTCCATCCGCGAGGAAGACCCAACGCTCATCGTGGACCAAAACATAGAGTTGAAGCAGACCATCATCGAAGGTCAAGGCGAATTGCACTTGGACATGGTACGCTACAAAGCAGAGCAAAATTTCGGCATCAAACTCGAATTCACCGAGCCGCGCATCCCCTATCGAGAGACCATCACCAAGGAAGCCAACAAGGACTATCGCCATAAAAAACAATCAGGCGGCGCGGGACAATTTGCCGAAGTCCACATGCGCATAGAGCCTTACTACGATGGCATGCCTGCCCCAAACGGCCTGACAGTCAAAAACATAGAGGTGGAAGACCTAAAATGGGGCGGTAAGTTCTCATTCTGTTGGGCGATTGTGGGAGGAGCCATAGACGCTCGCTTCATCAATGCTATCAAAAAAGGCATCATGGCCAAAATGGAAGAAGGCCCACTTACCGGTTCCTATTGTCGTGACATCCGCGTGAGCATATACGACGGCAAAATGCACCCCGTGGACTCAAACGATATGGCATTCCAAATTGCGGCAACCATGGCTTTCAAAGAATCTTTCCCCATGGCTGGGCCTCAGGTGCTCGAACCCATCTACAACCTTGAGGTCATGGTAGATGCCGAGTATATGGGCAGTGTCATGGGCGATTTGCAAACACGCCGAGCTATTGTGATGGGTATGGATTCGGAAGGACACTATCAGGTCATCCGCGCTCGTGTGCCACTCAAGGAACTATACAAATACTCGTCGTCGTTGCGAGCACTCACACAAGGCAAGGCCAAATTTAGCATCTCGTTTGCCGAGTATGCAGCTGTCCCGGGCGACATTCAATCTAAACTGACTGCTGAATATGCCAAACACGCAGCAGCCGACGAGCATTGATCGCAGACTCAAAGATTCATAAGCAAATCCCGGTCAAACATTGGATTGGCCGGGATTTTTCTATTGTTGTCAAATTCACCATTCAAAGTTTAAACATTTATTTAAAAATATCCTTTGGCCCCCTGTTGCCTCTTTCATAGAAGTTGAGGCAACTTTGCGCCATAAAAAAACTGCTTATGCCTAACTCGGAATTGAGCACGGAAGAAAAAATCAAGGACGCAGCAAAAAAAATCTTTTTAAAGAAAGGATTTGGCAGCGCCACCACCCGCGATATCGCGGAATGCGCCGACACGAATATAGCCTTGGTGAACTACTATTTTCGCAGCAAGGAGAAACTGTTTCAGGAAGTCTTTCGGGATAGCTTCACTGAGACTTTTATGCCCGTAACACGCATTTTAAACGACGACTTGCCACTCGAAGTCAAAATCTACAAGTTTGTGGACCACATGACCGAGTTGCTCAAACGAGACCCGCTGCTCCCCATGTTTGTCTTGAGCGAAATGCGTGGGGAAAATTCAAAAATTTGTGAATCATTGACCGAATTGCAGCAGCAAGGCTCCAGCCGCTTTCAGGCACAACTCCAAGAAGAAGCAGAGAAGGGAAATATTAGAAGCACCAACTTCGAACAAGTAGAACTTAGCCTCATGGCTATGGTAATCTTCCCCTTCCTCAGCATGAATATGATAAAAATGAAAAAGAACCTCAGTACCGAAGAATTCCACCAGCTCGTGGACGAACGCAAAAAAAATATCCCCGAAATGCTCTTAACCTACCTCCGACAAAAGGGGTAATATTTTTTTGCCCCATTATTAAACAAATATTTAAATTTTTTATTTAAAACGAAAAATAAACTCATCCCCCCTCGCCAAACCACATCAGTCTTGCAATCCTCTACATACGCAAATCTTCGTATCCATTTTACGAAATACCGCTGAACAGTCGAATGTAATCCGCCCCGCACCTTTGCCTTGCAAAAACGGAGGCACCAATGCCCCCGCACCTTGTTGACTTCCCAATATGTTTTTTTCGGCCATTGCTTTTCACTGACTATTTCCACCTTCTCGCTGCACATAAACGCCCGTTCACGAGAAACAAATTGCCTAAAAGAAGCATGAGCACCACCTTTGGAAGACGAGTGCAAACACTTTCAACCAAATTAAAATTGGACATCAAGCCCCCGAAGATAAATCCATATGTTCACCAGCATCGTACATGAGAGGCTTTCAGCAAAATTCGCCGAAAAAACAGTGCTCCTCACAAAAGAAATAGGTGAGTTGGTCTAATAACACGGCCTTTCGAGAAACTAAAAACATGCCCAAACGCTTTTGAACAAACATTTAAATTTTTTGGTCAAAAAAATTTAAAAATCACACTGGGCTGCAACATTTCTCCTTTTTTGAAAGTCTATTGCTACCATTTCTAACAATTCGCTCCAACATTAGAACACCAGCATGTTAAACAAACTTTTAATCCAGCATTAAAAAACAGAACCCATCACTTTCGTCATGTCTGCAATCATGGAAACTCCAACCAACGCTTTCTTCCTTCGCCTCGCCAACCTAATTTTATTTGGCTCGCTGCTTCTTTTTGCCATCCCATCTTCGGCACAAACCACCACAACTGCCAGTGGCATCGTTGTGGACGCATCCACCAGCGAGCCACTTGCTTTGGCTACCATTCGTTTTGAAGGAAAAAATGTAGGCGGCATCACCGACGCTGAGGGCCGTTTCAAGGTCGAAATCAACGAACCAGCCAATCGCCTGACAGTGACGTACATGGGCTATGAAACCGCCGTCGTCAATCTTCGCCCCGGTCAGGCCAATGCTGGGCTGAGTGTCCGCTTGGAAGAAGCCAACAATACGTTGAAGGAAGTCGTGGTGCGAAATGAAAAGTACCGAAACAAGGGCAATCCGGCGGTGGAACTTATTCAAAAGGTAATTGAACACAAATCTCAGAATCGGCGAGAGGGGTTGGATTTCTACAACTTCGAACAATACGAGAAAGTGGAGTTCGCCATCAACCACGTGGACGACCAATTGCGCAATGGGCTTTTGTTCCGCAGGATGCAATTCCTTTTCGACAATGCCGACACCAGCGCCTCAGGGGTGGTCAGTTTGCCGTTCTATCTCTACGAACGCCTTTCAGATGTTCACTACCGCAAAAGCCCTCGTGAGGAAAAAACCCTTGTAAAAGGAGAAAAGAGCACTACCGTTCCCGGATTTTTCGATGAGCAAGGCATCTCCAGCTATGTGCAGAATATGTACCAGCAAGTGGATATCTACGACAACCGCATCAATTTGGCTACCGTCGAGTTCGTCAGCCCGCTTGCCTCGATTTCCCCGAATATCTACCGGTTCTACATTCAGGACACTGTGACGATGAAGGAAACACAGGCGGTTCGTTTGTACTTTGCTCCACGAAACAAGTCCGACCTCGCTTTTGAAGGAAATATGTGGGTGGCACTTGATGGCTCCTACGCGGTGCGAAAAATAGAACTGGGTGTGCCAAAAGGCATTAACCTGAACTGGGTGAGCGACCTAACCGTCGAACAGGAGTTCGACTGGGTGGAATCGAATGATGGTCTTGTAGGCACCACACGAGGCTTGATGCTAAGCAATGACATCGTAGTGATGCAGTTCGGGGTTTCGAAGGACACCACCCGCCGAGGCCTCATCGGGCGCAAAACGACATCTTACCGTCAGTATTCGCTCGGCCAGCCGATTTCCAATGGGGTGTTCAAATTCAGCGGCAACACTCGCTATGAAAAAAATGCTTCCGCCCAAAACGAGCAATTCTGGGTGGAGCATCGTCATGTGTCACTCAGCGAAAGAGAGCAGGGCATCCAAAAAACCATTGACACCCTGAATAATCACAAGCCATTCAAACGCTTTATGACAGTAGCCCGCATCCTTTTTGAAGGTTATCACACGGTCGGGGGTGGAGGCTTTGACATTGGGCCAGTCAATACATTTTACAGTTTCAACGAGGTGGAGGGTTTTCGCGCTCGCTTCGGCGGACGCACGAATATGAGCTTCGCTCAAAACTTGCAATTTGAGGGTTATGTGGCTTACGGCACAAAAGATGAGCGCATGAAGGGCAACGCAACTTTCACCTATTCTCTGAACAATCAACAGGTTCGGCGTTTTCCGCTCCATCAGATGAAAATATGGTATCAAGACGACGTGAAAATTCCGGGTCAGGAACTTCAATTCGTGCAAGAGGACAACTTTTTGCTTTCGTTCAAGCGTGGCGTAAACGACAAGATGATTTACAACCGCGTGCTTGGAATGGAATACCTTCGGGAAACCCCTTCCCACTTTTCATATTCCATAACCCTTAAAACAGAGCGCCAACGCCCAGCGGGCGCACTCAACTTCCAGTATGGGGAAGTGGAAAATCTCCAATTTGACCCTGATATTCAAACTACGGATTTTGGCGTGTTCTTGCGTTACGCCCCCAATGAGAAATTTTATCAAGGTGCCACCTATCGCACCCCGATTCTGAACAAGTACCCTAAGTTCAGCCTTTGGTACAACCTCGGCGCCAAGGATGTGCTCGGTGGCGAACATGCATATCACTCAGTGCAAGCGAAGGTCGAAAAAGTCTTCTACACCTCGCCTTTCGGATGGTCGCAAGTCGTGTTGGAAGGCGGTCGTGTTTTTGGCACCTTGCCTTTCCCGCTTTTGAAAATCCACCGCGCCAACCAGACATACGCCTACCAATTGGAGTCGTATAATTTGATGAATTTCATGGAATTCGTGAGCGATAAGTACGCGTCAATCAATATGACACATACTTTCGGCGGATTTTTTTTCAATCGGGTACCCCTATTGAAAAGACTGAAATGGCGTGAAGTAGTGTCATTTAAAGGACTTTGGGGAGGCCTCGATGAAACGAATCGCCCTACCGCCGAAAATGGGTTGCTACATTTCCCGACTGCTCCGAATGGCACACCGCTGACTTATACGCTGGAAAAACAACCATACATGGAAGCCAGTGTGGGCGTGGCAAACATCTTTAAAGTACTGCGGGTGGACTATGTGCGCCGCCTCAATTATCTCGAACACCCGAACGCGCCCAGTTGGGGCATTCGCGCAAGGTTTAAAGTCGAGTTTTAGAGTGCCTCGCGCTCCCAAAGTTACTTGTCTTTCACCCTCCCTAACCCCAACGCCCTAAGCATCCATGTGGGCAAAGGTTTCTCCGGCTTACTGCGTTTGCGCAAATCGAGATACCAGCCCAACTTTTTCATTATCGGGATTTTGTGCGTCTCCACGAACTCGATAAGCGTGCCGTCAGGGTCCTCGATATAGGAAAAATAGCCCGCCGCCTCGCCCATATCGAACGAGCCGCTCGAGTCCACCGTGAAGACGTGGCCTTTTTCGGCGCAAAACTTTTTCATCTCGTTCATGCCCGTGATATCAAAACACAGATGGATAAAGCCCAAATCGCCCCAATAGCGCTGCTCGTAGATTTTGCGCGGCTGGCGTTCGAGGCTCTGCACGAGCTCGATTTCCGTGTCGCCAAGCATTCGACTGAACGGCCCTTTGCGTTTTTCGGCGTGGCGTAGGAGTACCCGACGATAGCGGTCAAAACCACCGTCCACACCGTGCCAATCAGTAAAATCGTCTGTCTTGTCGTACACAACTATTTCGTAGCCAAGAACTTCTGAATAAAAATTTACCGAACTGCCCATGTCGGAAACTCCGATAATGGCACCATATACACCCCCAGTCAGGTATGGCTGGCTTTTGGAAAACCAATCATATGCTTCTACGATTTCAAAAGTGTTGCCCCAAGGGTCTTTCGCAAAAAAGTGTTCTTGTCCGTCAGGGCGAGCGATAGGTGTGCTCAACATATTCACGCCGCGTTTGCGCAAGTCATGGAAACAAGCCTGGACATCTTTGCATTTGATTTTCGCGATGAAAATACCGAGGTCGCCAAGTTGAGTCTGGAAGGCGGATGGCATGGGTGTGCGGCCGGTGTACTGCCATATTTCAAGGCCACCTCCGCCCTGTAGATTGAGCGCGAGAATAGCGTGTCGCGCCTGCGGCTGGCCGCCCGTATAAGGCAGCATCAGACCAGCCACAGCAGCTTCTTCAAAAATTGGAACATCGAAACCAAAGTGCTGCCGATACCATTTGAACGCTTCCTGAACATTGGCCACACCGACACCAACTTGCTGAATACCAGAAATAAACATGAAGTAATTGCGATTTCAAATTGTGAATTGAAGTTTTTTGAAGCAGGCAAAAGTAGGCTGACAAAATATGTGTGCGTCTATTTTTTGAGAAAAAAGAAAAGAGGCAAAACCAGCTTGTTCTGGCTTTGCCTCTTATGTAAAAACAACGCGATAGAGCGGCGACTAATCTGCGGTCTCGTCTACCTCTTCTTTTTCGGCGACGACCTCAAACTTGACCTCTTGCACCACTTCTGGGTGAAATTTTACGGTAGCAGAATAGGTGCCGAGCTCTTTTACCTCGTCGGGCATTTCGATGATGCGCTTATCTGCTTCCACGCCTAATTCTTTGAGCGCGTTGACGATGTGCTGTGCCGTCACAGAGCCAAAAAGACGTCTCGATTCGCCAGCCTTTGCAGTAATTTTCAGGGTAGTGTTGGCAATTTTTGCAGCCATTTCCCGAAGAGCAGAGACCACAGCCGCTTCTTTCTTGGCCGCTTGTTTTTTCATGCCTTCGAGTTTGGCAAGGTTCGTCTTGTTGGCCACGATAGCCAGACCTTTAGGGAGCAGGTAGTTGCGGCCATAACCGTCTTTCACTTTGACGACATCATGCTTGGCACCCACCTTTTCGATATGTTCGAGCAGAATGATATTCATTACTGTTGAATTTGAATGTTGAAAGATGTTGGATAGGGTTGTTGCATTCGCGTTTCAGTTGAGAAAACCGCAGAAGGCAATTCCCCCGAAACCGCTTTTACTTCATCAAGTCGGCCACGAAAGGCAGCATGCCCAAATGACGCGCGCGTTTGACAGCAGTAGCTACCCGACGCTGATACTTCAGGCTATTACCTGTGATACGTCGCGGCAACAATTTGCCCTGCTCGTTGATGAATTGCAGCAAAAAATCGCTGTCCTTATAGTCAATGTGTTTGATTCCAAACTTGCGGAAACGGCAATATTTTTTGCGGCGAAGCCCGATTTTCGGGTTGCTTAAAAATTTAACGTCTTCTCTTGAAGCAGCCATAATGTGGATGTTGTTTGCTGATTGCCCAGAAGTTCAAGCCCTCATTTTATAGCGGCCTAAGCCTCTGGACCAAATTGAGTGATGGTGGTTGTCGTTTGCGTTGACCCTGAGAGACTGTGAAGAAACCTTAATCTGCATCAAGGTCAACCACTTCTGGCGCGGGCACCAATTCTTCGACGGCAGCATTTTCAGCAGCGACGGGCACCTCTTCTTTCTTCTTCTTCACCCCGATTCGGCCGTTGCGCTTGTCGTCGTTGTACTTGATGCCGTATTTGTCGAGTTTAACGGTGAGGAAGCGAAGCACGCGCTCGTTGCGCTTCAGGTTCAACTCGAACTTGGACAACCAATCAGCGGCCTCGCAGCCAAACTCAATGGTGTAATAAACGCCCGAAGAGCGTTTGTTGATAGGGTAGGCCAGCTGCCGAATACCCATCTCGTCCACCGCTACGATAGTAGCCCCAAAACCTGTAAGTTCTTTTTGGACGTGTTCTGCTGTCGCTTTGACTTCATCGCCCGACAGCACTGGATCTACGATGAAGGTGACTTCGTAATGTCTCATTATCAGTCAGTTGTAAAAAAAGAAATGAACTTTTTGAAAAAACGGCTGCAAAAGTAGAAACTCGCGCCGGGATGAGCAAGGAAAGTTCAAAGTTTTCTTTTACGAACCTCGAATTTCGAGGCGACGACCCGACATCTGATAGTTTACATAAAGCAATACCCCAAAAAGCAGCACAGCCCCAGCCTGATGCAACACTCCCAAATCCACAGGAATGGCACCCTGACAGTTAATAAGCGTGACAATACCCAACAACACTTGCACTAGCAATGCCGCAACTAACGCCACAACGCCAGTGCGCAGGTCGCCTGTCACGATGATTTTTCTCATTCTCCATGCGAAGTACAAAACCATGAAAGTAAGCAGGTAAGCCGTATTTCTATGCAAGAATTGAATTAATGCCGGCATAAAGGGATTAGTGTCATAATGAATGAAACTATCCGCCACCCAATGGCTACCGTCGAGCAAGATGGCAGGGAAGTATTCTCCTTTCATATCGGGCCAAGTTGGGTAAAAAAGACCTGCTTTTGAACCTGACATCATGGCTCCAAGTGCTATTTGAAAAAATGCTATCCCTACCAGCCACCAGCCCATTCGCCTCAATGAATTGTTGGCGAAGCCTGGTGGCTGGGGCCGGTACGCAATGAAAATGGTCCAGAGCAGATAGCCGAAAATCACCAACGCCATGCAAAGATGAAGAGTAAGGTTGTACGCATTCACCCACGGACGGTGAATCAAACCACTTGCTACCATAATCCAGCCAAAAAAGCCTTCCAAACCAGCTAAAACAACCACCACGATTAGGTGCAACATCAACCGTCGAGACAGCATGCCTCGCCACAAAAACCACAAGAAAGGAAAGATAAACACCAGACCCATCAACCGCGCCCACAAGCGATGGAAGTACTCCCAGAAATAAATAAATTTAAACTCACTTAGGCTCATTCCCCTGTTAATCTTTTGATATTGAGGAGTTTGTCGGTATAGTTCGAATTCCGATTCCCATTTTGCCTCGCTGAGAGGAGGGACGCTGCCTGTCACTATTTCCCAGCGAGTGATGCTCAACCCACTGCCCGTCAGCCTTGTGATGCCACCAATTACCACTTGCATGGCTATCATGCACAACCCCACGATGAGCCAAATTTTTACTGCGCGTGGGGTGCGCTCTTCTTTCGCGTATTTCATTTTCATCGCATTGCTTTTTTAAAAACAAAACAAAAGTAGAACCCTTCTCCTTTCCATTTTCCGCAAGAGCAGTATTCCCTTATAAGTTTTAATAAGTTTAAATTTCTTTGCCTTCGGCCATCATTAGGCCTGTTAGTTTGTGGATAACCTTGCAACTGTTTATTCCTTTTTCGCTTTCCATGACAGTTACCCGTTTCATGCACACATTCTCCACGCAGTTGCGTCTTTACAATCAATAGATTGTGACGTTTTTCACATCTTGTGCCGCCATTGTTTAAAAACCCTGTGTTTGATTATTCTTTGATCGCTCGTGTGTGAATCTTTGTAGCATAATCATGCCTGTACTCACACACATCGCTCTCCGTCACTCATTCGTTGGGCATAACTCGTACGCGATTGTGAGTAGGGGTGAACAACAACTGGTTTTTTCCACATCTTTCAACACATAGTTCTCATTGACCATCAAAATCGTAAGTATATTATTTTTTTTATTGTTTAAAACTTGTCGAAACAATCTGTGTTTATCCCAAAAAGCCTGAAAATGAATAAATTGTTAATTTTGACCTCTCCAAAACCTAACAAGGTTTGTCTAAAAACGGAATCACTTCCTAAAAGTATTGCCAAACTCAAAACAAAAATCCCCTCATTGCGCAATTATGTGTGGTCGTTACTCTTTTGCTCCCAAACCCCAACAACTCGAAGCCCGTCTGCGTGATGCGAAACGCCCAGAACTAAAAATTAGCTATAACATCGCACCGACCCATCAAGGATATGTCATCGCCAACGATGCGCCACGCTCACTGCAGGCAATGGAGTGGGGGCTCGTGCCTCATTGGAGCGCAGATGGCAAGAACAATGGTAAATTGATAAACGCCCGCTCAGAAGGTATCGAAGAACGACCGTCGTTTCGGGAGCCGATTCAGCGTAGGCGTTGCTTGGTGCTCGCCGACAGTTTTTATGAATGGCGCGCCGAACCCGGCGGGCGAAAAATTCCCTACCGCATCTTTTTGAAAAATGGAGACCTGTTGTTTATAGCTGGCATTTGGGATGAGTGGAAAAAGATGGGCGAGACGAGGCGAACCTTTTCTATTGTCACCACTCCACCCAATCTTGAAATGTCGGCATTGCACAACCGTATGCCCGCCATTCTGCTCACCCAAACCATGCAAGAACATTGGTTGTCCTCCCTTCCAGCAGATGAAGTACTCACCATGCTGCGTCCAATAGCGGACGGCTCGTTGGCAATGTATCGGGTTTCCGAGAAGCTGAACAAACCCGACTACGACGAACCAGACTTGCACGACGCGCTTCCCGAACAACCAACTTTGTTCTGAAAAAATAATCTTTTGGCTCGTTTGGCTGTTACAAGGCAAGTCCAATATGTTTGCAAAAAAAGCAACCGTAAATATCCAACCACCCACCATGCAAGAAGCATATATTATTGCCGGATACCGCTCCGCAGTCGGCAAAGCTGGCAAAGGCGGATTCAAATCATATCGCCCTGACGACTTAGCCGTTGATGTTATCAACCACCTTTTAGCTTCCGCGCCTCAACTCGACCCCAAAATGGTGGACGACTGTATCGTGGGGTGCGCCAATCCAGAAGGTGAGCAGGGGCTTCAAATCGGTCGCCTCATTTCCGTTCGTGCACTTGGCAAGGATGTGCCGGGCATGACCGTCAATCGCTATTGCGCCTCAGGGCTCGAAACCATTAGCATTGCTGTGGCCAAAATCCGTGCAGGCATGGGTCATTGTTATGTGGCTGGCGGCACCGAGAGCATGTCATTCATCCCGATGACTGGCTACAAACTTGCCCCCAACTACAACATTGCCGCAAATACACCCGATTATTTGGTGGGCATGGGTCTTACTGCCGAAGCGGTGGCCAACAAGTGGAATATCAGCCGTGAGGATGCAGATGCTTTTTCCGTTCGCAGCCATCAGCGCGCTGCGGCTGCCATAGATGCAGGCAAGTTTAAAGATGAAATCGTGCCGGTAAAAGTCACCGATGTTTGGGTAGAAAACGACAAGCGCAAAGAGTCGTTCCATGTTGTTGACACCGACGAAGGGGTGCGTCGCGATACCTCTCTGGAAGGGCTTTCGAAACTTAGACCAGCATTTGCGAGCGACGGCAAAGTGACGGCAGGAAACTCCTCTCAAACCTCCGACGGTGCGGCATTTGTGCTGGTGATGTCGGAAGAACTGATGAAATCGTTGGGCTTAAAGCCAATTGCCCGTTTGGCCGCTTGCGCCGTGGCGGGAGTGGAGCCGCTCTACATGGGCATCGGCCCTTGCTCAGCTATCCCTAAGGCATTGAAGCAGTCAGGGATGAAACTCGACGATATTCAGGCAGTGGAGCTCAACGAGGCTTTTGCCGCACAAGCCCTTGCAGTCATAAGAGAAGCGGGGCTGAATCCCGACATTGTCAACGTGAATGGAGGTGCTGTGGCACTTGGCCATCCACTTGGCTGCACGGGAGCCAAGCTCACGGTGCAGATACTCAATGAAATGCGTCGAAGCAATCAAAAGTACGGCATGGTGACGGCATGTGTTGGCGGCGGTCAAGGCATAGCTGGCATTTTTGAAAGGTTGAACTAATTCACACATCGTCATCATGGATAATAGAAGAGGATTCTTGGCTAAACTTTCACTTGGCATCCTTTCCATATTGGGGCTGCCCATTAACGGCGGGACCAAAATACGCAACAACAAGAGCAGTTCTATGCTCAACCCAATTCTGGATGTTAAGCCAATGGGATTCAGCTGGGAAACACTTGACCCGTTCTTATTCTGCGTGCATCATGAGGACAAATTTCCGAAAGGCAACGAAGAAATGGGGCCTGCCGTCTCGTTGAAAGGGCGGTCGCTTGGTGATGATTTCATCATCAAGGATGGGTGGCGAATGTATCACGGAAAAAAAGTGCCGGGCTTTCCAGGACACCCGCACAGAGGGTTTGAGACCATTACTGTGGTGCGCCAAGGCATGGTTGACCATGCTGATTCGATGGGAGCATCTGGCAGATATGGCGAAGGCGACGTGCAATGGATGACCGCCGGCAAAGGGGTTCAACATTCTGAAATGTTTCCTTTGTTGAAGACAGATGAGGAAAATCCAATGGAGCTTTTTCAAATCTGGCTCAACCTGCCCAAGAAAAACAAGATGGTGGAACCACATTTCAAAATGTTGTGGGGCAGCAAAATCCCCAAGCCCAAACATACCGACACCAGTGGCAAAACAACAGAAGTAGAGGTGATAGCAGGCAATTTGCATGAGCATATCGCGCCCGCGCCACCGCCTGACTCTTGGGCTGCCGATGCCGCAAACGAGGTGGCCGTTTTCAATATCAAAATGGAAGTGGGAGCCACGTTCACATTGCCAAAGGCCAGTGTGGGAATCAACCGTGCGCTCTATTTTTACATGGGCAATAACATTACATTGGCTGGTACCTCGATTGAAAAATACCACTCTGTGGTGGTGAACGCCGCCGTGGACTTGAGCATCGCCAACACAGGCGACGACGAGGCGCGCATCCTCGTCCTGCAAGGCAAGCCCATTGGAGAAACGGTGATTCAGTATGGACCATTCGTGATGAACACCAAAGAAGAAATCCAGCAAGCATTCGAAGACTACCATGCCACCAAGTTTGGAGGATGGCCGTGGAAACGATACGACCAAGTACATGACCGTTCCGAAGGCAGGTTTGCCCGACATTCGGACGGCACATTTGAGCAGGGGGCTTGATAGACATTGAGGGAAGGGGGGGCTTGCAGCCAATGTTTTGTACCAATATATTTAGGTTGCACATCCCCTTTTCCATTCTATTCTTTAAACGAAACCACCCACTCATGCGTTTTATGCCTGTTTTTTGAACAAGCAGCGACGCAATGGCAAAGCAAACCACCTCCTCCATCATCGGCAGTTTTCGTTCCATCACCTTGACACGGGTGGTTCGTGTTTTTTCCCCTCTTACGCCTTTGTTGTTTAGGGGTATTTTTGCCACAGCGCAAGACACACCTTATCCCGGCCAGCCGCTTACCGGGCCGGGTGGAGCGGAATACATCCATTCATCTGTAGCATTTTTTGATGCCGCTGCGGAAGCAGACGGCTACTGGCTTTTTGAGCCAGCCAACCCCAAACCAGACTCGGCAGAGGTGGTTGTGTTTCTGCATGGCTATGGCGCATACAATCCGATGGCTTACGGAAAATGGATAAAACATCTGGTGGCTAAGGGCAACATCGTGATATATCCGCGCTATCAGAAGAACCTTATGTGGCCTCGGCCAGAGGCCTTTCCTCAAAATGCGGCCATTGGCATCCGTAGAGCATTGGCTGAATTGCAGAAAGAAGAGCGCGTGAAACCGAAAACGGAAAAAGTGGCCTACATCGGCCACTCTTATGGCGGGGTCATTGCGGCCAATTTGGGCGTGAACTGGCAAAAATATGACATACCAAAACCCGCCTCCATGCTTCTTTGCGAGCCGGGGTCAGGGCCATTCAAAGGCGCTCGCTTGTCGGATTATTCAGCCTTGTCGGACGATTTGCAAATGGTAGTGGTGGTGGGTGAGGATGACTATGTGGTGGGCGATGAGTTTGGCCGTCTTGTTTTTCATTCGGCTATCAATACTCCTCAACGCAACCTCGTCATCCAACGTCGCAGCACCGACGGTCGCCGGTGGATAAGCGCCTCCCATTCAGAGCCTTATTGCTACGACCTCGATTTTGATACGGGCGTGCGCAATTACACCTCTAAAAGAGTACTCTATACCTCTCGCCTCAACGAAGTAGATTTCAATTGTTATTGGAAATTTGCCGATGCGCTCATGGAATCCACCCGCAACGGCTGCTACACCGAACTGGCTTTGGGCAATACTCCTGACCAACGTTGGCTGGGTTGCTGGCCCAATGGAAAACCTATGCGAGAGTTGGAGGTTTTGTTGCCCGGGGGTGTTGAAAGTGAAACCGCGATGCCCCATTCCATACCTTTGGACAGATGACGTGTGTTAGTCTCCCTTCTCACACGCATGAAAAATCTTGGAGAATCAAGGTATAAATGCCCTATTTTTCCGCAAAAAATATGCGCTACTCGATTTTTGCTTTGCTTCTTTGGCTTTCCTGCACGGCCTCTTCACCCAAAAAGACGGAGACTGCCAGCTCAGCCTCAGTTGCTTCTAAACCAAGTCCCGTATACACAGGCAAGTTGCCTATCGAAAAAATCAAATTGCCACCGGGATTTAAGATAGGCGTGTATGCCGAAAATCTTGCCAACGCTCGTTCCCTATGTCTTAGCCCCAGCGGTACGCTTTTCGTTAGCACTCGCGAAAAAGGCAATGTATATGCCTTGCGCGACACCAATGGTGATTATGTGGCCGACCTCTACTACACGCTCGCGTCGGGTCTTCGGATGCCCAATGGCGTGGCCTTTCGCAACGGCAGCCTATTTGTCGCGGAAATCAGTCGTATCCTGCGTTTCGACGACATTGAAAACCAGTTGGCCAATCCGCCCAAACCCATTGTGGTTTTTGATAAATATCCTACCGATGAGCATCATGGTTGGAAGTATATCGCTTTTGGCCCCGACGACAAACTTTATGTGCCAGTAGGTGCTCCTTGCAACATTTGCGAGCCTCAAAACCCGATATACTGCACCATTACTCGACTTGACGTGGATAACCCCCGCGAGCCAGAAATCGTGCAGCGCGGCATTCGCAACACCGTAGGCTTCACATGGCATCCACTCACGAAAGAGCTGTGGTTCACGGATAATGGCCGCGATTGGCTCGGCGATGATTTGCCCGCTTGCGAGCTCAATCACGCTCCCCAACCCGGTATGCACTTTGGATATCCCTATTGTCATCAAGGAGATTTGAAAGACCCCAAATTTGGGGACAAACGCCCTTGCTCCAACTTCACGGCACCGACCCAAAATCTCGGCGCACACGTTGCGCCATTAGGTTTGGAAATTTATGCGGGCAACAATTTCCCTGAAACATATCGCCACCAAGTCTTTATTGCCGAACATGGTTCGTGGAACCGAAGCAAAAAAAGTGGCTATCAAATCAGTTTGGTAAAACTGGACACCAATGGCAAAAGCCTAGGCTACGAACCTTTTGCGAGTGGGTGGCTACAGCCCGACGAATCTGTATGGGGCCGCCCAGTGGATTTGGAGCACTTGCCTGATGGCTCTTTGCTCATATCGGACGACTACGGAGACGCGGTGTACAGGATATGGTACGAAGGGCAATGATTTGTTTAGCTTTGCGCCGAATTTTTCCAAAAGCCAACATCCACTCATATTGTGCGCAACCGTATCTACCTCTGGCTTTTCTTGTTCTTATGCGCCGCTTTTGTCGCATGGAAGCTTTATTTCAATAAAAAAGAACTCGCTGCCGAGACCGAGCTTGGCAAGGTGAGCAGAGCTTATGTGCCAGTTGAAATTGTGGAGGCAAAGCTGGAGACACTCGCCAATCGCCTTGAAGCGCAAGGCATATTTTTGCCAGCAAAAGAAATGTTTGTTATTTCTGAAACAGCAGGTCGTGTGTTGGAAGTGTACAGAAACAAAGGAGAGTGGGTCAACGAGGGCGACCTGATAGCAAAAGTGGATGATGAACTGTTGCGTACCGAGCTAGAGGCCACACAGGCCAACCTCGCCAAACTCTACAAAGACCGCGAGCGCCTGACCAATCTCATAGAAGGCGAAGCTGCCCCGAGAAACAAAATCGAGGACGTGTCGCTAGGCATCTTGGCTGCCGAAGCCAAAGAAAAAGGCTTGAAAAAACAAATTGCCAACACAAGCATAAAGGCTCCTATGACGGGCACCATGGGGCTACGCTTCATTGAGCGAGGAAGCGTCATTGGGCCGGGCATTCAGGTGGCACAAATAACGAACTTGGAGAAACTTTTTCTCATGGTAAAAGTGACCGAGCGCGATGTTTTGAAAGTGCGCAAGGGCCAGTCGGTCATCGTGTCCCCCGATGTTTATCCCGGGCTTTCTATTCCCGGAAAGGTGACGAATATCGGTCTTCGAGCTGACAATGCTTTTACGTATGATGTTGAGATAGAGGTGATTAATCCAACAAAGAGCCCTCTACGCGCAGGTATGCACGGCATGGCTAAATTTACTTTCGACACCAATCGCCAAGGGCTGACGCTACCTCGCAAAGCCATTGCTGGCAGCTTGCAAGATGCCAAAGTATATGTGGTACACGACTCCATTCTGGCTGAGCTCCGCTCTGTGACCCTTGGCGGAGTCTTTGACGAAAAAGTTGAAGTAACCGCCGGGCTTCAACCCGGTGAGCAAGTCGTCGTGTCAGGGCAAATGAACCTTTCTGACAGGGCAAGGGTGCAAGTGGTGATACCCAATTGATAATCAGATATGTTTTGTATTTACCAAGATTGTGGAACAATATCCGAATAGGTTATTACATTTGTTCCCGAACAGTCTTTTTTACAAAACAAACTTTTATCAAATGCCCACAACTTCACATTACACTGTCGCTCCCGGCGACACGCTCTATGGAATTGCCCGCCGATTTGGCATGGATGTCAATGACTTGATGTCGCTAAACGGCCTCTCCTCAAGCAATCTCAGCGTTGGCCAGACACTTCAAGTTTATGCCGAAAGCGGAGGCCAAGAGTCATTCGTCCCGCCCACCCCACCCCCACCACCAAGCCCGCCGTCGTGGGGAGGAGGTAGTTCGTCCGGTAGTTCATGGGGTAGCGGTGGGGGATATGCCGCCGCCCGCCAGCAATTTGGAGTTCAGATACGCCCCGACGCGGGGTTCAATCGCTATACATTGACAGTACCCTTACTCAGTGGTGGCACCGTGACGGCCAATATGCGCGACAATCTGACCAATTCAAGCCATTTGGTTTACCCACAAGGAATCATGTACGCGGGCCAATCGAATATTGAGGTAGATTTATACTCTATCCAGTCGGTCGGTCTCAATCCTCAGACCGCTCGTGCGCTTCAATATGTATCCACGCACGAAGGAAAATTCGATGCCATCAACAGTTACGACCGCGCCATTTTTTCTTATGGGTTTATCCAGTTTGTGGGCGCTTCAGCGCATGGGGCAAGTCTAAATCAAGTGTTGGCGAGCATGAAGTCCAACGCTCCAAGCCTTTTCGACAAAGTGTTCCAAAGCGTTGGCATCGGCGTTTCTGGAAATGTGGTCACGGTGGTTGACGACCAAGGAAACACGCTTCAGGGGGACCCAGCTTGGCTTTACATCCAGCAGACCGTGCCACTTTATGGGGCGTTCATTCAAGCGGGATTCGAGCCTGCCCTCGTGTTGGAGCAGCTCCGTATGGCCAACACACTTTATGTGCAACCAACCCTTAATGCCCGACTTGACCTCAATATTGCGGGTGCTTCCATGGCTGTCACACTCAAAGATATTTTCACATCGGAGGCTTTCCAGACCATCGCTATCGCCATCGGTATCAATCAAGGGGTGGGTGGCATGAGCCGCAATGTGGTGGCTCCCGCAACCTCTCAGGTAGCTATGCAGACGGGTGTGCCCGATTTGCGACAGATTGACGAGCGAATGGTGGCCGAGACAATTGCATACAATGCCACGGATGAGCGGATACGCAGCCGAGCGCAAGGCGTATTGGATTCGGGATTGAGCTTTGCCAAGGCGGGTGGATGGAGCTAGTGTAAGCTCTGGTGTTCTAAGTAGGGAAATCGGCAAATGACTGTCCGATTTCCCTACCTTTGCACCAAAGCACAGCACTTCCACCCACTCGACCGAACCCGAAATACACGGCATGGCAAAAGGTAAACGCGGACAACTAAGCATGAATTTCGACAAAGAGCGCGTCCCGAAACTCTTCGGGATATTCCTCTTGTTCCTGTCTTTTTACTTCCTCATCGCTTTCGTTTCCTATTTTTTTACTTGGAAAAACGACCATGACATTGTGTTCCGTTTTTCATGGGAAATGTTGCTGGCCGACCAGCCTGTGGACAACTGGCTGGGGCGGCTGGGCGCTTTTCTATCCGACAGCATCATATATTGGGGGTTTGGTGTCTCCTCTTTTGGCATTGTCTATCTGCTTTACAAATACGGTCTTGCCTTGGTGCGCCGCATTCCCTTGGGCTATTTGGGCATCACTTTCCAGCGCACCGTAATCCTGATGGTGATTGTTTCCATCGTCTCCTCGTTTTTTTTCCAAAATTTTGAATTCCCTTGGGGAGGCGTGTTTGGTCAGTCAGTCAGTCTATACATTCAAAATTTGCTTGGCACCGTCGGTACTTTAGCATTGATGTTGTTTGCGTTGATAGCAACTTTTGTCTGGTCAAACAATCCGAATCTTGAGGAATTGAGTTGGCAAAGACTATGGGACGAGACCAAGCAGGCGTGGCACGATTTGCTCACGGGAAATTTTGGAAAACGCCGACCCACCGCCGCTGCTTCACCCACCGTGTCGAGGGGGAAAACCGAAATTCCTTCGCCCGCGGAAGTGGTCGAGCCTCCGCTATCCGCCAACAAACCAATGGAAGAAACGGGAGCGCAACTGGCATTCGACCTCAGTCAAAGAAGCGCCTTGTTTGCTGATTTGCCCAAACGGGAAGTATTGCAGCCCGGCAATGAGGGTGATATGGAAATCATCATCAATACACCCCCACCCGCCACCCCCGAAGATGCCGAAGCCTACAAGCCGCCTGTGGTAGCCGTACAGGAAGACAGCGTTAATCTGACCGAACCATACGACCCCACGCTCGAGCTCTCGCACTATGAATATCCACATTCCCAATTGCTCGTAGAACACGACAACACGGTGCTGGAAATTGACCGCGAAGAGTTGGAGGCCAATAAAAACCAAATACTTCAAACCTTGATGTATTTCAAAATTGAAATTGAAAAAATCAAGGCGACCATTGGCCCCACTGTCACGCTCTATGAAATAGTGCCAGCCAAAGGCATCCGCATTTCCAAAATCAAAAACCTCGAAGACGACATTGCGCTCAATTTGTCCGCACTCGGCATTCGTATCATAGCCCCCATACCGGGCAAGGGCACTATCGGCATCGAGGTGCCCAACAAAAAACGCCAAACGGTTGGCATCCGTGAGGTGATTACTGACGAACGATTCAAGCGGGCGAAGATGGAACTGCCCATCGCGCTTGGGAAAACCATTCAAAATGAAGTGTTTGTGGCTGATTTGACCAAAATGCCACACTTACTTGTGGCGGGAGCCACGGGTCAGGGTAAGTCTGTCGGTATCAACGTGGTTTTGATGTCGCTGCTCTACAAGAAACACCCTTCTCAGGTAAAATTGATTTTGATTGACCCTAAGAAGGTCGAGCTATTCCCTTATGCCCACTTGGAAAATCACTTTCTCGGTTTTTTGCCCGACCAGACCGAACCGATTGTGACCGATACGACGAAAGTGGTGCACACCCTCAACTCGCTCATCATTGAAATGGAGACGCGCTACGATTTGTTGAAAAAAGCCGAAGTGCGCAACATCACCGAATACAATGACAAGTTTGTCGCTCGACGCCTCAATCCTAACAAAGGGCACCGCTTCTTGCCCTACATCGTGCTTATCATTGATGAGTTTGCCGACCTTATTATGACTGCTGGCAAAGAGGTGGAACTCCCGATAGGCCGCCTTGCTCAGCTGGCCCGTGCGGTAGGCATCCATCTCATCATTGCTACTCAGCGACCTTCGGTCAACATCATCACGGGAGTTATCAAAGCGAATTTCCCGGCCCGCATAGCATTTAAGGTCGCTTCAAAAGTAGACTCGCGCACCATACTTGACACGGGCGGTGCGGAGCAGCTTACTGGTCGCGGCGATATGCTGCTTTCGGTCGGCGGTGATATCATTCGTTTGCAATCTGCGTTTGTGGACACGCCGGAGGTGGAGCGCGTCATCGAGTTTATTGCAAACCAACAAGGATTTGCCGAGCCATTTTTCCTGCCGGAGTTTCACCCCGATGGGGAGCAAGGTGGCGAAGCCAAACAATTCAGCTTCTCTGAAATGGATGATATGCTGGAAGATGCGGCTCGATTGGTGGTGGAGACTCAACACGGCTCTACCAGCATGATTCAGCGGCGGATGAAATTGGGTTACAATCGTGCGGGCCGCATTATGGACCAACTTGAAGCACTAGGAATCGTCGGCCCTGCCGAAGGTTCCAAGCCCCGCGAGGTGCTGTATTACAGCGTGGATGAGTTGGAAAGGTTTCTGGCAGAATTGAGAACTAAGCGAGGATAAATGTTTTGGGGATTTTTTAGGGACTACTGCCTATTTTCACCCCATAAAAAATCCTCCACATCATGCATAGTTTGATTCGGCAATTTTTGCTTGCCTTTGTTTTGTTGCCCACCTCTGCCGCTTTTGCCCAAGTCACATTTCCAAAACCCGCTCCTTCGGACGAAAGGTCTGGCCTTTTTGCTTTCACCAACGCCACGATATATGTGGACTACAAAACCCGTATAGAAGGCGCAACGTTGCTTATCCGCGATGGTAAAGTGGAAAATTGTGGGCTTAAAGTGACCATCCCCAATGGTGCGGTCGTCACCGATTGCGCGGGCAAGACAATTTATCCGGCTTTTGTTGACTTGTACGCCACTGATTTTGGATTGCCACCCACCCCTAACACCGCAGGTGGTTCTGGTGGACCGGGACAGCGTATTCCGCAACCGCTTTCAAACAAAAAAGGCGCGTATTCATGGAACGAAGCGCTCCGCACGGAATACAACGCTGCCGATATCTTTTCGATGGATGCAAAAGCCGCCGAGGAGTGGCGGAAACTCGGATTCGGTGCTGTAGTAACCCATAAAGCGGACGGCATCTCTCGCGGCACGGGCGCATTGGTCGCCTTAGCCATAGGCAGTAGGGAACATGAGACGATTATTACAGCAAGGGCAGGCCATTTTCTTTCCTTTCGCAAAGGGACAAGCACACAGAATTATCCTTCGTCGCTGATGGGGTGCATAGCCCTTGTTCGCCAAACATATTTGGATGGACAATGGTATAAAACACAGGGCAGCAGAGAAGAGCGCAACCTCTCGCTTGAGGCCTGGAATGTGGTTCAAAATTTACCCCAAATTTTTGAGGCAAGCGACAAATTGGATGTGCTGCGCATTGCGCAATTAGGCAAAGAGTTCAACATCAAATACATCGTAAAAACGGCGGGCGATGAATACCAAAGACTTGATGCGGTAAAAAGCAGCGGATTGCCGCTTGTAGTGTCCTTGTCTTTCCCTGAAAGTTACGAAGTGAAAGACCCTTACGATGCCATGAATGTTTCGCTTAAAGATTTGAAACACTGGGAGTTAGCCCCATCTAACCCAGCGCGACTGGAATCTGCTGGCGTGCCATTTGCACTCACCGCATCAGGATTGAAAGACAAAAGCAAGTTTTGGGAAAACCTTCGCAAGGCGATTGAATACGGACTTTCAGAGCAAACAGCATTGCAGGCATTGACCTATCACCCTGCCCAATTCATCGGTGCGTACACATTGCCTACCGACAACAATCGAGGTGGGGCGATAGGAAGTTTGGAGCCTGGAAAGTTGGCCAATTTTATCATTGCCAATGGAGATATATTTCAGAAAGAAACCAAAATTCTCCAGAGTTGGGTGATGGGAAAACCATTGGAAGTGACCCCGCCGAACTATTTCACGACATACCCCAGCCGCCTCGGCACCTACCAGCTTACCATTGGAAGAGAGCAATATAGTTTAGTCGTCAAAGGCAAGCCAGAAGCACCAGAAGCTCAAATCATAAAAGCCGACAGCACAAAAACAAAGGCCAATCTCGGCATTACGGCTGCGGGATTAGTGTCACTTTCTTTTCAGCCAGACACTATCAATAAAGGGTTCGTTTCATTGTCTGGTACGGCCCAACAAAAAGAATGGTTCGGAAGAGGCACACTACCCAACGGAACTTGGACGGACTGGCGGACGGAGTTTGTCAGTCCCGCAACACCAGACCAGCCAACGAAACAAAATCCAGTGACACCTCCCGTTGTAGGAGACATGGTTTATCCTTTCACTGCTTTTGGTTGGAAAGAAAAACCCAAGGCCGAGACCGTCCTAATTCAAAACGCCACTGTCTGGACGAACGAACAAGAGGGCATTGTCGAGGATGTTGATGTCCTGATTTCCAATGGAAAAATTCAGAAAATTGGACGTCAATTGCCAGTGCAAGACAATGCCAAATTGGTGGATGGGACGGGGAAACACCTCACTGCGGGTATTATTGACGAGCATTCGCACATAGCCGTCAGCCGCTCTGTCAATGAAGGCACACAAGAAAGTAGTGCCGAAGTTCGCATTGGCGATGTTATAGATTCGGAAGATATTGACATTTATCGCCAGCTTGCTGGCGGTGTCACGACCAGTCATATCTTGCATGGCTCGGCAAATCCCATTGGCGGGCAAACCCAATTGATAAAAATGCGTTGGGGGGGCGCTCCAGAAGAGCTGAAGTTTCAGAACTGGCCGGGCTTTATCAAGTTCGCTCTTGGTGAAAATGTGAAACAGAGCAATTGGGGCGACAACAATCGAACCCGCTATCCGCAGACACGGATGGGGGTGGAGCAAACATACATTGACTATTTCACGCGAGCGCAAGAGTATGCGAACTTGAAAAAAACAGGCAAGCCATATCGCCGCGACCTCGAGTTGGATGCCCTTCAAGAGATTTTGGAGTCCAAGCGTTTCATCACTTGCCACTCTTATGTTCAATCCGAGATCACGATGATGATGCGCGTGGCCGAAAAGTTTGGCTTTAAATTGAACACCTTTACCCACATCCTCGAAGGCTATAAGGTGGCTGACAAGATGGCTAAACATGGGGCAGGCGGCTCTTCTTTTAGCGACTGGTGGGCCTATAAGTATGAAGTATATGAAGCGATTCCATACAATGCCAAAATCATGGCTGACAGGGGAGTGGTCGTCGCAATCAATTCCGATGATGCCGAAATGGCTCGCCGACTCAATCAGGAGGCCGCCAAATCAATCTTGTATGGAGACATGAAAGAAGAGGAGGCTTGGAAAATGGTGACACTCAACCCAGCCAAGCTCCTTCGGGTAGATGCTCGCGTGGGCAGTATAAAAGTAGGCAAAGATGCTGACCTCGTACTATGGAATGAGCACCCTCTCTCTGTCTATGCTCAAGCCGAAAAAACTTGGGTGGATGGCATTCTCTATTTCGACCGCGCTCAGGATGCTGAAATGCAGCAGCAGGTTCGACAAGAACGGGCGCGTATCATCCAGAAAATTCAAACAACCGCTAAGCCCAACGAAGGGCGCGAACGCCCATCCTCTCCCAAACACTATTACGATTGCGAGTCTATTGAAGACGAAGGCTGAAATGTTCCACGTGGAACGTCAGACGTTTTGTAAAAGCCATGACTTAAATAAGGGGTAGTTTGCTTTTATGCTGACTGCCCTTTTTTCTTTATCGCCCAATTCAGCAAGGCTTGATGGAATTTCTATGGGATGCCCCAAGATGCGCGTCACATCTTCCACAAATTTGCCGGGATGAGCCGTCTCCAAAACAATGCCCGTGCAAGGATTCGTTCGTTGATATTTGCGTAGGGCGAGGTAGCCAACCGCTCCGTGGGGGTCTATCACATAGTTATATGTCTTGTCAATATCACGCATGGCTTCTTCGGTTTCTTCGTCTGAAAAAGAGAATCCGATGACATCTTCCCTTATCATGTTCCACGTGGAACAATACAAATCTAACATCCGGGCAAAATTGGATGGAGTGCCTACATCCATAGCATTGCTCAAGGTGCGAGTGGATGCACGGGGAGCATACGCCCCCGTTTCGAGATATGCCGGCACCACGTCATTGGCGTTGGTAGCTGCGATGAAACGGGCGATGGGCAGACCCATTTTTTTTGCGAGCAGGCCAGCAGTGAGATTGCCAAAGTTGCCCGACGGCACGGAAAATACGATGGGGCTTCTTGATGGCATCGCTTGTTTATATCCCTCGAAGTAGTAGAAAGACTGCGGTATCAGACGCGCGATATTGATGCTATTTGCCGAGCTCAGCCGGATTCTGCTTGTCACCTCCCTGTCCAAAAAAGTTTGTTTTACCAAACTTTGGCAATCGTCGAAAGTACCATCCACCTCTATGGCTGTGATGTTGTGTCCCAACGTCGTCAACTGCTTTTCTTGCAAAGGGCTAACTTTCCCGGATGGATAAAGAATAACTACTTTAATGCCGGGTGCTTTGAAGAAGCCGGCGGCAACGGCACCTCCCGTGTCGCCAGAAGTAGCGACCAATATGAGCAATTCCTTGTTTTCATCCCGATTGAAATAGGCCATCATTTTGGCCATGAACCTTGCCCCAAAATCTTTGAAAGCCAAAGACGGGCCGTGAAACAGCTCAAGTATGTATGTACTGTCGTCGAGGCGAAAAAGTGGAGCAGGAAAGTCAATGGCACCTTCCACAATGGCATCTAAATCACGGGCAGGTATAGCGCCTTGCAAAAGATATTGGGCAACTTCGATGGAAATTTCCTGAAATGAACGTGATGCCAAATTTTGAAAAAATCGTTCTGGCAATCTTGGAATATCAACAGGCATGAAAAGCCCCCTATCTTCGGGCATTCCTGCCATCACTGCTTCTCGTAGAGATACACGCAAATTAGGGTTGTTGGTGCTATGTAGTTGCATTGGGTCTATATTTTCGTTATCACGAATTCCACTCGTCTGTTTTGCGCACGTAGCGCATCGGTGCTGTTGTCGTTGAGCGGGTACTTTGGGCCATGCCCCACTGTCTCGATTCGTTTTTTGTCTATGCCTTTGTTTACCAAAAAAGATTTGATGGCCTCAGCCCGCTCCTCCGAAAGACGAAGGAGTTCCTCTGCCTTGCCTACATTGTCCGTGTGACCTTCCACGCGCAAGTGCAATGAGGTCAGCTCATTCATGGTGGCCACAAGCCGTTCAAGTTCGGAGTACGACTCCTCCAGAATGATTGGTTTTGATTGTTGAAAAAAGATGGGTTGCAATTCGATTTTGGCATTCACCTCTAAGGCATCCATTGGTAAATCCAAAAAATGCTCGTCGAAATAATAGTAGTCGCGACGAAACAAAACACGCTCGGTATTGCCTACAAAACCTGGTTTTTCTGGTTTTAACTCAAATAACACTCCTTTGGGGACTTTCAGCCGGAAAGTGCCATCCGTTGATAAAATAATACTGGCCATGTTTCCTTCGGTGCCATAGCGCACTTGCGCACCTCGAATCAATTGTCCTGTTTTGCGAAAAATGACACGGCCCACTATTTCAATTTCGGTCGGCTGCGGTGGAGCGATTTGCACTCGGTAAATATCACTGTTGCCATCACGTTTTGATGTGAAGTAAAGGTAGCCAGAAGTCATGTTGAAATAGGGTTGGCCGTCGTCAGCAGTAGAGTTGATGGGTTCCACCGCTTTATAGGGAGCAGACCAGTTCTTCCATGTATCGTCCTGTCGCTGACAGATATAGATGTCGCTGTTGCCAGAGCGATTGGAAGAAAAAAACAAGGTGGTGTTGTCTTCCGATAAAAATGGAGATGTCTCGCGGAAGGGTGAGTTTACCACGTTGCCCAGATGCTGTGGAGCGGTCCACTTGTTGTCACCTTCTCGGAAACAAACATATAAATCCATATCCTTCGAGTCAAATCGAGTAGCCGACAATATCAACACTTTCCCATCAAAACTCATGGTGAGGCCTACATCGGAGGTGATAGTGTAATAGTCTTTGATTTCCACGGGTGCTGGAAAACTCCATGTGCTATCCGTCAGTCGGCGAACGATTGAGAAGCCCCGCTGCATATTGCCCGACAAATCAAATTGGTTGATGACATAGAATGCGTTGGGGTCGGGAGTGACGGTGACTATGCTATTGGGCAAGGCATTATTCAGCGGATAACCCGGATGCGTCAAAGTGCCAAACTCGGATGCTTCGACTTGTACGGCCCATATATCCTGATTGTATGGGGAGCGAACAGGGTTATAGACTCCGGCCCCAGCCATTTCAGAAAATATGGCTGCTAACTTGTTCAAATACTGCTCTTGGCCAAGTCTCTTTGATTGTTCCATCCCATCAATGTAAAGTGTTTGCTCAAATTCGGGATAGCCCACTCGGGTGAAATAAAGCGTTTTGCCGTCCCGGCTAGGCACAGGCGTAATTTCATCATAAATCGAATTGATGAAATCGGGTAATTTTTCCAACTTAAAATCCTGCGCCGCCAGCGATTGAATGCCCAGCAAAAAAATAAAAAAAAATGTGTGTTTCATAGACTGGGCAAAATTACGGCTTGCAAAAGTAAACCCATGGCTTCCTCATCACACAACGATGGTTTCTTCCCTGCTCAATGTAAACGAGCCATTGCCCACGCTCAACAACAACCGATAAGTACCCGACGAGGGGAAGGTGGCCGTAGTGGGAGAGGTGCTGGCATTCGGAACAAACGTCACCTGCCCGGCGGGGCCGCTCACTTTTGTCCACTGGAGGGTCAAGTTGTCGTTTTGCGGGTCGCCGAGGCCGCTATCGGTCACATTGACCAAAAGTTGGCGCTTCAGGTTCTGCCCCACATCATTGACTTGCACCGTCACTTTTGGCGGCTGATTGACCACGATATTCACCGTTCCGGTGGAAGTGCCAAAATCGTTTGTGGCAGTCAATCGGAAAACATAGATGCCTTTTTGATTGGGTAATTTGACAGAGGCGACGGGCTTGTTCGCATCGGTGATGAGTGCCTGTGTTGGACCAGAGACTTGCGCCCAAAGTGTACTAAAAATACTCTGAGGGGTCTTGTCGCCATAGCCCTCGTCAGAAACTTGACCGTTGAGGGCGAGCGTGATGCCATCGTTGTTTTGCACCGTGACTTTTTGATTGGGGCCTGGGGAGATAACGGGCAGGGTATTGACCACTACCGTAAGGTCATCATTGGACTTAGCGACACTGTCATCGGCTTCCAATCGCAGCACATATTTGCCTTTGGCGCTGAATCGCGCCTCCACAAAATCGGTGTTGTCCTGCAAAAACGTAAGGTTGCCTGGGCCGCTGACCTTTGTCCATTTGAGCGCAACCACGCCCGGTGTTTCGGGCAAGCCATCATCGCTTACCGTGCCATCAAGTTGTACCGCGATGAACGGTTGGCTCAAGGGCTTGAGCAGCACCATATCAAATCCAGCATCCACCACCGGGGCGCGGTTGACCGTGGCTTTCACTTCCAAGCTGGTCGAAAGTTGTGGGTTGTCGGGATTCTTCACGGTAAGGCGCAAGAAGTAAACGCCACCCGTGCTGAACGTCGCGGTGGTTTGCAATTTGGTTGCATCCGCAAACGTGACGGTACCCGGACCGCTGGTTTTCTCCCAAAGGATTTGTAGGGTGTCAGCCGTGTTGCCTAGGCCGTTGTCGGCTAAGTTGCCATTGACGGCTAATTGATTGGTTGGCAGTGTGATAACAGGTAATGATAGCGCGTTCAGGGCGGGCATTTGGTTTACGGTGATGTTGAATGGTATCTCTGCGACAAGTGCCCCGGTGCTGACTTCAAGTTTTAGATTGTATAAGCCGCGTGCCGTGAAAATTGCTTTGGCCGTGGGCTTGTCCGAATCCGCGATTTGCACGGTCGCAGGCCCTCCTGTGCGGCTCCATTTAAACGTCGGCACATTCATATCGCCCATGTCGCCGAGGCCGCTGTCTTTGAGTTCGGCGATGAGGTCGGCCTGTGTGTTCGCGCCGACGAGGGCAATTTTTTGTGTGCCGGATTTGATTTCAACATTCGGTGGCACATTGACTATTACGATGGTCTCGTTGCTGCTCAATAGTTCGCCATCTTGTGCTGTGAGGCGGAAAACGTAGCGCCCTTTCTGGGTGACTTGCACGGTGGTTTGCGCGGTATTTTCATTTTGAATTATAGTACCGCTTGTTGGGCCGCCGATTTGTTTCCATTGCACCGTTCCGGCAGGTGTCGGGCGGTCATGAGTAACACGGCCATTCAGCACGATGGTTTTTTTCTGGGTGCTTGTTTTTGACCAATCAAAATCAGACCAGTTCACCACAGCATTCGCCCCGGCGGACACGACAGGTGGTAGGTTGGCGTTCGCGCCAAATTTGAAGTTCTGTTCTATTTCGCCGAGTGTCAGTGCGCGACTGTAGATGGCGACGAGGTGAAGTTCGCCTAGCCATGCACGGTCGCCGTCGGCACCAGAGCCTATTTCGTTGGCAAGGGCGAGTTGGAAGTCGTTTTTCCAATTGGAAAAGTTGCCGCTTACGGTGCGGCTGGCAACTTCGGTGCCGTTGACGAACATTCGCGTCAGGCCGCTCGCATCGCGGGTGCAGACGAGGTGGGTCAGCCTGTTCTCTACCACACCGCCTGCCAGCGCCTTGTTGCTGGCGTTGTCATTGGTGGTGCTGGTGCGAAGGTGCAGGTGATATTGGTTGCCGCTTTGCGCAAGCGTGAAATTGCGAGCGCCCGGCCCAGAAGAAAACGTGAGGATACGCGCCAGCCCCGGCACGTTGACATCGCTGGGCTTCAGCCACGCTTCAAGGGTAATTTCGTTGGCGATTTTGAACGCGTCGTGGAGGCGACCAATGGGACCGGAGGCGAGCAGCAGGGTTGGGTTTTTGATTTTTAATGCGCCATTTAGCCAACTAATTTTCTGTAAATCAATTATTTGTACGTCGAGCGGCTCTCCTGTACCGGATGCGTCTTTTACTGTTTGGCCGGTATTTTCTTCAAAGGTGTAGAGTGCCTGAATATCGCGGTTGACGCGAGCAGCTACGCTGACCATGACTTCTGCGTTGGCATCGAAAGTGCCATTGCTTACTAATAGTTGGAGCAGATAATTGCCGGGTTTATCAAAATTGACCTTTGTTTGCAGGGCATCCTTTTGTTCAAAAACAACGTTGCCGAGGCCGCCTGATTTGAGCCATTGCACGGTGAGCACGCCCGTTTCGGGGTCGCCAAGACCGGTGTCGAGGATTTGGCCGACGAGCTGCACTTCGAGCGCATTGGTCTCTATATTGGCTCCCGCGCTGATGATAGGGCGCTCGTTGACGATGATGGTGAGCGCATCCTCCGCTTCGAGCAAGCCGTCGTTGGCGGTGAGTTTTAGTTCGTAGCGGCCTCGTTTTGTGAAGGTTGCTTTGGTAGTTGCGGCGTGTTTGTTTGCAAAAGTCACGCCTTCGGGGCCGCTTGTTTTTTGCCAAGTCGCAAAAATGGCCTCGGCTTTTTCCAAACGGTCGTCAATGACAGCAGTTTCTAAATCGGCGACGACGGAAGTGCCATCGAGGCCAATGATTTGGTCGAGGCCAGCATTGACCAAGGGCGGTTGGTTGGGCGCGAGTTCGGTGAGGGTGATTTCGCCAAATTGCTCACCTTCAGGCATTTGGTTGCCAGTGATGCCGAAATAGAGGCTCATGTATTGAATGACCTCTTGGGTGTGTGGCTGCAACTCGGGCAGGTTTTCACGGATGGTATCACGCACTGCATCGGAAAATTCTGGGAAGCTGCCGAGCCGATTGCTGACGTAAGGTTCCAATTGTTTGATGAGCTCGTAGTTGCTCTCAATGTCGAGGGTTTGCAGGGCTTTTTCCAACGAGGGCGGCGCGGTGTTGTCGAGCGGGGGCAACACGCGGCTGACGTAGGTGACGCGGTGCATGATGCGCCAGCATGGTGGTTTTTTGCCTTCCTGCCGGGCTTCGCGCAAGGCTTGTGCTGCGGGGTCGTCGCTTTGCTCGAGCCAAATCGGGTCAACGATTTTATTGAAAAAAAGGTCAAAGTGGTCCGACGTGGGTTCCAAATAAAAGGACATGAAGCGGTAAGCATCCACCTTGTAGGGGTGCTTGACGGGGCGCGGACGTTTGGGGTCGCTTTTGTCGAGCAGCACGATTTTGTCTTCGTCGCGCATATAGAGGTCGCGCTCCACGTTGTCCAAACCGACATTGAGCGCAAATGAAGAGCTGGATTCCCTGCTCTTGCTGATGTTGAGTTTGTGTTGGCCGACGAATAAAGCACTCAGCTCAAACGAAGCGGCGGCTTTGGCCACCGCAAAGTTGATTCCAAGGTCAATGCCTCCCTTTCCAGTAAATTCATAGGAGCCGCCGGAAGTTTCAGTCTGCACTTCCATCGTTTGCTGCGTTTCGGCAAAAAGTCCCCCGTCGGCTGTCCAGACGTAAGTGTTCACGAGGTTGCGGCGCATCTTCTTTTTTAGCTCGGCATATTCAGTGAGTTCGAACGCGCTTTCGGAGGGAAAATAGGCTTTGCGGCCTTTATTGGCGGCGTTGAACTGGCTGTAATAGGTTTCCAACTCCCGCTCATCTTTCTGAATCTTGTTTTTCAAAGCGTAGGCTTCCACGGGTTTGAAATAACTCACGTCGTTGCTGTATGATAGCGCATTGGGATAATCCACGTCGGGTGCGGGGCCGATTTTTCCGTCCAAGACACCTTGCTTCACATACTGCGGATTGATGGGGAAATGAATGATGTTCCAGTCCTTCGGAATGTCGGGATTGGGGCGCATCGTGAAGGAAATCAATGCGTTGTTGTGTTTCAAGCGCAATGCAAACACGTCGGCGGTTTCGGATTGCACAAGTGCCAGCCCTGTGTTTTCGGGTACGAAGCGTCGCCAGCCGTATGGCTCTTGCTCGGATTCTTGCGGCGAGGTATAGCGCCCGCGCAGTTCGAGGCTGGTGGTTTTGCCAGTAGTGCGGGTGGTACCCACGCTGGCTTCCGACGACCAGCTCCACATCGCCTCAAATTGCGCTTTCAAGCCGATGAGGATATTGGCCTCTTCCATGGAGGTGATGGCGATGACCCCGAGACCGCCGCCGGCGCTGGATACCGATTTGATGCCGAACTTGAGCGCGGCCTCCACTTCCAAGCCAAAGCCCTGCTCTTTGGAGGCAGAATAAGTGTAAGTCGTTTCTTCCGCTTGGGCAAACTCGACCGTGCTGGCCTCGTTGTAATCGTCGAGGTCGCCAATAACCTCCACGCTGGGGTGAGTCAGGTTTTCGCTTGGAACGGGCGGCGCGCCTTCGATGAATCCGATGAGTTGTGGGGCGAACTGCACTTGACCAATCCATTCCACCGCAAGGTCGCCGACTTTGTAGCCCGTGAGCAGGTTCAAGTTTCCATTTTGAATAAAACCGTAACTGCGTTTGAACACGCCAATGAGTTCGCCCCGGCTATCCATTTGCATATCAGCGTATTCATGTACGGCGGGTGTGGCGTGAATAAATCCGCTAAAAGGGGTGCGCACACCAGCCAACGCGCTGCGCACGACGGGTGCGTCGTCGCCAACCGGTGCGGAGGAGAGGATATAATTGGGGGAGCCTTCTACCTTGAGGTGGTTGCCGCGCAGGGCATTGTCGCTAAGTTTGGTGTCCGTTTCAGCATCGAAGGTATAGTAAGCGATGAGGTCTTCCAGCTCGCCGTTGAGGCGGCGGAATAGGTTGTCTTCGATTTGCTCGCGGGTGCGGGGTGTTTTCCAGATGCGCACTTCTTCGATTTCGCCATTGAAGCGTTCGGTAGGCACAGCATTGGCAAGTGCGCCGAGCGCGAATTGGTTATTTACCGCTGCGAGGCCGGTGAGATTTTCGGTGGTCAATGTGCCTCTGTCATTGAAGTAAAAGGTCAGTACCGAGCTTTGCGGGTCGGGGTCTTTCACCCATTCGAGGCTACCATTGAGGGAGGCGTGATTTTGGCCGTTGGAGTCGTTGGCGCGGGTGCCTTCGCGCTCATCGAATCGCCACCAAGAGACCAAGCCTTCCTCACCACCGCCAATTTCCTGACCGAGGTTGGCGGCATCGCGCGCGGCGTTCCAGATGCGTACTTCGCTGATGATGCCAGCAAAAGAACCCGCTGTATTTCGACCGATGAGGGTGTTGGCGTTGTTGCGACCAATGTCGGGCACCCTATCACTGCCAGCGCGGATGACGTTAGCGTTTGGTGCCGATTTTTTAAGTTCTGCAACGGCCAATCTGGTAGGCTCATCAAAGGCGTAAATAAATGATTCTGGGGTGTTTCCAATATGCAACTCGATGGTGTACCATCCTAACGTCTTGGTTTCGTTGTCCGAAATTTTATAGGTCTGCGATTCGCGTTTGCGAGTGACAGCCACACGGGTAGATTGATTTAGTTGGGCGCTTGCTGTCGAGGTGAAAGTTTGAAGGTTTCCATTCCTGTCCTGAAAACTAAACATCAATTTTCCCTGAACATTGAAAGCGAGCGAGTAAGGGGTTCTTTGATTGCTGGTGGTGTTGGTATCACGGGCGACGATACCGCTTCCGCGAAAGAAACTTGTAGGCCGCAAAAAGGCTTCGATGGTCAAGTCTGTGCCAATGTTCAGCGATTCGTCTTTACCACAATCGAGATAGCTACCCATGCCGTTGAATTTCAAACCATAATTTTGCTGAAACACGGCCGCGAAATGCGCCCAATTCCCTGCGGGAAACACCTCCTTGCTTTGCACAAACTTTCCGTTCACGCCTGCAAAAACGGCGTAGGCTGGCAACGGCGACACTGCTTGCTCGGGTTCTCCGTGCAGTACCCCATCGTTGAAGTTGCGGGAATAATCTCTGGCTTGTTTGTTTTCAAAATGCCAGTATCCTGTGAGGTCGGTTTCATTGCCTGCGAGGCGACGGTTCATGTCGGCCAAAATTTCGGCTTGGGTACGGGCGCGTTTCCAGACGCGCACGTCGTCTATCTCGCCTTTCCAAAGACGGCGGTCTGTCACGTTGGCGGCAGGGTTGGGATTTGCCCCGATGCCCCAATCGGCTTCCACGGCGAGCGCGCCCATGTTTGAGTTGGTGGATTTTCCCAAAACACCGTTTCGATACAAAAGCCATTTTTTGGAAACGGCATCGTACACGCCTGCAAGGTGAACCCAGTCTTTGCCTTGTTTGTCGGCTTCGGGAATGGGCATGGCCGCCAAGTGATTGCCACCCGACCAGATACCCGCTTGGTATTGCCCGTCCTCGATGCGGAGGAACAATTCGGGGTTGTCGTCGTGCGGGTAGCCGTGCGCCACAATGTTGCGAGAGCCGTCGCTGGCTTCCAATTTTACCCAAGCCTCTATGGTGATTGCGCCCGCGAAATTAAGCGCGGCATTTTTGGGGATAGTCACATAATCGGCCGTGCCGTCGAATTTGAACGCCGAGTTCAAATCCTTTTTTTGCAAACCCAGGGTGTAGTTCGATTCGTTGGATTTGTGCTGAATAATGCGCGATTTATCTTCTACTTTCAAAGGTCGCACCCATGCCTCGAGGGTCACGTCGTCGTCGAGGTCAAACTGTTTGAGTTTGCTGGCCCCTTCCAAGCGAGCAAAGGTGTCGGCCCCGTTGAACAGCAGGGCGCTGCCCGGCGCAGCAGCGGTCCATTTGCTCTTCAAAGTGGTGCCGCTGGTGACGCGCTGGTTGGCGACATTGGAGTCCAAGTTTGGTAAACCATGAAGGTTTGCTAAGCTTACCGCACGAAGCAAGAGCGACCCTCCGAACAAATCACCCGGCACTTTTGTGGTGCTGGCATCGGCTGCATAGTCATATTCCATGAAGTAAATCGGCAAAGGCTGGGTAGGGAAAATCAGCACTTGGCTTGAAACGGGAATCGTCGTTGCGTTTTTGGCGACGGCCTCCTTCACGAACAGGCGTGTGGTGCCAAGCATCAAGGCCGCGCCTTTTTCCAAGGCCCGGCGTACGCCGGGAGCCTCGAGGGTAAGTTGGTCGCTCTCCAATATGCCGGAGCCGACAAATTCCCGATAGCCCACGAGCTTGCCATTTTCGTAGTGGCCTGCCTCGCCGTTGAGTACGCGGGCGAATCGTTCCGGGTCTCGCGGCATCTTGGTCCATGCCTCCTCGATTTCGAGGCCCGTGATTTTCAACGTACAATTATCATCGTCGGGGCCATTGCTGATTTCGACGGCAATTTTGTCCATGCCCAAATCGGTGGAGCGGGCGACGCAGATGACGGCTTGATTGCCGCTTTTGTCCACGAGCGGGTATTTCGCTTTTTCGGTAAACGTGGTGTAGTAAGTGGCGAAAAACTGGTCGTCGGCACCCCGAAAATAGAGCGCGAGCGAGCCAGTGGCACTGTCGAACAAAAGAGGGGTGCTTTCCGTCCATGCGAAGCCAAGTAGGCCGCCCGCAATAGAAAGCCCGGAAGCATCGAGGTGTACGGCGGGCATTTCCACCTCTGCCCCTGTGCGCAACACGGATTGCAAAGAGGCAAGGGCGGCCTGTGCGTCTGTGAGCAACACTTGCTGTGCCGTCAGGTCATTTTGGGCTTGGCTCAACCGTTGCTGCGACTTGGTGATTTTCTCCAAAAACGCCGGATTGACGGCAATGGTCAGCCCAGATACATGGTTGCTCCATTTCGTGCCGGCCGGCTGTCCGGCGATGTCAAAGTCGGCAAGATTTACCGTTCCCTCTTCCGAAAAAGTTTTGGACGCGCCAGCATCCACATCGTGCATAAAAACGGTGATTTGGAGCGGCCCTGGTAGTTCGAGTTTTGTGACCCGGTCGTTGATGCCGAGATTGTTCAACTCGTTATAGGTGACGGAGCCGATATTTTTTTCCAAAACAATGGCTGCGTTCGAGGCATTGAGCGCGTGGATTTTGACTTTTGCGCCATCCAGCTGAGCCTGCAAATCGTCGAGCTCGGTTTTCCGCGCATCGCGTTTTTTCTCCAATTTTTTCACAGAATCGCCCAACACGCGCACCTGTCCTTCTGCGGCTTTTACTGCGTCAAGCTGTTCGTTGACAGATGATTTTGTAGGGTCAGGGTTGACAATGCTCAGCGGAATGCGGTCGGGCGCTTGAGCGATTTTGCCAGAGGGCGACACCCCGAAGTCGAGCGAGGCTATGTAGTTTTGAACCCCAGCACTCGACCCTTTGGTGGCGAATGCCAACATCACGCGAGCGGTTTGTTTGAGGGGCTTTTCCTCACCACCGTAGCCGCTCGGTACGTTGGCTTGCTGGAAATAAAGCAAAGCCGTGAGGCCGGAAGCGACCTCGCGGGATTCTAATTTGTCGTCGGGTTTTCGGCTGACGATTTGGAATGTATTGCGGTTCACGCCCGCTTTTTCACCAATCGGCGCATCAGAAGTGACCCAATTGCCGCCGTTTAAAGTGCCATCCGCGCCGTTGTTGGTTTGGTCAAAAACCGTGTCGCCTGCCGCCTCATCGAAACGCCAATAGCCCACGAGACCGGGTTCGAGACCAGTAAGGCGCTGGTTTAAGTCATTCTGCAATTCACGGGCAGCGCGAGCGCGATTCCACAGGCGGATTTCATCCAAAGTTCCTTTGAAGGAATTTTGGGCTGCTCCGAAAAACAGGGCGGGTTTGCCTGGCGGTTTCTCGGCATTTTCTTCCAAGTCAATTTTATCGCGCAGGTTTCCACCGATATAGAAGCGGAATGCCGCGCCATCAAAAGTGATGGCGACGTGGTTCCATGTGTTGGGCGTAAGGATGCTTTTGGAGGTGTATTTGTCGCCTTGCCCGCCACCAAAATCCACGCGAATCCGCGTTTGCGCTGATACCAGAATAGAGGGGCCGCCAGCATTTGCTCCGCTTTTCGCGCCAGCCATAAGCACCTGTGGTTGTGTGCTTTGTATTTGTTCGGGAAAAATCCAGCCTTCGAAGGTGAATGTTTCGCCGAGTGTCACGCCCTTGCTGAGCGCAACATGGTCGCTTGGTTTTTCCAATTGCAAAGCCGACTCTGCGTGACCCTCTTTTGTAGGGCTAAAAACCTGCGAACCGCGTGTGTTGAACAGCCCATCCGCCGAACGCTCCACGTTGAAAGCATCTATGCGGCCAGTTGCGCGATTTTGGGCAAAAATTTGCCAACGCTCCACTTCGGCGACGGCGGTGGGCAGCAGCATTACGGTGAATCGTCCGCCCGTGAGGTTGCCGATGAATTTGAGTTCCTGCGTTGGCTCGAAAAAGTCGTTGCCGTCCAAATCTTTTGGGCCGAGGCTGTCCTTGCGGCTGGCGGGGCGAGTTTTGCTCCGACTGCGTTGGAAGCGCACTTCGAGGCGGGGTTCGAGCGTGGTACCGACCAACACGAAGCGGTCCACGAGCAAAGTCGCGTCCACGAGCGGCACGGGCTTGCCCGATTTATCCAAAACAGTCTCGCCGTCTTTGTCTTTTTTGAAAACCTGAGTGGGGTGGTCGGCATCAATAGCCTGTCGAAACAAATAGACATAACGCCCATCGGTCAACACCTGAAAAGGCGCGTCCGCCGTGAGGCGAGCGGTGGTGGAGCGGAATAAATCCTTCTCGCGGGAATCAATGCGAACGCCAGTTTTCACAGGTGTGTCGCTGCCGCGCTGGTATGTTGGCAGTAGTGTTTGGTCTGCGATGCCAAAGCCAACTTCTGCGATTTCGTTGGGAAAATCTAGCTCAGTCAGGCCGCCGGGCCAGAGGCTCACGTCAAGCGGCGAATCGGCATTGTCGGGGCTTTGGTCGAGCACGGCATAATATATGCGCCGCTGGTTGTCCATGGCAAAGGCAATCAGGCTGCCTTTGTGTCGCAGCATAGCGGTATGGCGATATTGCTTGTCGGAGTAGGTCTTGGTGAGGCTGGAAAGGATTGTGTCATTCAGCATTAGCAAAAAATGTCAGAGTTTGAAATAAGGTTGCTTAGCGGCTGTTCGGGGCAGAACACGCTTAACCATTGCGGCAAACTAGAGCAGATTTACAGAGAGGTGTAAAGGAGGGTGAAGGGGCTGGAAATGGGGAAAAGGTTCGTCGTGCAAACCTAAGACACTAACGGAAATTGAACAAAATTATGCGTTGTTTGCGATATGCTGGCAAAAATCTTCCGCTAGCAGCAATGTTTTGCCTTGATAATGCCGAGCCGGGTGCAAATGCTTTTTCAAAGCGGGTTGCACAGCCGGGTCCTTCTCCACAAAGTTGCCTAATGTTCGCAGCACCTTGAAATATCGGGGTAAGTCGTTTTGTTGAGGCACGTCGCGTGCGCCCAATCGAGCCAATGCTTTTTGAAAAACGGGAAAGTCGTAAGGAGCGTAATTTTCTGGGTAACGAAATGCGAGATAGAGTGCTATCATTCGATAGTCGTCGTGATAATGGTTGTTTTCGGGGCTGAGCGGGTGGTCGCGCCGGTAGTCGCGCAACAGTTCGTCGCAGCCAAACAAAAAGCGGCCGATACGACCTTCCACCTCGCGGTTTTCGTTGAACAAGTCTTCGAACATAAGCCGCAAGGTTTGAGGCGATGAGCGCCAAAACTCAAGCATCATTTCCTTGGGGTGCCAATGTTCCGATTGCCATAGGCGGCGTGTTTCGGAATTCTGAAAACTACGGTCGAACATAACTACAGGGTCGGCGGCACCCAAATTCCAATGAGTTTGAAAATGTTGCACCGATTCCCATCTATAGGTGTGCGGATGATGGCGCACACCACTGAGCCAATTTTTATAGGAAGCGAGGTAGGTTTGGATTTTGGCAAGGAGCATAGATAGAAAATTAGTAAAAACTTAGGCATCCAACCCAAGTCAATGTAAAATTGTTTTAGCGAATACATCTGGTTCATGGAGTTATCGAATGACATATCGGTATTGAAGGATTTGGTCATGGTCTTGCTTGCCAAGGTTGAGGCACTGGAATCCGAGAATGCTGCCCTTCGGGCGGAAGTTGCCGAATTGCGTTCGCGCCTAAAGATGAACAGCAAGAACAGTCACAAGCCGCCGTCGTCAGATGGTTTGTCCAAGAAACCGGGCCTTCCCAAAGAGCCGCCCAAAAAGAGCGGCGGCCAGTTGGGCCACAAAGGCAAGACGCTCAAGATGGTGGACACGGTGGACCACGTTGTGGTGCACCATGCCACATCCTGCTCCTGCTGTTCGAAGGATTTTTCCACTGCCGACGTGGTTGAAGTGGCCCAAAAGCGCCAGGTGTTCGATATTCCCGCACCCCGCATGGAGGTCACGGAGCACCAGTTGGGCGTGGCGGTCTGTTGTGGCAGGCAGCATTGGGGCTGTTTTCCGCCCGAGGTAGGCCAGCCTGTGCAGTACGGTTCCCGGATCAAGGCGCTGAGCGTCCTGTTGAACAACGACTACAAACTGCCGCTGGAGAAAATCGAGCAACTCATGGGCGACCTGTGGGGCTGTTCGTTCAACGAAAGCACCGCCCTGACGGCCAACGCTGGCATGTACCAAGCCCTTGAGCCGATTGAGGAACAAATCAAAACGGCGGTTTTGGCCTCCGATGTGGTTCATTTTGATGAAACGGGCATGCGGGTGGAGAAAAAACTCCACTGGTTCCACGTCGCCTCGACCGCGCTGTTCACCCACCTGTTCGTCCACAAAAAACGGGGCAAGGAGGCGCTCGAATCCGAAGCCTCGCTGCTCAAGGACTTCACCAAGCGGGCCGTGCACGACTGCTGGGCCAGTTATTTTGACTTTCAACAGTGCAAGCACGCCCTCTGTGGCGCGCACCTGCTCCGGGAACTGACCAATCTGGCGGAAAACGGCTCAAAATGGGCCTCCCAAATGCACCAGTTTGTCCTGCAACTCTACCAAGCCAGCCAAAAGGGCACCGGGTCGGTGGCCGACCCTCAAACCTGGCGGCACCACTTCGAGCAAATCTGCCAATCGGCCGACAGGGAAGAGCCGCCCCCCAAACAGGGCAAAAGAGGAAAGCCCAAAAACTCGAAGGGACGCAACCTGCTCAATCGCCTGGTCAAGCACCGGGACGAGTGGCTTGCCTTTGCCTTTGAGCAAAACGTGCCGTTCACCAACAACCAAGCCGAGCGCGACATCCGTTGCCTGAAGACCAAACAAAAGGTCGCCACCAATTTCCAAACCTTTAAAGGGGCGCAGCACTATGCACGCATACAATCATTTACCTCAACTCTACGCAAACATTCAATGAACGTGTTCCAGAACCTGACAAACGCTTTTGATAGGAAAACTATCGTTTTTAAGGCTGGCTAAGTTTTTACGAAAATTAAAAAAGCCCAACGAAACCGTTGAGCTTTCTTGCGGACTGGACGGGACTCGAACCCGCGACCTCCGCCGTGACAGGGCGGCATTCTAACCGACTGAACTACCAATCCATATTTTTTAGCAAAAGCGGGGGCAAAGGTAATTTCTAACCGTTTAGAAGAACAAGTTTTTTTCAAAAAAAATCCAAAAAAGTTTGCTCCGGTTTACGGCTGTCGAAAATCCATTGGGTTCGCATACCTTTGTCCGCCATTTTAACAAAAAAGACCAATCTTGCTTGGCCTGATTGCTAAAGCCATTGGGTTGGTCAATCATCCAAAATCAATGTTGTAGCCACATGGCAATGACTTTCATGGATTTCGAGAAACCCCTTGAAGCCCTCTACGAGCAGCTGGAAAAGTTGAAGGAAGTGGGCGAAAAGGGCGAATTGGACGTGACTGATATGGTGCGCGAGCTGGAAGGTAAAATCGCCTCCAAACGCGCAGAGATATTTACCAATCTTACAGGTTGGCAAAAAGTGCAGCTCTCTCGTCACCCCGAACGCCCTTACACCCTATATTATGTGACTACGATGTGTCGCAAGTTCATCGAGTTGCATGGCGACCGATATGCGGGCGATGACCACGCTATCGTGGGTGGGCTAGCTAACCTCGACGGCCAAACCATCATGGTCATTGGCCACCAAAAAGGAGTAAACACCAAGATGCGTCAATATCGCAACTTTGGCATGGCTAATCCCGAAGGTTACAGAAAGGCGCTGCGTCTGATGAAAATGGCTGAGCGTTTTGGCTTTCCGGTGGTGACGCTTATTGATACCCCTGGCGCGTATCCGGGGCTTGAGGCAGAACAACGCGGACAAGCGGAGGCTATTGCCCGCAACCTTTTCGAGATGGCACAGCTGCGAGTGCCGATACTTTGTTACATCATTGGGGAAGGCGCTTCGGGTGGTGCGTTGGGCATAGGTCTTGGCGACCGGGTGTTCATGCTAGAATACACATGGTATTCGGTAATTTCGCCCGAATCCTGTTCTTCCATACTCTGGCATTCGTGGGATTACAAAGAACAGGCCGCCGAGGCGCTCAAACTGGATGCGGAAAACATGCTAAAATTCAAATTGATAGACGGCATTGTGAAAGAACCGCTTGGCGGCGCTCACAATGCTCCAGAGGAAATGGCCAATCACTTGAAAGAGCACATCCTATCCGAACTGAAGCAACTGATGCCGCAAGACCCTGCCAAACGTATTGCCGACCGCATTGAAAAGTACAGTAAAATGGGGCATTACCGCGAGCTCCCCGCCAATGCATAGTCGAACAGCAAATAGATTGAGACACTTGAACGTTAGGCAGTTGACTTTGGGACACAAGTAATTTTGCCCCGAGCACAGCACATCAGAATTCAAAAAATCTACGCTTGCCATGCTGGAATCCATCCGCATTGCCCTTTATGAAAAATCCTTGCGCAAGGTATTGGCGACGCAGAAGCGTCATCGCCAGGCGCACAATTTTGCCAGTGCGAAAAAAGTGGGTGTCCTGTTTGATGCCACCGCCGAGAAAACCCGGCATGAAGTGATGGACTACGCTAAACAATTGGTGGAAAAGGGCAAGAGTGTTCGTTTGTTTGGTTATTTCAAAACCAAGCAACCCCCAGAGGGCCACGCTTTCAATTTTTTCTTTCAAAAAGAAACAACTTGGGCAGGAGTGCCCAAAAGCGAGAAAGCCAAAGCCTTTGCCGAGGAAAAATTCGATCTGTTGATTTACCTCAACCCGGAAGAGTGCCCGCCACTCGAGTGGCTTGCCGCAGCTTCACAAGCGGCCATGAAAGTGGGTTTTGCGACGGAACGCCCCAACGATTTTGACCTACTTTTGGAGACCCCCGACGACAAAGGGCTTGCCTATTTCATCGAACAAATGCACTTGTATCTGGATAAAATCGTCCTTTCGAAAAATGAATCTGCACGAGCGATTTAGGGGTACTGGCGTGGCCTTAGTTACGCCTTTTAAAAATGGTGGCATTGACTGGGAAGACCTCGAAAAAATTATTGAACACGTCATTGCGGGCGGGGCTGAGTTCCTTGTCAGTCTTGGCACCACCGGAGAATCAGTCGTATTGTCGGATGAAGAGCATCGGGAAATTCTTGATTTCACCATCAAGGTCAATCGGGGCAGGCTGCCAGTGGTGGCGGGTGTTTTTGGAGGCAACAACACACAGGCAATGGTGGACAAAATCAAGGACTTCAACTTCGAGGGCATTGATGCGCTGCTGTCCAGCAACCCCGCCTACAACAAGCCCGGCCAAGAGGGCATCTTTCGCCATTATATGGAACTGGCCGAAGTATCACCAAGGCCCATCATCATTTACAACGTGCCAAGCCGCACGGCCTCCAATATGGCTGCCGAAACGACACTTCGCCTTGCCAATGCGAGCGAAAAGTTTCTTGGCGTGAAAGAAGCCTCTGACGACATTTACCAAGTGATGAAAATTATCAAGGGGAAGCCTAAGGATTTTCTCGTGCTGAGCGGCGATGATTTCATCACGCTTCCGCTGATTGCAACGGGTGGGGATGGCGTGATTTCAGTGATTGCGAACACCGTTCCGCGCCCCTTTACCGACATGGTGCGTGCCGCATTGCGCCACGATATGCCGACCGCTCAAAAACTCAACTTGAAACTGCTCGAGCTTTACAAGTTGCTTTTTTTAGAAGGAAACCCCGTTGGGGTGAAAGCCGCGCTCGAACTGCAAGGGCTTTGCAGCCGCGAGGTGAGGCTCCCGCTCGTGCCAATGAGCGAGCAAGGCGTACATTTGATAATGGCCGAACTGGAGAAGTTGGGATATTTGTGAGATGGGTCAATCGCTCAACTTCAGCACCTTCAAAAACGCTTCTTGCGGCACTTCCACCGAGCCGAACTGCTTCATGCGTTTTTTGCCTTCTTTTTGCTTTTCCAACAATTTCCGTTTGCGAGAGATGTCGCCGCCGTAGCATTTTGCGGTCACGTCCTTTCGGAGTGCCGAAATGGTTTCGCGCGCGATTATTTTCTGGCCTATGGCTGCCTGAATGGCAATCTGGAATTGCTGACGAGGCAACAATTCTTTGAGTTTTTCGCACATCCGCCGTCCCATCTGTTCCGCTTTTGAGCGGTGTACAAGGGCACTGAGCGCGTCTACCTGTTCGCCATTGAGCTTGATGTCGAGTTTCACCAAATCCGTCTCGCGGTAGTCGAGCAAGTGATAGTCGAAAGAGGCGTAACCGCGCGTCATGGATTTCAGTTTGTCATAAAAGTCAAAAACAATTTCCGCGAGCGGCAGGTGGAAAATCATTTCCAAGCGCGTGGAGGTGAGATACTGCTGTTTGATGAGAATGCCTCGTTTTTCGAGGCAAAGCGTCATGATATTTCCGATATATTCTGGCTTGGTAATGATTTGGGCGTAGATGTAGGGTTCTTCCACCGATGAAAGGTGGTTGGGGTCGGGCAATTCTGTTGGCTGATGCACACGAAAACGATGTCCCTTCATGTCGGTGGCAAAATAGGGCACGTTGGGCACCGTCGTGATGATTTCCTGTTTGAACTCTCGATAAAGACGCTCTTGCACGATTTCCAAATGCAGCATTCCGAGAAATCCGCACCGGAAACCAAACCCCAAAGCGGCGGATGTTTCGGGTTCGTACACCAATGAGGCATCGTTCAGTTGGAGTTTTTCCAAAGAATCGCGCAAATCTTCGAAGTCATCGTTGTCCAATGGATATAGCCCTGCAAACACCATCGGTTTCACGTCCTCAAAACCCTTAACGGGTTCGGAACATGGGTTCGCGACATGGGTTATCGTGTCACCGACTTTGATTTCTCGACTGACTTTTATGCCCGTGATGACATATCCGACGTTGCCCGCGCTCAGCTCATTGGTTTCAAATTGGCCCAGCTTCAATACGCCCACCTCTTCGGCAAACACTTCTTTGCCAGTGTTGTAAAACTTGATTTTGTCTCCCTTTTTCAAAGTGCCGTTCATCACGCGGACGTAGGCAACCACTCCTCTGTAAGAGTTGAACATGGAGTCAAAAATCATCGTTTGCAAGGGGGCGTTAGAGTCGCCTTTTGGCGGCGGCACGCGGTCAACCACCGCCGCCAATATCTCTGGCACGCCGATGCCCGTGCGCCCGGAGGCAGAGATAATCTCCTCTCTACTACACCCAATAAGGTCCATGATTTGGTCTTGCACCTCTTCAATCATCGCGGTTTCCATGTCCACTTTGTTGACGATGGGGATAATTTCAAGGTCGTGCTCAACCGCGAGATAAAGATTGCTAATGGTCTGAGCCTGAATCCCTTGTGTGGCATCCACCAAAAGCAGTGCGCCTTCGCAAGCAGCAATGGAACGGCTCACCTCGTAGGAAAAATCAACATGGCCGGGGGTGTCAATCAAGTTGAAAATGTATTCCTCGCCATTGGCCGGATGCACATAGCGCATCTGTATCGCATGACTTTTGATGGTGATGCCGCGCTCACGTTCGAGGTCCATGTTGTCGAGCGCCTGGTCTTGCATGTCACGCTTGCTGATGGTGTTGGTATATTCAAGCAGGCGGTCGGCAAGTGTGCTCTTGCCGTGGTCAATATGCGCTATGATGCAAAAATTGCGGATATTCTTCATTGAAAATGGTGTTGGCTTTTGGAAACACGCTTGTTGTGCAGTGTAGGGTTTTGATTGAAGGAAAATCTCTTCACCGCAACAAGTTATATCCTAAAAAATTGCCAACGGCTAAAGGCAAAAAAGCCAATAGCCGTTTTCGGCCTGCAAAGGTAGATGATTTTGAGTGTTTTGAATGGATACAACCAATGTTGGGATACCATTTAGACAAAATAAAAAAAGCCCGGTCTTTTCAGACCGAGCTAAGATGAAAGCCTTGCAAGATTGTCTTCTGATGGGATGGCCTCAGGGATGTGGTCAATTAGTAGATGGGGGCTTGGCTTTCCGCTTTCTCAGATTCCATTTTGGCAGATTCGGCCCGTCGAGACAGTTTTTTGAAGGAAGGAATCAGCATAGGTGCCCACTTTTTGTAATTGCGGTATTTGTCACCGTACAAAGTCACCAAATCACCCTCTTCGAGCTGAATTGCCACGAGAATATATCCTGTGGTCATCACGGCAAAAAAGAGATGCGTGAACGTCATGACTGGAGCAGCCCAAAATGCGATGATGAAACCGAGGTAGAGTGGGTGGCGCACATACTTGTAAAAAAGCGGGAGACGGAAAGGGATGTGTTCGTACTTCTTACCTTGAAAGTAGAGCCACACTTGGCGCAGCCCGAACAGGTCAAAATGGTTAATCATAAACGTGGCGACCAAAACGATACCCCAACCCAGAAGGCTGATGCCCGTCAATGTAGCAGCGAGCGTGCCATTTTCAACGGCCCAAACCACGCCACCCATCGGCTGCCAAAAATAGGCCAACGCAAGGAGACAAAGACTTGCAAGCAACACGAATGTGCTACGCTCCATGGATTCGGGGACGAACCGCGTCCACCAACGCTTAAAAGCAGGTCGGGCCATGACGCTGTGTTGCACTGCAAACAGCGACAAAAGGCCTGCGTTGATGAGGATGGCCTCCATGAGCGGCAACTGTAGCTCGCCGTCAATGCTTTTGGGAACGAATAAGTTTCCGACGAATCCAATCATATAGAGAAAGGTGCCGAAAAACACACAATAAGCGACAACGCCGTACAGCAAAACGAGAAGACGTTTCATAAAGTGAGTTAAATTGAGTGTAAAAAATGTGATTGATTCAATTGCGCCGCAAGGTTTGCCCGACATCCTGACCCGACAATGAATAGATGAGCCGATAGGTGCATTTTTCGCGCAGCAGTCAGTGTTTTTTGAGGCAGCGACGTTCAAAAAGGGAAAAACGCACATTTTGCTCACGATGCTTGTCGTACTCAAAAAAACCATCAAACGACTCAACTTTTGGCCACACACAATCAAACAGCCTTGGCCTGTTTTAAAATGGCGGTGTCCTTTGTCAGCGAATTCAATCACATTTTTTTCAAATCTTATTTCGCTATGAAAACAATTTTCGCGCTGGCACTGACCAGTCTGTGCCTCTGGTCCGTTGCGACCGCTCAAACGCCGCCCCATTTTCGCCGAATGGAAACCAAAGTCTTTCTTGACGAGGAAGCGCCTGCACCGAAAGCACACAATGAACTTTCGACTTCAAGGAGCAGAATTAGAAATGCGTGGTTCCCCAATTTCAAGCAGTATGTGCGTGAGCATATCCAATATCCCGGTGCGGCCCGCGAAACTGGCTTGGAGGGCGCGGTCGGAGCGGAAGCCGTGGTGCGGACGGATGGCAAACTGACGGATGTTCGGATTGTCGAACCACTTAGCTACAGCTGCGACAAGGCAGTGAAAAAAATGCTATCGAGTATGCCCCCGTGGAATGCCGCGCGTCGTGACGGAGTGCCTGTCGAACAAAAGGTGTTTGTTCGGGTGCACTTCAAACTTGAGTTGTTTTAATTTGGTTTGTTTTAACCCCTCCCGCACATAGTCGGGAGGGGGTTTTTGAAAAGTTTTGACCTAAGACATTTTGAATCATGACAAAGGCTCCCGATTCGATGCACACCATCCGTTTCATGCACTGCGACCCGTTCAATCACCTGAGCAACACACGCTATCTCGAATATTTTATCAATGCGCGGGAAGACCATCTGCTGCACAACTATGGATTCGACATTTACGACCATGCAGCCAAAACGGGCGAATCGTGGGTAGTAGCGCAAAACCAGATTGCCTACCTGACTCCGGCGCGTGCTATGGAAAGAGTACTCATCCAGTCGTCCATTTTGGAATGGAACTCAAGCGACGTTTTGGTAGAAATGCAAATGTGGAATGAGTCCTGCACCAAAGTGAAAGCGATGCTTTGGACGAGATATGTTCATGTGAATCTGCGCACCCAAAAACGAACGCTTCATTCAGAGTATGTCAATGGCCTCTTCAAGCAATGGGAAACCCCCTTGTCGCGCAGGATGCCCTTCGAGGAGCGAGTCGCGGCAATGAAGGAAACCGTTGTCAGCGTGTCCCATTAAGGGGAAATGAAAACATGCGAGTGCCAAATTGTCGGCATTTGTCACCTCGAATTAACCAGTATGTTACATTTGTCCGATGTATGCACCTCCGTTATATTGCACTCGCAGATGGTTGGGGGGCGCTTGCGAATTCTTCGATGGTCTCGCAAACGTGTTCCCAGCCCGCCGGACCATGTTGCTCATTGTGGCAGCGTGGTTTGGCATCTCCAATATCGCGGCAGCGCAATACAAATTTGGCCAACCCACGCAGTTTACGAGGGAAAACGGGTTGCCCGTCAATGGTGCGCGGTTGGTGGTGGCGGGCGAGGATGGCTTTGTTTGGGCGGGCGCTGACGATGGGCTTTGCCGATTCGACGGAAATCAATTCAAAGTTTGGCGGCGCGACCCAGACAATCCCCGCTCTTTGCTTGACAACAACATATTCAGCATTTTGCCAGAAAAAGATGAAGTGTGGGTGGCGACCGGACAAGGCATTTCGGTGCTCAATGTCCGCGCCGACACTTTCAGGCATTATCAAATCACGGCAACAGGAAAGGCCGCCACCTTGACCCGCGATTTTGGCCACAGTGTCTCGGTGTTGTTCAAAGATTCGGCAGGTGATATTTGGCTCGGGACACGTTCTCATGGTCTTTGGAAATTCCGCCCCGAGAGCGACGATTTTTACCAATATCCCTACCCACCAGAAGCTTACCCGGCCATTTCGCCGATGCTGGACTCTCCGCAATCGGTTCTTAGTATCGAGTCGGATGGCGATTCCTTGGTTTGGGCTGGCACACCCGCAGGCTTACAGCAGGTGAACAAGCGAACGGGCGAGGTGCGCTGGTTCACTTTTCCGCAAAAAGACAAAGATTATCAAGTGAATGTGAATGCTTTTCGGCGCTTGTGTTACCATAGTGACGGGAAATTGTATGTGGGCAGCTGGGGGGCGGGCGTTTCGGTTTTTGACCCCGAAAAACAAACGCTCGAACCACTATTTTTGAAAAATAAATATGGCAGTGACATCCTGCAAACGCCGACTGCCAAAATTTTGAGCCGCAACACCGACGAGCTTTGGATAACAACGTTGAATGGGCTGGTCATTTACCACACTCGCTGGCGAGAAGTCGTTTTTGTCAAACACAACAAACATATCAAACAGGAATTGTACGGGGCCGAAAGCATTGATAAAGACGGGCGAGCTTGGCAACGCAACTTGCGAGGCATCCAATGCTTCGACCCACTGATGCAGCAATTTGCCCAATACTCATACAGTGATTTGCACACGGAGTGGGGGTTCACGTTTTACGTCCTGCCCGAAATCGAGAGCGATGGCCTCATCGTATGCCCTCGTTATACCGATGGCATATACAGGTTCGACAAATTGAGCCACACATGGACGAAGTTCCCTTTCAACAGGCAGGTCGCGGTGCGCGGATTCTCGCGCCGGCGCGATGGGCTGTATGTGGTGTCCGCGGAAGAAGGATTGTTTACTTGGTTGCCAACGAAGGGCGGTCAGTTGCGCCCAGAAAAGCCAGTTCCAGGCATTCGTTTTAAACGATGGGGAGATGTGTTGGCTGCTCGCGACGACAAGATTTGGCTTTGCGCTACTGGCGAAGGACTTGTTTGTCTCGACCCCAGCAAACGCCAGCCGCGTATTTTTGGTGCGGAGAGCTTGCAGGCCACCGAAGAAGAGAGTTTGCTCAGAATCGGGGGGTTATTTGAGGATAGCCGAGGCAATATCTGGTTCGCCCGGGATGGCGGGTTGGGCGTGTACGATGCTGCCCACGACACGATTTTCAACTTTATTTACAAAAAATCAAGCACAAACAGTTTTCCGGTAGTGTTTGATTTTACGGAAGACAAAAAGGGACGGGTGTGGTTGGTAAGCAGCGACGGCTGGTTGGGGTGGGCGAACCCCGCTCAACCTCAGTTGGGCGTGACGTTTAAGTTTAACATCGCAAGCAAAGGCATTTTGGAAAATCTGTACGACATCGCGGCAGACGTAAATGGTGATATTTGGAGTTACACGGAAAAAGAGTTGCTTAAAATCAATGCGGAGACGTTGGAGCTGACCACTTTCAACTTTCGATATGGCGTGAAAGAAGCCGATTTTTATCACTTCTCTGTTCTTCCTTCGGGCGAATTGGTGTTTGGCGGACGCAACGACATCGTGTTGGCCAACCCAGCAGAACTTCAGCGCAACCGCGAACTGCCGGTGCCTTATGTCACGGAGATTCATGTGTCGAACAAATCTCGCCACTACGAGTCCCTATATGGCGGAGAGCCAGTCCGATTACAGTATTGGGAGAACTTTTTTTCCGTGGGCTTCTCGGCGAGAGCCTTTACGCTCGGCAACGAAACGCGCTTCCGCTATCGGCTCGCGGGATTCGATGATTGGACGGAAGTGAGCAACCGTCGGTTTGCCAACTACACAAACGTGCCGGGAGGCAAGTATGTGTTTCAATTGCAAGCAGCCAACAACGAAGGCGTTTGGAACGAAAAACTGCTCGAAATCCCAGTGTTTGTAGCCACTGCTTGGTGGGCCACATGGTGGTTTAGGGGAGCTGTGTTGCTTGCCATCGGCGGCATCGTCTATGGGGCTTATCAGTATCGTGTCGGCCAAATTCGTCGGAAAGAACGCCTCAAGACCGAATATGAAAAGAGGTTGGCACAAGTAGAAATGAGCGCCCTGTTGGCCCAGATGAACCCCCATTTCCTGTTCAACAGCCTTAATTCGATAGACAGCTATATCATCAAAAACGAATCGAAAAAAGCCTCAGAATACCTAAACAACTTTGCCCGACTAGTGCGGCTGATTCTCCAACAGTCGCGTTCAGGCCACATAAGTCTGGCAGATGAGCTGGAAGTGCTTGACCTGTATCTGCAAATGGAAAGCTTGCGCTTCGACAATTGTTTTGATTATAAGATTGAAGTAGCGGAATCCTTGCGCACGTCAAGTATCGTGATTCCTCCCATGCTCATTCAACCTTTTTTGGAAAATGCGATTTGGCATGGATTGCGGCACATATCCAAAGAGAGATGCGAGGGTAAAATTCTGCTAAAAATCGCTCGCGAGGGAGAATACTTGCGCTGTGTGATAGAGGACAACGGTATTGGCCGTGAAGAATCGGCAGCCTTAAAAGCAGGGAAAAATGGGAATCATCACAAAAAATCAATGGGCATGAGTATTACCCGCGACCGCATTGACCTCATCAACAAACTTCGCAAAATGGATGCCCGCGTTGAAATCATTGATTTAAAGGACGAGAACGGACAAGCAACCGGAACGCGCGTGGAACTGACGATACCAGTGTGAAGACGGTTTGCAAAGGGTTGTGAGAGCGATAACGCAGGGTTTGCCGCAATGCATCGATTCTTAATCAATCATCATCCACCCTTTATCAACTTTTAAAAATGATAAAAGCAGTCATCATAGACGATGAGCGACCCAGCATCGAGACGCTACAATGGAAGCTCGAGAACTATTGCCCAGAGGTAGTAGTGGAAGCCGCCTTCGACAACCCTGCGGAGGGGGTGGACTTTTTGAAAAAAAACACGCCCAACCTGCTTTTTCTCGACATCGAAATGCCCATGCTCAATGGCTTCGACGTGCTGGAGGAATTAGGCCGAGATGTGTCTTTCGATATTATTTTTACCACTGCCTACGACAATTTTGGCATACAAGCCGTCAAATTCAGTGCGCTTGATTATTTGCTAAAACCCGTTCAAAACAAAGAGCTTAAAGAGGCCATCGAGAAACATTTGCGAAAAACAAACAGAAGCATCCCCGCAGAACAAATAGATGCCCTATTGAGCAATGTACACGCCGAGCGGAAGGGCAAACGTGCTCGCGTGGCGCTCGCTTCAAAAGAAAGTATCGAGTTTGTTGACCCCAACGACATAGTGGTGTGCGTGGCCAGCAGCAACTATACCGAAGTTTACCTTTGTAATGGCGCAAAACGACTGATTTCCAAGACGTTGAAAGAATTTGAAGACCTGTTGTCGCCGTATGATTTTTTTCGGCCCCATCATTCGCATCTCGTCAACCTCAATCGAGTGCGAGAATTCGTGCGGGGCGACGGTGGATACTTGATTTTAGAAAATAAAATGCAAGTAGCCGTCTCGAAAAGCAAGCGCGAAGAACTGCTGACCCTGCTCTCCTGACAAAATTGAAAAGCTATGAACAACAACATACCCTACCCTCCCAACCCCGGCACCGAAACACTTGACCCATCGGATTGGGAAAAAATGCGGCTGCTTGGCCATCAAATGGTGGACGACATGGCGCAGTTTTTACGGGACATCGGCGAACAGCCAGTCTGGCGCAAACCTTCCGATGCCGCAAAAGAATATCTGCAAGAGGGTGTGCCGCAGCTTCCTCAAGACATCGCGGACATATACGCCGATTTCAAGAAACATATATTGCCTTATCACAATGGCAACATACACCCCCGCTTTTGGGGCTGGGTGAAAGGAACAGGCTCCATGCAATCCGCTTTGGCTGAGATGCTCGCGGCGGCGATGAACCCCAATGTGTCGCTCGGAGACCAAGCTGCCATGTATGTGGAAAAACAAGTCATAGAGTGGTGCAAACATATGATGCACTATCCTCAAAACGCGAGTGGCCTATTGGTTAGCGGCGCATCCATGGCCAACGCCACAGCTCTAATTGTGGCACGCAACGCGTCTGACGAAAATATCCGCAAGGAAGGGCTGCAAGGACGCAAAGCTAAATTGACGCTATACGCATCCGCCCAAACACATAGTTGCATCGCCCGAGCGGCTGAAATGCTCGGTTTGGGAACGGATGCGCTGCGTCATGTTCGGGTAGATAGCCACTATACGCTCGATGTAGGGCACCTAAAGGAGTGCATTGCCCGCGACGAGGCGGCGGGTTATCGCCCCTTCTGCATCGTGGCCAATGTGGGCACGGTCAACACGGGTGCAATAGACCCATTGGAAGCATTGGTAGATATATGCAAGGAAAAAGGCTTGTGGCTTCATGTTGATGGCGCATTTGGCGCGCTGGCGCGCCTGCTGCCAGAATATGAAGATGCCTTGAAGTGGCTTAGCTATGCCAACAGTATCGCCTTCGATTTGCACAAATGGATGTATCTGCCATACAATGTGGGTTGTGTGCTCGTGCGCGAAGGCGACACGCATCGAAACGCCTTCTCTTACAGTGCCGATTATTTGACACATCACGAGCGAGGCTTTGCCGCCGGGCCGGAGGGGATGTCGAACTATGGGCCAGAGCTTTCTCGCGATTTCAAAGCCCTGAAAGTGTGGATGACGCTCAAAGAGCACGGCGTTGAAAAATTCGTTCGTCTTATTCGACAAAATATCGAGCAAGCAAGATATCTCGCTCGGCGTATCGCCCAGACGCCCGGCTTGGAGCTCATGGCATCAGTCCCACTCAACATCGTGTGCTTTCGTTACAATCCCGGGTTTTTGAACATCCACGAGCTGAATCTCTTGAACCGAGAGATATTGATGCAGCTGCACGAGAGCGGCATCGCAGTGCCATCCTATACAGTGTTACAGCAAGCATATTGCCTGCGAGTGGCTATCGCCAATCATCGCACCACGACGGCTGATTTGGAACTCTTGATAGAAGCCGTGTTGAAAATCGGGAAAAAGTGCGTCAAGTTTGAAACGGCGACCTAAGAATGTGTGAAACTATAAGATTATCCTTCACAGATTCCTTAATCCACCACCATAGCCACTCTGTCTAACTCCTGTTGTGCCATGTTGGGAGGCAAGTCACGGAATTCATACTGTTGATTTCTCAGCTGAGGCACAAACCCAGCCTCTCGAATCGCCTGTTGAATGCCATCCGCGGTAAAACGAAAACGCGCTCCCGCGGCTGACACCACATTTTCCTCAATCATGATGCTGCCAAAATCATTAGCCCCCGCATGAAGGCAAACTTGTGCCACCTGTTTGCCTACGGTCAGCCAAGAAGCTTGGATATTGACCACGTTGGGAAGCATGATGCGGCTCATAGCAATCATACGCACATACTCATCGCCCGTGACGGCATTGCGAGCGCGTTTGAGTTTTTTCAAAATCGTGTCTTCATCTTGGAAAGGCCAAGGGATGAACGCTAAAAACCCTTTTGCGTCTGCGGGTTTTTCGGATTGAACCTGACGTATGGCGGCGAAATGTTCCATGCGCTCAAGATTGGTCTCGATGTGCCCAAACATCATGGTCGCAGAGGTCGTAAGACGCAGCTGGTGGGCAGCCCGCATCACATCTAGCCATTCCTCGCCCCCACATTTTCCCTTGGAAATCAAGCGCCTGACACGGTCGTTGAGAATTTCGGCCCCCGCGCCGGGCAGCGAATCAAGCCCTGCGGTTTTTAGCTCTTTCAGCACATCATAGTGGCTCATGCCTTCCAACTTGGCGATGTGAGCAATCTCTGGCGGGCCGAGCGCATGAAGCTTTAGGTTGGGATACTCCGATTTTAATTGGCGGAAGAGCTCTGCGTAAAAGCTCAACCCCAAGTCGGGATGGTGACCACCTTGCAACAAAAGCTGCTCGCCGCCCAATCGGAAAGTCTCTTCTATTTTCGTGCGATATTGCGCCATCGTGGTGATGTACGACTCCTCGTGGCCAGGCCGCCGATAGAAATTGCAGAACTTGCAATTGGCGATACACACATTGGTCGTATTCGAGTTTCTGTCAATAATCCAAGTCACGATTTTGCTGGGCACGTGATGCTGACGCATGGAATTGCCCACATACATCAATTCGGCGGTGGAGGCATTTTCAAACAAAAAAACACCCTCTTCGGGCGAAAGCCACTCGAAGTGGAGGGCGCGGTGTAGGAGGTCGGAGATATTCATGACGATAAACCCAAGACGACATTCCAATCTTGGTTGGAGCCTGCTTGTGCTGCTGAGTTATTTTCAATTTTTTTTTGAAAACAAAAAAGCGAAGGTAAGGTTGGGGTGCCCATCTTCAAACTTTTGCGAAATCAAGTCGGGAAAACCGTTTGTGAATAAAAGCACACCACAAAGGCATCTCTTCCGCTCAATCATTAGCAGGGTTCTTCCTAGAGCAATACCTTGCGTTCAGAAAAAACAATAGAAACCTTGACCATGTCATCATCAATCAAATATGCCCTACTATTTTTTTCACTGCTGTTGCCGTTGCATTGGGCCATTGCCCAAACTTTGAGAGGCACCGTGCGCGATGTCGTTACGGGCGAAGCATTGATAGGAGCAAATGTAAGCCTTGCCGCATCAGCCGATAGCACACCAATTACAACGCAGAGCAATGCAGCAGGAGAATATCTCTTCCAATCCCTGCGCCCCGGCTACTACACGCTGACAGTAACTTATGGAGGCTACAGACCCATGACAATTAGAGAAATCAGCGTGGCTGGCGGAAAAGAAACCCTCTTGGATATTAACTACGACCAAAACATGGATTTGCCACAGTTGACAGTGGTAAATGCAGCTGCAAGACGCCCGTTGCAGCCGTTGGGTGCCATCCCGCTCACTCGCGAACAGACACTGCGATTCCCCGCTACCTTTTTCGACCCTGCTCGATTGGCTATGGCGTATCCGGGCGTGATGAACAATGACGACCAAGCCAATGGCCTCAGCGTCAGGGGCAACAGCCCTGCTTTTATGCGTTGGCGTTTGGAAGGCGTTGATGTGGTTAATCCCAATCACCTGACCAACGCAGGCACCATCAGCGACCGGCCCACCGCCGCCGCCGGCGGGGTACTAATGTTTTCGGCTCAACTGCTCGACAACTCATCGCTGCTCACCGGGTCTTTTCCCGCTGGCTACGGAGAGGCACTGGGCGGCATCATGGATATCAATCTTCGGAGCGGCAATACCCGGCAGCACGAGTTTACCGCGCAGGCTGGTCTCATCGGACTTGATATTGCTGCCGAAGGACCATTGTTCCAACGCGGCAAAAATTCATATTTGTTCAACTATCGCTATTCCACCGTTGGGCTTTTGGGTCAAATGGGCATCTCATTTGGCGACGAGCAAATAGATTTTCAAGACCTATCCTTTAAATTCAATTTTCAAGGGAAAAACGGTGGTGAATGGTCGCTTTTTGGTTTGGGTGGGCTGAGCAACAACGTGTTCGAACACAAATCCGATTCGACTGCGATCAAGGAGTTCAAAGATTTTTTCGACGTTGACTATCAGTCAAAAACAGGAGTCATTGGGCTATCCAACTGGTCGCCGTTGGGCAAAAAAGGATGGGTGAAAGTAGCGTTTGCTGCTTCAGCGCAATCGAATGCTCGCACCTCATTTTCCGAACAATACGCGGAATACGATAGCTACGACTATGTTGACGAGTCAAAATTGTCCGGCTCTATCACCCTGTCGCAGCGCCTGCACTCGCAATGGCGCATCATGGGAGGAGCCATGCTGACACAACAACAATATCGCTATGAGGCCCTGCTGAATACGATGTCGCAGGAAATTCCAGACCATCGGTATTTTATCACCCAACCTTGGGCGAACGCAACATGGAGCAGCCGCGACGAAAAAACAAGTGTGCAGTTTGGAGCACATAGTTTGGTTTTTCCATACAAAAACCGACACACAATAGAACCGCGCCTTACCCTGACACATCAGTTGGCCCCCAACCATCGCCTCGCGCTTTCCGGTGGTCGGTATAGCGCGATAGCGCCCTTATGGCTGCTCAAAGACCATATCGATTTGATTCGTGCGTGGCATACTGGCTTGAAGCACACTTGGAGCGTGGTGCCAAGTTGGGTGCTGAAAACAGAAATTTTTTGGCAGCGACAAACGGATGTAGGCATTGATGCTAACGTTCCGACATCTTTTAGTTTGCTCAATGAGAACGAGTACCGAATTTTTTCCCAAAAAGAATTTGCGTACAGAGGAGCAGGAGAAAATCGCGGCCTTGAACTGACCGCAGAACGCTACTTTTCGGAAGGGTGGTTTGTGCTTGCCAATGCCACTTTTTTTAAATCGGCATATCAAGGGAGTGATGGAGCATGGCGCACGACTCGTTGGCACGCACGCTACATTGCCAACGTCACAGGCGGCAAGGAATGGTATCGCGACAAGCGCCCCGGCCAAGTGCGTGCTTTCGGCCTCAACGGTCGCTTCACATGGACGGATGGCATTCGCTCCTTGCCCGTGAATGCCGCTGCATCGGCACAAGTTGGACACACGGTTTTTGACGAAAGCGCAGGATTTGCGGCCAACCCTCGCGATTATCTCAGGCTTGATTTAAGGGTCTACTGGAAACGCAGCCTCGGCGACCGCCGCAACAGCACCTTTGCGATGGACTTCCAAAATGCCTTGATGCAAGAAAACGTCGCTTATCAGTATTGGGACCCATACAAGCAATCGGTAGAGACGAAATATCAGCTGGGGCTTATTCCCAATTTGAGCTGGAGACTGGAGTTTTGACCCCGTTATTTGCCGATGCAAAACTTTGAAAAAATCGTCCCCAAAATATCCTCTACACCCACAACATCGCCCGTGATTTCAGACAAACAGGCCAACGAGCGTCGAATATCCTGCGCCACAAAGTCACTTGTCACGCCATTTTCAAGCCCATTTAAAACATCGGTCAGCGCGGCATCGGCCCGGCGCAGCGCATCATAATGACGGGCATTAGTGACGACAGTGCTTTCCAGATTCACCTCTTCTCCAATGGCTACCTCGAAGAGTTTTTCTTTTAAGAACTCAATGTTTTGAGCGTTTTTTGCCGAAATGGGAATAGGTAAAATAGATAGCTGATGGGCGAGTAACGACAAACCTCTCGGCATCCCACCTTCGAGAAGATAGGGGTGCACGTCAGGATGCATGGGGTCAAATAGCCACTCGGTTTTGAAATAAGGATTCTTGTCCATTTTGTTACAGACGATGAGAAGCCTTCCGTCGCTTTTCCGAAGCGGAGCAAACTGCGACAAATCTTCATACAACTCCGCAAGAGTCATGGCCGCCACATCCCACACATATACGAGAATACTTGCTTGCTCAATTTTTTCCATCGTTCGCTGAACGCCGATGGCCTCAATGGCATCTTGAGCCTCACGGAGACCCGCTGTGTCAACAAGCCGGAATTGCACACCTTTAATATTGAGTACTTCTTCGATGGTGTCGCGGGTAGTGCCTGCGATGTCTGATACGATGGCACGTTCCTCGTTGAGCAAGGTGTTGAGGAGGGTGGATTTTCCCGCGTTTGGCCGTCCCGCAATGACGGTGACAACCCCCGTTTTCAAGGCGTTGCCCAACGAAAAGGAGCGCAGTAGATTTTGAATGTACTTCCTGATTCTTTCCACCAAAGTTTTCAATTGGGTGCGGTCTGCAAATTCCACATCCTCTTCCGCAAAATCGAGCTCGAGTTCTACAAGGCTGGCGAAACCAATAAGCTCTTCGCGTAGATGTTGGATTTCATTTTTAAAACCACCTCTCAATTGCCGCATAGCTACACCATGCGCTACCTCGCTTTCGCTGGCAATCAAATCCGCAACAGCTTCGGCTTGGCTTAAATCCATTTTGCCGTTCAAGAAAGCTCGCAGCGTGAACTCGCCGGGGGCAGCCATTCTGGCACCATTTTGAAGACACAGTTGAATTGTTTCTTGCAGGATATATGGCGAACCGTGACAACTGATTTCAACAACATCTTCCCCCGTGTATGATTGCGGATTTTTAAAAACAGTGACCAACGCCTCATCAATCACTCGCTCGCCACCATCCGTCGCAGCGATTATTTTGCCAAAATGTGCCGTATGGCTTGGTTGGTTTTCCAAGCGTTTTCCCTTAAAAATCTTGTCTGCAATAATGACAGCGCGAGGGCCGGACAACCGAACGACCCCAGTAGCCCCCACTCCCGGTGGGGTAGATAGCGCTACAATGGTAGAAGACAGGTCAGGCGCGAGCATGAATAAAGTCTCAATACATGACAACTCAAGGTGCAACGTTACGAAGATTCAAGTTCTCTCAAAAAACAAGGCTTGGCCATTCACATTTCAAAAAACACCTCGCCGTCATCCTGAAGCCACATTTTCACGGTGGGATAGCGAAACATGATGTTGGAAAAAAGAATGTGGTAATCCTCGGCATTGATGTTGGGAGCATCTTCCGGGTTTCGGTGTAGATTCATAAGACGGCGAAAAATGGATTCGGGTATTTTTGAATTATAAGCCAAAGCCCGAAGTTTGACCTGCATCGGAGATTCTTCCAAGGTGGTCAGATACTGCTCCAACAAACGTGAAAGATAAAACTTGTCCTTAATCTGGCGAGGATAGATTCTTTTCATTGTCGTGGCATTTAATCAATTGACGGCAATGGCAATGGTGGCCATGCTCAGTTTTGTGTTAGGTACGCCCAGAAGTGCTTTCCCGCACTCTTCCAATGTGGCACCTGTCGTCAACACATCGTCCACGAGCAACAAATGCTTACCCGCGATAAGAGAGGGTTTGTCCACAACAAATATTTCACCGACATTGCCAAAACGGTCCATCCGCTTTTTTTTCGTCTGCGTTTCGGTGAACGACCTCCTTATCAAGACTCGATGCAAGACGGGGATGCCCATTGCATCAGAAAGACCTTGAGCAAATACAGCACTCTGATTATATCCCCGAAGCCTTTCCTTTTTAGGGTGGAGCGGCACGGGGATTATCGACTCAACCGATTGAAACACCTCTGAAGACCTTAGTTTTTTGCCAAACGCCCTTCCGATTTTTAACCCTATGTCCGGTTGGTTGTGGTATTTTAACTGATGTAGAGCCTGTTGCACTGGCCCCTTCCTGCTGAAATAATACATAGCAGCACCGCTTTCGATATTTACCCTGCCCCACAATCTGTTGGTAAACTCGTTCTCGCGTGAAAAGTGCATTTCCGATGTAGAAACTTTTAACTGGCACTTGAAGCAAAAACAAACATCGCCATGCGGGAGCTCTTCGCCGCAGGCAGCACATAACTCAGGATAGAGTAGATGCACAAAACCACTCCAAAGTTCGCGTACCGAAGGAAAAGTCATTTGCGACACAGTTATAATTTTTTTGCAAGGCGATTAAATGAAAGTACATTCAAAAATATCCTCTTCGACTCAAATGACAAACGATATATGAAAAAAAGACGCGATTTGCCCAATTTTTTTAGCCTATTTAATTTTTTTGCGTAAAACTTTGGTCGCGCTATTTGAAAAATAGAAACCCGTAGTACCTTTG